>NZ_BAAAPC010000016.1:0-163477 GCF_039530945.1 Nocardiopsis rhodophaea
CCGGGTCGGCCAGCGCATTCTCGCGTTGACCGCCGCGGTCTGGAACAACCACCGCATGGGCCATCCCGTCCTCCGATCACTCACCGGATACGACCATTAACAGCCCTACAAGGAATCACTCGTCTAGGCGAGCGCCCTCCGCCCGCGGGGAAAGGCCGCGGCGCGGACGGCCACTACTGGTCCCGTGATTGATCCTGACCGGAACCACCTGCCATGCGCTTCCCCCTCGTCGGCAATGCGCGGGGCATATCGCGACATTTCCCGCCCTGTCCGACGCCGCGCACCAGGGTGAAAGCAAACCCCAAGTGCGCTGAAAGCCGGATCAGGCAAGCTCTAGTGCTGAGAGCGAGGCACGGCCGGTACTTCCCCGCGGCCGTGCACGCTCACAGCACGCGGGCCGGGTCCCTCCGCGGGTCCCGGATCCCCGGGGGCCGGAGGACGGACGGTCCGCGGGGATAGTGGGGCGAACCCCTCCCGGGGTCGCCGGCGCCTGGCGGGATCGGCGGGGATGGTCACTCTCGCCAGGCGCATCCGCTCGGCGGCGGATCACCGAGCAGGAAGCGCGGGTCGCCGCCCAGCGCAGCGGCCACGCGCTCCACCACGTCGGCCTCGCGGCGGGCCTCAATCTCTGCGGCCAGCTCCGCGATGCCGCTGTCCGGATGGGTCGTCAGCCATGCGGCCACCATCCGGATCGGCAACGGGAGCCGCTCCGCCGCCTCGGCCAGCCGACGTACGGCCCCGGTCTCCGCTGCGGCCCGCCGCGCGCCGACCAGGTCGCGCAGCAGCTCCACCGCCTCTTCCTCGGAGAGCGCGCCGACCGCCAGCGCGGGCATGCCATCGCGCGCGATGAGGTCGGCCAGCCAGTACCTGCTGGTGACGATGACCCCGCATGACGACGCCCCCGGAAGCAGCGGGCGCACCTGCGCCGCGCAGTTCGCGTTGTCCAAGACCATGAGCACCCGGCGCGACGCCAGCACCGAACGCAGCAGCGCCGCGCGCTCGTCCGTGTCCACGGGAACGCCCTCGACCACGCCGAAAGCGCCCAGGAAGCGCCGCAGCACCATCCCCGGCGGCAGCGGTGCCCCGCCCTCCCCGCGCAGGTCGACATAGAGCTGGCCGTCAGGAAAGCTTCGAGCCGCCCCATGCGCCCAGTGCACCGCGAGCGCCGTGCACCCCGCGCCGCGCGGCCCGCTGATCAGTACCCGGCCCGCCGACCGCGGCCCCCCGCCGACCCGCCGCTCCACCTCCACCAGCTCCTCCGCGCGCCCCACGAAACCGTTCGTGTCGGCCGGAAGCTGCGCCGGGACGGAACGCTGCCCGCGCCACGCCCGCCCCCGCACCGCCGTGATCCGCGCCGAACGCTGGCGCGGCACGCTCGGCGCTTCAAGCGTGCCCCGGAGCACGCCGTGGAACGTCTCCCGCAGGCCCCGCCCCGGGTCCACGCCGAGCCGGTCGGCCAGAACCCGGCGCGTCTTCTCGTAGGCCTCCAGCGCCTCACTCTGCCGTCCGCACTGGTAGAGCGCCGTCATGCGCAGCCGGACGAGCTCCTCGCGCTCGGGGTGCCGGGCCGTTACCCCCGCGAGCAGGTCCAGCACCTCCCCCGGCCGCCCCCGTGCTATTTCGGCCCCGCACCGCTCCTCGGTCGCGCGCAGAAGCTCCTCCCGGACCTGGGAGACGTCCTGTTCGTGCAGCGTGTCGGAGGAGATGTCGAGCAGCACCGGCCCCCGCCACAGGTCAACGGCCTGTCGCAGCGCGTCGCACCGGCGCGGGAGATCGCCCTGGTGCTCGGCCTCCCGCGCGGCCAGCATCAGCTCACGGAAGCGCAGCAGGTCGAGCTGGTGGGCGGCGAGTTCGATGCGATAGCCGGACGCCGAACTGGTGATCAGGGGGCTGTCGTGGATCTTCGCCAGTGCCGCTCGCAGCCGTGCCACCTGGACCTGCAGGGCGCCGATGCGGGAGCCCTGAGGTCGCGGGCCCCACATGCGCTCGACGATCTCCTCCACCGGGACGGTGCGATTGGCGCGCAGCAGGAGGGTGGCCAGCAGGATTCGGCGCTTTCCACCCCGGAGGCGGAACGGGGCGTCCGCGACCTGAGCGGTGAGCGGTCCTAGCACTCCGAACGAGATATCCGCCAAGGCGACACCCCCGTAGGCTCGGCTTTTCCCTCCCCTCACATTCCCCCGGGGTGTTGTGGGATCGGTGCAGGCCCTTCTACAGTGCCGGTCGGTCCGGCGGGGTCGCAAACGACACCGCATCACCCCCTCCACTTGTGTCACCGCCGGAAACCACCAAAAATTCATCCGCTTCGTACATTGACTCCGGCGCTGGACCGAAAGAAACTTTCCAACATGGCGAAAAAGGCGAAGCCCTGCCTGGTCCGAACGGCCGCTGCCGGACGGAGCGGCCGACTTCGCCCCATCGCGACAGCCGATTCACGTCGGCCGAGAGGCGAGTGAGGACTATGACGGCGGAGGGCGACGCCACCGCGAACGGCACGGGGAGACCGGACGACGCCACGGCCAAGTCGCCGCCGTCGACAGTACTGCGTGTCAGGTCACTCCTGCCATCCCTCGCACCCGCCGAACAGCGCGTGGCGGAGCGCATCATCGACGACCCCGAGCGCGTTGCCGCCTCCTCCATCACCCAGCTCGCCAAGGACTGCGACACCTCCGAGGCGACCGTCATCCGCTTCTGCCGCACCATCGACTTCACCGGCTACCGCGAGCTCCGACTCACCCTCGCCACCGAGGTCGGGCAGGCCCGGGGCGCGGGCATCAGCGCACGCGAGGTCGCCAGCGATATCAACCCCGACGACACGCTGGTGACCGTCGTGGAGAAGATCGCCTACACCGACGCCCGCGCGGTCGAGGACACCGGGGCGCAGCTCGATGTCGGTACGCTGGAGACCGTCGTCGAGGCGCTGGCGGCGGCACGGCGCATCGACGTGTACGGGGTGGGCGCGAGCGCCTTCGTCGCCGCCGACTTCCAGCAGAAACTGCACCGGATCGGCCTCGCGTCCTTCGCATGGTCGGACAACCACGTGATGCTGACGAGCGCGGCGCTGCTCAGCGAGGGCGACGTGGCCATCGCCATTTCGCACAGCGGAACCACCATCGATACGATCAACGCGCTGGCCGAGGCCAAACGCCGCGGCGCCACAACAGTGGCCATCACCAATTTCCCCCGCTCCCCCATCAGCCAGAGCGCGGATCATCTGCTGACCACCGCCGCACGCGAGACCACCTTCCGCTCCGGGGCCACGGCGAGCCGCCTCGCCCAGCTCACCGTGGTCGACTGCCTGTTCGTCGGTCTCGCCCAGCTGCGCTACGCGGACAGCCGCACGGCCCTGGAGACCACCTACCAGGCGGTACGGGGACTGCGCGTCGGTGAGGCGCGGCGGCAGAGCCGAGCCAGCGACGGCTGATGCGGAGCCGGTCCGACGGCGCGAGGGAGCACGCGCGGCGGGTCCGGACTCCTGACCAACGAAGAGGGGGCCGCCATGAAGTCGGACCACGAGAGCGCCAGCGCGGAAAGGAGCCCACTGGACATGTCAGCCACTCCCGCGGGACACGTGGAGATCGTACGGGCGCCGACCGAGCGCAGGAACTCCGGCACCTACGACATCGACCTGCTGCCGACAATCGACGTGCTGCGGGAGATCAACGCCGAGGATGCGACCGTCGCGCGCGCCGTGAGCGCGGTCCTGCCGGAGGTGGCGCGGGCGGTCGACATGGGTGTCGAGACGCTGCGCGGCGGGGGACGCATTCACTACTTCGGCGCCGGCACGTCCGGCAGGATCGCCAGCATGGACGCGGCCGAGTTGCCGCCCACGTTCGGCGTCGAAGAGGGGCTGGTGGTGGCGCACCACGCGGGGGGCTCACCGGCACTCGGCCACGCTCTGGAGGGCAGCGAGGACGACGCCGACCTCGGCTACGCCGACGCCGCGGATCTCACGCACGGCGACCTCGCGGTCGGGCTGGCCGCCAGCGGGCGCACGCCCTACATCGCCGGGGCACTGCGCCGGGCGGCGGAGGTGGGTGCGCGCACGGTGCTGGTGTCCGCCAACCCCAACGCTCCGCTCGCCGCCCACGCCGATGTGCACATCGGCGTCGACACGGGGGCGGAGGTCATCGCCGGGTCGACCCGGATGAAGGCGGGGACGGCCCAGAAGCTCGTGCTCAACGCGTTCTCCACGGCGATGATGGTGCGGATGGGCCACACCTACTCCAACCTGATGGTGGGGGTGAACGCGAGCAACGCCAAGCTGCGCGGGCGGGTGGTCACCATCCTCACCGAGGCCAGCGGGCAGTCCGAGGAGGCCTGCGCCGAGGCGCTGGCCCGTGCCCAAGGCGACACCAAGGTCGCCCTGGTCGCGCTGCTGACCGGTGTGGACACCCAGCACGCGGCGGCCGAGGTCGTGGCGGCGGGCGGACAGGTCCGCGAGGCGCTGCGCCGTATCGGTTCCGCCGACCCGCGCTAGGAGGGCGGGCCGACACCACAGCACCGCGGCCGACCGCCACGAGAGGAGCGGCAGACAGGCACAGCCGACACGGTCACCACCACGGCCGCCGTCACCGGCACGGCGCCGTCGCACCGAGAGGGGTCTTTCCGATGTCCCATCCGTCGACGACCGTCCCCCACGCTGGCGGGACCGTGCCGCGCGGCGCGCTACGCCCTCGATCGGCCAGCGCCCGCCACCGGTCCCCCCGGCCGATCACGCTCCTCGCCGCCGCCTTGGCGGCGGTGACCGCGCTGACGGGCTGCGCCCCCGGCACCGACGGCGGCCCGGACGGCGACGGAGGCGGGGAGACCACCCTCACCGTATGGAGCTGGCGGCCCGAGGACGCCGCCGGGTACGAGCGGATCTTCGACGCCTACGAAAAACGCCACCCCGGCGTGAAGGTGGAGTTCACCGGCCACAAGAACACCGAGTACCCCGCCATCCTGCAGACCGGCCTCACCCAGCGTTCCGGCGGCCCCGACATCGTCCAGCTCAAGCCCTACGGCCCCGTTCAGGCGTTCATCGAGGCGGGTCAGCTGGCCGCGCTCGACGAGCATGTGGACCTGTCGTCCTGGCCCGACGAAACCGTCGACGCCGCGCGCGGACGCGAGGACGGCCGGATCTACGGCGTCCCCTTCGCCCTGCAGACACTCGGCGTGCTGTACAACCGGGAGATCTTCGCCGAACACGACCTCGAACCCCCGAAGACCTGGGGCGACATGATCGACGCGGCGAAGACGCTGAAGAAGGCCGACGTCATCCCGTTCGCCACCTCCGGGCAGGAACCGTGGGTGCTGGCCCTCCTGCGCGAGACCATGGGCGCCACCCGCGTGGGCGGCGACGCGTTCGCCCAGAAGGTGCTCGACGGGACGACCGACTTCACCGACCCCGACTACGTGGCGTCGCTGCGGGCGGTCGCGGACCTGAAGCCCTACCTGCCGTCCGACGTCACCGCCGTCGGCTACACGGACGCCCAGACCCTCTTCACCAGCGGAAGGGCCGCGATGTACCCGGGCGGCGCCTTCGAACTGGCCCCGTTCCGGCAGGCCAACCCGGACCTGGACATCGGCTACTTCGACGCCCCGGTCGTCCCGGGGTCGCCGGTCGACGCGCCGCTGACCCCCGGCTTCGCCGACGGCTCCTACGGAGTCAACAACGCCTCCGAGAACAAGGACGCGGCGGTCGAGCTCGTGGCGTGGATGGCCACCGAGGAGTTCGGGCGGGCGTTCGCCGAGGAGCTGCAGCAGATCCCGGCCGTTCCCGGCGTGGAACCGGCCGACCCGCTGCTCGCCGCGATGCTGCGGGGGTACCAGGAGCACGGAACGCCGTACATGATGGGCGTGCACTTCGGGTACGGCGATCCCCTGGGCCGCGACGCCGAGGGGATGGCGCTCGCCTCCCTGCTCCTCGGGGAGATCACGGCGGAGGAAGCCGGCAAGCAGGTGCAGAAGGACGTCTCGGCGTGGTTCGAGCCGACGGGGTGACCCCTCTCCCACGTCGGCGACGGGGATTTTGGGCACGCGCCGCTCGGCCGCTCGGCGAGCGACCGCGTCCGGCGCTGTTCCCGCCCGCCGCGCGGGAACCGGCCGCGGGATCCGAAGCGAGAACGGAGGTCGCTGTGCTGATGACGTGGTGCTCGCCCAGCGCGAAGCGGCCCGACCGCACGGCGCTCGCGCGAGCGAGCCGAGCCGCCCGGAAAGCTGACCGGCGCTGCCGGTCCCGCTGGACGGTACGCCGGACTCCTCCCCGCCCCCTTAGCCTGGGCCTACTCCGGGAGACGGGGTGAGCGGCGGCGCGCGGCGGGTGGCGCGCGACCGGCCCCCGTGGTGGGTTCTGGCACTCTTCCTGCTGCCCGCCGTGGCCCTTTACACCCTGTTCGTCGTCTACCCCCTGGTCAGCGCGCTGCAGTACAGCATGTTCTCCTGGCAGGGCACGCAGCGGCTGGGCTTCGCCGGTCTGGACAACTTCGCCCACCTGTTCGGCGGCGTCTACGGCGATCGGCTGTGGCGCGCGTTCGGGCACAATCTCGCGTTCTTCGCGGGCACGATGCTGGTGCAGACGACGCTGGGCCTCGCGTTCGCTGTGCTGCTGCGGCACACCCGCGCGGGGCGGCGGTTCCTGCAGGCCGCCTATGTGCTGCCGCATCTGGTCAGCCCGATCGTCGTCGGCTACCTGTGGAGCCTCATGCTCAGCCCGCAGTTCGGCGCTGTCAACGCCGCGCTGCGTGCGGTCGGCTTGGACGCGCTGGCCCTGCCGTGGACCGGCGATCCGGCGCTGGCACTGCCCACCCTGATCCTGGTGAACGCCTGGCAGTGGATCGGCTTTCCGATGCTGCTGTTCTCGGCGGCGCTGGCCGCGATACCGCCGGAGTACGAGGAGGCCGCGCGGGTCGACGGCGCGTCCGGGTGGCAGGCGTTCCGGACGGTGACGCTGCCGCTGCTGGTGCCCGCCATCGGCATCGTCACGGTGCTGACGTTCATCGGGAACATGAACGTGCTGGACCTCGTCTACGCGATGCAGGGCTCCCAGGGCGCCCCCGCCGGGGCCACCGATGTGCTGGGGCTGCTGTTCTACCGCACCGCGTTCAACAACCCCGATCCGGGTGCCGTCGGCCAGGCGTCGGCGCTGGCCGTGGTGATGTTCGTGTTCATCTTCGGGGTATCGATCGCCGCCACGCGCGTGCTGCGCCGCCGGGAGGCCCAACTGCGATGACGACGACCCTCCGCCCCTCCCCCACGCCCCCCGCCACCACCCGGGCACGACATCCCCGCCGCTCCTCCGGTCCGCCGCTGGCCGACGTCGCGGTGCGCCTGCTGCTGTGGGGTTACGCGGTGGTGGCGCTCGCCCCCCTCGCGCTCATGGTGCTCTCCTCCCTGCGCCCCGAGGCCGAACTGCGCGCCGACCCGCTCGGGCTGCCCACTGCCCCGGCGTTCGACAACTACGCCCGGGCGTGGGTGGAGGCCGACTTCGGCGGCTACTTCATCAACTCGCTGCTGGTGACGCTGGGTGCGGTAGTACTCGGTACAGGCGTGTCGGTGCTCGCGGCTTACGTACTGGGCCGGTACGCGTTCCCCGGTGCGGCGCTGGTGCTGGGCTATCTGGTCGCCGGGCTCATGATTCCCATCCGGCTCGGCATCGTGCCGGTGTTCTACCTGTTCGACTCGCTGGGCCTGCTCGACTCGCGGTTGGGGCTGGTCCTGGTGTACGCGGCCAGCGGCGTGCCGTTCGCGGTGTTCATCCTGACCGCGTTCTTCCGCCAGGTACCGGGCGAACTGGCCGAGGCGGCCCGGATCGACGGCGCGGGCGAGCTCCGGCTGTTCGCCCAGGTCATGCTGCCGCAGGTGCGCCCAGCGCTGGCCACGGTGATGCTATTCCAGAGCATCCAGCTGTGGAACGACTTCTTCTTCCCGCTGGTACTGATCCGGGACAGCGCGAAGTACACGCTGCCCGTGGGACTGACCGCGTTCTTCACCGAGTACGGCCTGAACCAGTCGCTGCTGTACGCCGGGCTGGTCATCACGACGCTGCCGCTGGTGGTGATGTTCCTGCTGGCCACCCGCCAGGTGGTCGACGGACTGACAGCGGGTATCGGCCGCTGAGCGGTCCCTCGCGCGGGTGCGGTGCCTAGTCCGCTGCGTCGGCGCTACCCGCGGGCTTCTCGGCAACGTAGGTGCCCCGTTGTGGGACCACGAACAAAATGCCCTCGTCGACCAGCACCCGTATCGCCTTGCGGACCGTTGGACGCGACAGGCCGAAGTCCTGAACGAGCCGTTCCTCCGATGGGATGGGGCGCCGTGGTTTGTAGTCGCCACGCTGAATCTGAGCGCGCAGGATCGCCGCAAGCTGGCGATAGGGCGGGATGGGGTCGTCGTGCTCAATCTCGTCATCGGGTCCGAAGTCCATGGTCCCGAAGGTAAATGTGAGCTGACCACCCCCCTCTTTCCGTTACGTCTATTCACGTAAACTCACGTTAAGGGTATCCTCGACAACAAGAAGACCCCGGCGAGTCTGGCCGGACTCCCGGGGCACGGCCACCAGCTACCAAGGAGCTGATGACAGATGAAGACTAACCGTGCCCGGCATCGCTGCGCGAGCCGCGTTCGCCCCTACCTCCGTGTGCTGGAACACCAGCGCGTGGTCGAGAACCACCGTTTCCGCCAGTTCGCCCGGCTGGCCGCCCTGGCCGACACGGGGGTCCACCGATGACACGCGACCGCGACCCCCTGCTGAAGCTTCTCCGGGAGCGATACGCCGACCGGTGGACCATCCGCCGCACCCCGCACCTGTGGATCGCGGTCGCTGTCGATCCCGACACCGACCGCGCTCCCACCGTTATGAACGACGACGTCGAAGAGTTCGTACGCGAGCTGGAAGACCCGCCCGCCCGGGTCGGACGCCGGACGTCACTTCTGTCCACCTCATGGGCGGCCGAGAGATTGGAGGAGATCGGAGACGGCGCCTACCGCGAGGACACCCCGCCCATGACGTGACGTTCAGCGATGGATCGGGTCCGGCCGTCAGCGGCTCAGGCCGGACCTGATCAGCCCCTCTCCAACGCGGTGCCTAGCAGGCCGAGTGGCGGGGCGCCCAAGTCCAGCATGGCTTTATGAAAGCGCCCCAGGCTGTAGTCGCTGCCCCAGCGCCGCCGCGCCGCCTCACGCAGTTTGAGGATCTCCAGCTTCCCCCACGTGTAGCGGCCGTACGTCGGGTCGATGGTCGCGCGGCGCGCCTCAGCGAGCGCGGCCGGACCGGCCAGGGCGGTGTCCTCGGCGAAGCGGCGCGCGGCGTCCTCGACCGTCATGGCCCCCGTGTGCACACCGATGGCTGCGGCCAACCGGGTGACCCGGATCAGCGCCAGGATCCAGACACCGGCTTCGAACTGCGCCGCACTGAACCCGTCGCCCACGGCCTCCTCGGCGTAGGCGCCGAAGCCCTCGTCCACGCACAGTTCCTCGCCGTAGTGCGCCCATCCCTCGCAGAACGACAGGGACAGCAGCGTGCGCCGCACCGGTCCGGCGGCACGGCGCAGCGCGCGACCGTGCGAGAAGTGGCCGGGCGCGACCTCGTGCACGCTGATGGCCGGGAGTGTGGTGGGGCTGAACATCTCCAGCCACTCAGCCGACTCCTGCTCCGACCACGCGGGGTCGGGCGGAGAGACGAAGTAGTAGCTGGGCCCTTCCGGGTCGTCCGGCGCGGCCCACACCAACATCGCGGGTGCCCACCTCTGCGACTCGGGGGAGATCCGCACCTCGCACTCCCCGTCGGGGTAAGGGGCCAAGCCGCGGTCGCGGGCGAACGCGATGGCGTGCTCGGTCCACTTCGCCGCCTCGGCCACCACGCTGTCGGGGTCGGGGTGGTCGCGGACGAGCCCACGCACCACGTCCATCGGGTCGCGCCCCGGCTCGATCCGGGCGGTGGTCTCCGCGAGCCGCTCCTTGAGCCGGTCGCGCTCGGTGTCGGCCTGCTCGGCGAGGCTGCCCAGGTCCGCCTCCAGCCCCTCGGACGCGCCCATCAGCCGGGACAGCGCGGGGCCGCCCAGGGCGGCGCTGGGGTCACCGTGCTCCGCCGCCTTCTCCAGGAACTTGACAAGCCGGCGCTGCGCCGTCAGCGCGGCCGTACGCACATTCTCGGGGGCGTCCGCGGGAACGGCGGCCGCCAAGCCGCGCGCGGAGTCCACAAGCGAGGCGGCGACCGGCGCGCTGAGCCGGTCGAGCGTGGCAAGCGCGGTGTCGACCACGCGCGGCCACTCCGCGAGGTGGCGCTCGCGCGCGGCACGGCGCTCGGCCTCGGGGGCGTACTCGTTGTCGTACCCCATGACATCGAGTTCGTCGAGGTGGTAGAGCGGGTTCGAGCGGTGCAGCTCCAGCTCGCCGAATTCGACGCGCAGCCCTCCCTCGACCACGCGGGCGTGCGCCTCGTCGTGGTCGTCGGCGAAGCGGTCGCCCCGACCCAGGCGCGCCAGCTTGTCCCGTATTCCGTCGGGAGACAGGTCCGCCGGAGCGCCGTCGTACTCGTGCCGCCCGCCCTCGTTTCGCATCGTGGCGACTTTCAGGTCGGCGATGGCGCGCAGGCGCGCCGGGAAATCGTCCATGGGCCGGACCCTATACAGCGCCCAAGCGCCGATCCGAAGGGTTTTTCGACCGATACCGCCCGAACTGGCAGAACCGTTCGCGGTCGCGCCGCGTCGAAGAGGACGTGCAAAACGAGTGGTGGACGCAAGGGCGAACGCGGGTACGGCGGCTGTGGCGGGAACGGAAGAGGCCGATCATCGCGGCGGTGATCGCGCTGCTGATCCTGGTTCCGGCCCCCTTCGCCTGGATCACCCTGTCCACGCAGGACCGCAGGGCCGGGGTGGAGGACGTGCCCCAACGGCCTGTGGCGCTCGTGTTGGGCGCCGGGCTGAGTCCCGAGGGGCGGCCGACCACACTGCTGCGACGGCGGCTGGACATCGCCGCCGAGTTGTATCGGCGGGAGAAGGTCGATGCGGTGCTGGTCAGCGGCGACAACAGCTTCGCTACCTACAACGAGACCGACGCGATGCGCGCCTACCTGGTCGATGCCGGGGTTCCGGACGCGAAGATCGCCGGGGACTACGCGGGGTTCAGCACGTGGGAATCGTGCGCGCGGGCGCACGAGATCTTCGGGGTGGAGGCGGCGACGGTCGTCACCCAGGAGTTCCACCTGGCGCGGGCCGTCAGCCTGTGTGACGCGGCGGGGATCGACGTTCAGGGGGTCGGTGACCCGAGCATGCGGATCCGCACGACCGCCACGGTCTACGGCTATGTCCGTGAGGTTCCCGCCGCGTTCAAGGCGGTCCTCACCGGGCTGTTGCGGCCGGAGCCGACCTTCCTCGGCCCGCGGGAGACGGGGGTCGAGGAGGCGCTGACCGCGCCTCGCTGACGGGCATGTGCCGTGCCGACCTGGGCCCCGGGGTCGGCACGGCACCGCCCAGCGTGGTCACGTCACCGGGCGGAGTCTCCGCCGAAGAGCCGACGGAGCAGTCCGCCACCCGAGGGGGCGGCCGGGCCGGACGGGCTCGGCCGCGGCTCCTCGGCCTCGCCCTCGGTGGGCTCCTCGGTGTCGTCCTCGACCCCGGCGAAGGCCAGGAAGTCGGCGCGCCCGGACGGCAGATCCCAGGCCTCCAGGGTGTCGACGAGCTCGCTGTCCTCCCACGCCGCGGCCGGGATCTCCGCGATCGCCCACAGCACCCGCAGCTGTTCCTCACTGAGGTCGGCCGACTCGTCCCGAGACTCCTCCCCGTCGCCCGCATGCTGGGCGCGGGGCCCGAAGGCCATCTCCAGCGCGGCGCCGACGACCACGGCCCGGGAATCGCCCTCGCTGTGGGCGAGCACGTCCGGCAGCAACTCCAGGCGCGTAGCGGTGGTCGTCGTGCCGCCGCGGCCCAGCGCCAGGAAACCCAGGACCTCCGGCTCGATCCGGCCGCAGTGCGGCCAGGAGTCGCCGAACAGGCCGTGGTAGCCCATGCGCGTCCGGCCGCCCTCGGCGATCCTCTCCAGGGCCTCGCCGGGCGTCTTCTCCCCGTGGACCGTCGCCATGGCGACCGCGGCGGCGAAGGCGTTGTAGAGGTGGCCGGAGCCCATCGCGTGCGTCAGCGTGACCGTCACCGAGGGGTCGTCGGCCGGGGCGAGCATGCCCAGCGCGAACAGTTCCGCGGAGATGACCCCGGGGCCGGACGGAGAGGAGCCGGGCAGGGCGGGCGCGGACGGGGCGGTCAGGGGCGACAGCGCTTTCTCCAGCCGGGTCCGCACGCCCTCGGCGGCCTCCGGGACGAACGCGAGGACGTAGGAGGCCCACTCCGCGGGGGCTTCCAGCCCGCGGCGGTTCGACTCTCCGTCGAGCAGGCCGAGCAGGTCCTCGACGCGTTCGCGCACCGTGTCGTGAACGGCGAGTTCGGCTTGGAGCAGCGCGGGGCCGTTGTCGCGGCTGATGGCGTCGAAGCGGTGCCGCATCCGGCGGTACTGCTGCTCGTCCGGGGCCTCACGCAACCAGGCGGCGTACTGTTCGCGCACCTTGTCGAGGTCGGTGGCGGCCGCCCAGGCGACCTCGTCGCTCCACTGGGCGACGTCGATGCGGTGGGGAACGAGCGCGGGGGCGGCCGGGACGAGCAGCTCCAACAGCAGGCTCAGCGGGCGCCACCGCACCGGGGAGGGGGTCGACGGCGCGCAGGCGATGTCGATCAGGAAACCGGCGACCGCCGGGGCAGCCGGGTATCCGGGGCCGGGGAAGCGCACGATGTCGTACAGCGTCGAAAGGCTTTCGCCGGGACCGGTCGTGGTGCCGTCACCGGCGGCGATGTCGCGCAGGAGGGCGGGGATCTCCTCCCCGCGCGTAGGCGCGAGGGCGCGCCAGTCGATGTCGTCTACTCCCCGCAGGGGGCCGTTGTGCGTCGTCGCGTCCATGGTGAGCCATTATCGCGGCACGTGGCTCCGCATTGACACGCCCCTCGGCTCGGCGCGTCCCCCTGCGTTGATCTCGGCGATATCGACCGAATGCGCGGCGGCATAAGGTCGATATCGCCGAGATCAACGCAGAAGGGGCGGGTCAGGACAGTGCGGACCGCAGGTCGTCGACGGGCGGATCCTCTTTCAGGGGCGGCGGACGGAGGACAGCGTCGCGCACCGCCTTCGCGTTGGCGCCCAGCTCGCGTGCGTAGCCGCGGACGATGGACCGCGTCCGCCCGCCGACGCTCGGGTCGCCCACGCCCACGGCGTCGATGCCTGCCGCCCGGCACAGCGCCACCGCGCGGGGCAGATGGAAGGACTGGGTGACGATGATGGCGCTGTCCACGCCGTAGGTGGCGCGCGCCCGGACGCACGTGTCCCAGGTGCGGTAGCCGTGCGGGTCGGCGACGATCGACGTCCGGGGCACGCCTCGCCCGACCAGGTAGTCGGTCATGGCGTCGGTCTCGAAGTTGGACAGCGCCCGGTTGTCGCCGGAGACCAGGATCGCTCGGACCTTCCCACTGTGGAAGAGCCGGGCGGACAGGTCCAGGCGGCGGGCCAGCAGGGGGCAGGGGCCGCTCGGCCAGACCGCGGCTCCCAACACGATGGCGACCGTGCGCGTCGGCGCCTGCTCGGTGTCGAATCTGCGGCGCGCGGTGGCCATAAGCGTCCATGCCGTTGGCGCCACCGCCAGCGCCACCCCCGCACCTGCGACCGCCGTCCACAGTCCCGGATCCACGCGCATATCCCCTTTGTCTCACAGGCCTCCTCGGCCCATCGAGCCCGACCCTAGCGTCCCGTATCGACATCCGCAGCGCCGATGTGAGGATTCGTCGAGGCGGCGGCTGAACGTGGTCGAGGAAAGTCGGCACCCGTCCTCGTCACTCGCGTGTGTTCGGATCACAGAGCTACAGCCGTCCTACCTGGATCAGCCACCCCGCTTCTCATCGGTGATCCACGCACCGAATCCGGGCCGCGCCACCCGCCCGCATTTTCAGGGGCCCGTTATCCCCTTCGAGCGCACCACGTTGAGTTCCCCACCCCGACCCGGATCGTTGCGGCTCCTCCGCGATTGGCCGGTTCCGGTCGTCATTCAATGGTAATGAGGGGCAAGTTAGTGAAATAAGAAAAGAAAGGGCCGATTTCCCTCCGTTCTGTCTTCACCGCCGGGTAGAACAGCAATGGGAAGGGCGGTCAATGCACGGCTCCTCCGCCGTCAGGAGCGCCGAAAGCAAAGGAGGCTCATGCCCCAACTGGCCATCGACGCGACGTGTCTCCCGCAGTACGAGAAACTCGACCGGCCAACCCGTGAACGGCTGCTCGCCGTCACCCGCAAATTCCGCGAGCTGCCGCTGCACGCCGTGCTTTCCCATCCCGACCTGCGCATTCAACCGCTCCCCTCGGGCCAGGATCCGCGTATCCGCACATTCCGCATCAGCGACGCGTGGACCGGGGTGATGCTCGCGCCCGAGTCAGGCGAGACCTTTCTCCTGGTGCATCTGCTGCCGCGCGGCGCCGCCGAGGAATGGGCGGTCGACCAGCGGCACGACGTGAACCAGGTCATGGGCACCCTGGAGCGGCGCGACGCGACCGCGCTGCGGACCCCGGCACCCGACGCCGCCCCCGCTCGGGAGCCGCGTACCAGCGCACCCGCGGAGCGCTCGGCCCCGTCCGCTCCGTCCGCGACCTCGCCGTCTCCCCCGCTCTTCGAGCACGTCAGCGACCGCGACCTGGCGCGGCTGGGAATCGATCCGGAGATCCGTGAGTTCTGCCGTGCCCTCAGTGGCATCGGGGAACTGCGGAACTGGGGTCCGGCACTGCCCCAGGACCAGTACGAGGTGCTCACCGCGCTCGCTGACGGGCACTCGGTGCAGCGCGTGCTGGAGGAGGTGGTGGGCCCGCGGCGGCCTGTCGTAGGCGCCGTCGCCACCGACGACTACGACACCGCGATCCGGCACACCCGCGAGCGCGTCATCGTCGTCAACGACGACCGTGAAGTCGAGGACATCCTCGCCGGTGAGTTCAACGCGTGGCGCGTCTTCCTCCACCCCAAGCAGCGCGCACTGGCCTACCGGCCGCGCTTCAACGGCCCTGCCAAGGTGTCGGGCGGTCCGGGCACCGGCAAGACGGTCGTGGCGCTGCACCGCGTGAAACACCTGGCGGAGAACCTGCCGCTCGACGGCCGCATCCTCCTCACCAGCTTCACCAACGCGCTGGTGGAGTCGCTTAGGCGCAACCTCGGGCTGCTGCTCCCGCCCGAACTGGTCGACGACGTCGACGTGGTCACCACCGACAAGCTCGCGCTGGACGTCGTCAAGGAAGTCCGCCCCGACGTCCGGCTGCGCACCGACACGCGCGGCTTCTTCGCCAACTACACGCGACAGCACCGCCTGCCCTGGCCCGTCGACTTCCTGTTCTCCGAGTACCGGCACGTGATCACGGCTCAGGGGATCAGCACGCTTGAGGGCTACCTCGACCCCGACGCGCGGCGCGGGCGCAGCACCCCGCTGAGCACCGCCCAGCGGCGCGAGGTCTGGCACGCGATCAGCGACGCACGCGCCCAGATGCGCACCAGCCGCCGCCTCCCGGCCGAGGACCTGCACGCCGAGGCGGAGCGCATCCTCCGCAGCCGGGGCGAGCCCCGCTACACCAGCGTCGTCGTGGACGAGGCCCAAGACCTCCACCCCGCCCAGTGGCGCACCCTGCGCGCCGCCGCGGCCCATGGGCCCAACGACATGTTCATCGCGGGCGACAACCGGCAGCGCATCTACGACAACACCGTCTCCTTCAAGCAGCTGGGGATCGAGGTCGTCGGCCGTTCCTACCCGCTGCGCGTCAACTACCGCACCACCGAGGAGATCCTGACCTGGGCCGACGGCATTATCCGCGGCCACACCACCACCGAGCTGGGAGAGCCGGTGGCCCTCTCGCGCGTCACGGCGCCGTCCTCGAACGGCACGACGCCGACCGCGCACGGTACGGCCGAACCGCCCGGCAGCACCCGCTGCGTCCTGAGCGGCCCACCACCCGAACTCCACGGCGCCGCCGACGAACCCGCCGAGCTCGACGCCCTGGCCGACCGCGTCCGCCGCTGGCTCGCCGACGGTATCGCCCCCGGCGACATCTGCGTCACGGCCAGAACCAACCGCCTCCGCGACTCCGTCGCCGCCCACCTCCGCGCCCGCTCGCTCCCCGCCACCGTCTTCAACCCCCGCGACCACGCCGTCACCGACGCCACCGGCTCCGTCCGCGTCACCACCATGCACGGCGTCAAGGGCCTCGAATTCCGCGCTATCGCCGTCACCGGTGTCACCGCCGACGCACTCCCCCAGATGGACCACGTCACCAGCGCGGACCTCGACGAACACCAACACCTCGCCGACCTCGACGCCCAGCGCTCCCTTCTCTACGTCGCCTGCACCCGCGCGCGCGAAGCCCTCTACGTCAGCTGGCACGGCCAACCGAGCCGCTTTCTGCCGCGATGAGCGCCGACGCGGTGATGTCCGCGTATCCACGTCGAGCTGGATTTCCGTACTGAGCCGCTGCCCGGACCGCGCGAGGACGCGGCGGCCACGGCTGGCTCCGATGGCGGATCGCGGTCGGATGCACTGTCGCCGACCGCGCACGGGTGCGTCCGCTCAACCATCGGCCGGGGTCTCCAGGGCGGAGCGGATCATCGCGACGATCTCACGGGGATGTTGCAGGTCGCTCCAGGTGAAGCGGAGGAGGACGAGCCGGTCGGGTGAGCTGACGATCATGTTCTGGCGGTGGCGGTCGGTGAAGAGCGCCCCCGGAAGGGAGTGGGGGTCGCGGCCGTCGGCTTCGACGATGACGCCGTGGCTGGGCCAAGCGAGGTCGGCATGGCCGGCGAGGTCGCCGTGGGAATCGTAGACGGGGTGCTGGAGGGTTTCGGGTGGGATGCCGGCGTCGGTGCAGATGAGTCGGATACGGGTCTCGAAGGTGCTCTGGGACCGACCGTCGGCCTGGCTCCACCAGGAGCGGGTGCGCGAGGCGCCCAGGCGGCCGGCGTTGGCTGCTTCGAGTTCCGCGAGGTCTTCGGGAGTGACCAGGCCCTGTTGCAGGGCGGAGTCGATGACACTGACGGCGGCGTAGCGGTCGGTCAGGAGGACGGTGTCGCGCAGGGTGCGGCCGGGGGTGCTGAGGCGGATGCCCTTGTACAGAGTGGTTTCGCCGGGTGCGACATCCCATCCGTGAAGGCGCAGCCCGATGGGGGTGGCGCTCGAACGGCCCGGAACCGTGACGTGGACGTGTTCGTAGCCGGGACCCGAAAGCAGGCCCTGCATGCGCCAGAGGCGGGCCGCCGTGGGGCCGACGGCCACGGCACGGGGCCCGTAGGCCAGCTGCACCGCCATCACCCGCGCGGCCAGTGCCGGGGCGGGGTCCCCACGCACGAGGTAGATCCCCGTTCGCAAGCGTCTCCACTGGCCTTTGCTGATGAGGGTGGTGATCTGCCTGCTGGTGAGTCCGCACTCCGCTGCCTGGCGGCGGGAGACGACCCCGTGCTGGGAGGCGGCGAGCGCCCGCACGCTGGAGAGATCCGGCATGCCTCCAGGCAAGTGTCCGCGGAGAGGCCGGGGCAAGGCCGCGCGAGTGGCTGTGGAAAGCCGTCCGCGCCCCGGAGAAAAGTTATCCACAGGGGTGCGGAGTGACTCGACACGCCTTGCGGCGCCTGCCTAGCGTGGAATTCCGCGCCGCTTCCCGGCACCGAGACATGCGAACGCGAAGACGGGCGATTCCGCGCGGAACTTCCGCTTCCAGTGATGGGGGATCGCCATGCCTGACACCACCCGAACGCACGTCACCCCACCGCCCGGTGCCGACGTAGCCCCACCCGACCAGCCACGCGCCTCGGAGTTGCGCCGCGTGGCCGAGGGGGCGCTGCTCGTCGCACTCATGTTGGATTTTCTGGCCTGGATCAGCACCGGCAAGGAGGTATCGCGGGAACGGCTGAACCATCCCTACCGCTCCACGCACTACACGCTGGTCACCCTGGGGCGCCACCTCGGCAAGCATGAGGAAGCGGGCGACCATGTCGCCTGCCCGTTCGACCGCGGGGCCGAACTCCTGACGGTCGCGCTGAAGGCCCACATTCTGAAGCTCGTCCCCGAGCGCACCGAGCGGCGGCGCGGTGATGTGGAGCGGCAGCACGGCTGGGTCATCCCGGGCCCCGACTACAGGCGTCTCCGCCACGATGCGCTGCACCTGGTGTGCGTGCTCCTGGACCACGCCCCAACGCTGTGGCGGTTGCAGGACCCGCGCGTTTTCTACGCTCCGGCCGAGCAGGTCATGCGCAAGGTTCTCGCCCGCCTCATGGAGAGCGGTGGGGACCACGTCTCCTCGGATGCGCTGTGGGAGCGGGTGCGGCACGACGGCGTGCCCATCGCCATGTTTCCCGGTGGGATCGGGGTCCTGAGCGCGCTCGGGGTCATCGAACACCGCGAGGTCGCGGAGGCCGCGGAGGGCTGCGAGCGGTCGGCGGGCACAGACTCCGCTTTCAGCCTCGGCGGGTTCAGCTTCGCCCTGACCCCGGTGGGCACCTATGCGGTCGAGCAGGGCGCCCTGGTCGGTGTGCGTCCAGGTCCTGGGCAGCCGGCGACCGGAGGAGAGTCCTGATGCGCCTCGTGTTCACCCACGCCGATGAGGCCACGTTCGCCGTGTACCGGGAGCGTTTCGTGGAGCGGGCGGTCGACTTCGCGCGGCGGACCGGCCGCGATCTCACCCCCGCTGCCCTGCGCGTGGTCCTCGACTACAAGTACGGGGAGCCGGACGCCGGTGGCGACGGGCTCCTGGCCCGGTGGCACACGTGGGACGTCGCCGCCCTGTTCATGGACTGGGTGCGGCGGCGGGGCGGAACGGCGCCGCCGACCGCTGAGGAGGTCGGCGCGGCGGTCCGTGTGTGGTGGTCGATGCTGGCCGATCACGGGTGGCTCGATCCCCGCTGCTCCCACGCCGATGATCTCCATACGGCGGTCGAGGCGTTCGTCGTGTCCCGCCGCGCGGCGTTCGACCAGCCGGTGCTCTTCGCGGGGCCGGGGCGCCACGGATACCGCCAGCGGGCGGCGCGTCTTCCGACCGCCGAACAGCTGGCGGAATCCATCCGCGCGGTGCCGGCGTTCCGCCGCGATGAGGAAGGGGGAGGCGCGGAGCCGGCCCGGGACCGTACCTTCGAGGCGTCGGCGTGGGTCCCCCGCGCCGCCATGCAGCTGTGGCGGGAGTTCTACGAAGCGATCTCGGAGGACCTGGCGGAACGCCTCTACCTGGCCGACCCGGAGACCTTCGAGAAGGAGTACGGCGTCGCGCCCGACGCCTTCGTGGAGGGCGTCGTTTCCGTGCTCTTCGAGGAGCGGAGGCCGGTGGGGATCTCGTTCATCGCCCGATCTATCGTTAGGACGTATCAGCAGGCTACAGACGATGAGCTGCTGGACGACGGTGCGCCGATGCCGCCTGACGCGTCCGCCACACTCCTCATGGCCGTCCATGTCGTGCTCGACGACCTCCAGCGGCTGGGGGCCGTCGCGCGCGCTGAGCCCGGGACCGGCGGGTGCGTGGAGGCGGGCGGGGTGTTCGAGCTGACAGCGATCGGCGAGTGGGCCGCCTATGAGCGGCTGACCGCCGCCGGTCACGCGCTTCGAACCTACAACGCGCTCATGGCCGAGGAGGCCGAGGTCCTCGTCGAACGCGCGGCGAGCGGTGCGCCGGGGACGGTGGCCGACCTCGACGCATGGATCGCCGCACGCGGGACGAAACGGGCCATGCGCGACCTTGTCGATGTCGCCCGCCGCACCGACGACTGCCTGCACAGGGCGCTGGTGGCCTCGGTGACGACCCGGCACCCGCATGCCGCCGCGTCCGCCTATGGGCGCCTAGTAGACGATCCCGATTTCGGCGCGCGGGCGCGGATGTGGCTCCACGACCGAGGTCTTGGCACCGCGGGCGCCCTCCGGCCCGGTGACCGGGCGTGGGTGGCAACCGACCAGATCGCGGAGATGATCCGTCTGCACCTGATGACCGACGACCGCGCCCGCGCGGTCAGCGCTCCGAGGAGCATTGACGGCGTCTCGTTCTTCGACGTCATGGCCGCGATCGAGCATCCCCAGGCGGTCTCCGTGCTCCACTGGTTCGAGCTGAACCACCCCGATCGCGCCGCCCGCCTCCGGGCCCGCGACGCGCTGGGGCGGCTCAGTCCCGCAAGGCACGGACAGTGCACGGCCCACGCGGACCATGGTTCTTCGGTACGGCTCCGGGCCGACGGACCCGGGAGCCGTCACGGGGCGATGGTGCCGAGGGTGAGAGGGGTGATGTGATCTTCGGGGGCGCCCAGGCGCCCCCTCCCCGTCCGTTGCACCGGTGGCGGGCATGTTCGCCGACGTTCGCGTGCCTCTCTGCGCCGCCACCCGCCCACCGGACGCCATCCACACGCTCGGCTCACACCGGGTGGGCAGGTCGGCCCGGCAGGAGTCGCGTGCGCTCAGCTCGCCTCCCGGCTAGGGTCGTGCCTTGTGAGTCACGCCATCCGCGACACGTTCTCTGGCGTCGGCGCCCTGTTCCGTGGGTTCGGGATGGTGCTCCGGCGGCCCAAATTGTTCCTCATGGGGGCGATTCCGCCCCTGATCACCTCGGTGCTGTTCCTCATCGCGCTGATCACCCTGCTCGTGAACATCACCGACCTCGTCACCTGGATGACGCCGTTCGCCGAGGGGTGGGCCGAGGGATGGGCCACCACGCTGCGGATCGCGGTGGGGATCACCGTCGTCGCCGGTGTCGTCCTTGTCATGGTGGTGGCGTTCACCGGGGTCACGCTTGCCCTGGGGTTCCCGCTCTACGACAAGATCGCCGAGGCGGTCGAGGATGAGCTCGGCGGCGCTCCGCCCGAGGTGGATGAGCCGGTGGCGGGGATGGTCGCGCGGGCGGTGCGCCAGTCGTTGACGCTGATTCTGATCTCGGCCGTGGTGACCGTCCCGCTGTTCGTCGCCGGATTCATCCCGGTGATCGGGCAGACCCTGATTCCCGTGGTCTCGGCCCTGTTCGGCGGGTGGATGCTCGGTATGGAGCTCGTCGGCACGGCCTTCGACCGGCGGGGGTTGCGTCGGCTGCGGGACCGCCGCCGGGCGATGGGGCAGCGGCGGGCGCTGGTTCTGGGATTCGCCGTGCCCTCATACCTGCTGCTGGCGATCCCGTTCGTCGCGGTGGTGGTGTTCCCGGCCGCGACAGCCGGAGGCACGATCGTTGCCCGTGAGTTGTTGCCCGCGGTTCCGCCCCGCGATCTGGGGGCGAGTCCGCAAAACGTCCACGAATAGGGCGCTGTCCGAAAGAGTGATATGCCCGCATTCCGGGCACCCGCGTTCGGTTCGGTCGCGGGTGCCCGGGACGGGCGTGGATCACGGGGTCGGACTCAGCGCAGGCCCGGCTGGCGGTGCTGCGCGGTCTGGATCAGCCGGTCGACCAGGGCGGGGTAGTCCACGCCGGTCGCCTGCCACATCTGCGGGAAGGCCGACGTCGGGGTGAAGCCCGGCATGGTGTTGATCTCGTTGACGTAGATCTCGCCGTCGTCGCCGTAGAAGAAGTCGACGCGGGCCAGCCCCTCGCAGCCCAGCACCTCGAACGTGCGCGCGGCCAGCGCGCGGATGTCGGCGATGACCTGTTCCGGCAGTTCGGCGGGGATGGTGAGACTGCTGGTGGAGAGGTACTTGGCCTCGAAGTCGTAGAAGTCGAAGCCGTCGGCGACGTGGATCTCGGCGGGCAGCGACACATCGGGGAGGCCGCCGTCCATCGATTCCAGCACGCCGCACTCGATCTCCCGGCCGACGATCGCGGCCTCGGCGATGACCTTCGGGTCGTGTTCGCGCGCCGCCTCGATCGCGGCGATGACGGTGTCGGTGTCGGCGGCGTCGGCCACCTTGCTGATGCCGACGCTGCTGCCGGCGCGGGCCGGCTTGACGAAGAGCGTGCCACCGAGCTCGGCGATGTCGTCGAGGACGCGCTTGCGCTCGCGCTGCCACTCCCGCTCGGTGATCGGTACGTAGGCACCGGTGCGAATGCCGTTTCCGGTAAGCAGAGCCTTCATGAAGATCTTGTCCATGGAGGCGGCGCTGGCGAAGACCCCGGCACCCGCGTAGCGGGCGCCCATCATCTCGAACAGGCCCTGGATGGTGCCGTCCTCGCCGAAGGGACCGTGCAGCAGTGGCAGGACGACGTCGACCTTGCCGACGCGCCGCGGAACCTGGTCGGGTTCGACGACCATCAGGTCGGTGGCGGAGTCGAAGGGCAGTGCGAGGGTGCTTCCCGCCCCGTCGACGCTGGGCAGCTGGCCGTCGCGGATGGCCAGCTGCTCGCTCTCACCCGAGGTCAGCACCCATCTGCCGTCGCGGGTGATCCCGATGGGCACGATTTCGTAGCGGTCGGTGTCGATAACGGAGAGCACACTGCCCGCCGTGACACAGGAGATCTCGTGCTCGGAACTGCGCCCGCCGAAAACCACGGCGACCCGAATCTTTTGCTGCTCGGTCATGGGCGTGACCCTATCTTGCATTGGTGCAGGACCAGAACCAAGCAATTTCGGTGCCGGTCCCCCATTCTTCATCCGTCGGACGTGCACCGGTCCAAGGCCGACAACGCGTCCTCGATGAGATCGGCCGGATCCTCGACACCGATGGAGAACCGAACGGCCGCCGGTCCGATCCCCGCGGCCTCCAGCGCCTCGTCGCTCATCTGCCGGTGCGTCGAAGATCCTACGTGGCCAGCCAGCGTGTGGGTACCACCCAGCGACGCGGCGACGGTGGCCACGCGCAGCCCGTCGGCGAACGCCATGCCCGCTGCCCGGCCACCATGCGGCGTGACGGTGACGACCGCACCGTAGCGACCGGGGTCGAACAGCTGCCCGGCGAGCTTGTGCCCCTGGTGGCCAGGTAGCCCGGGATAGTCCACGCGCGCGACCGCCGGATGCTCGGCGACGGCCGCCGCGAACTCCGCCGCGGAAGCGCACTGCCGGGCGACACGCAGCGGGAGCGTCTCCAAGCCCCGGTGCAGCAGGAACGCCTCGTCGGGCGCGAGGCACGGCCCCAGGTCGATGCGGGCCGCCCGGATCGCGTCGACCAGCGCGGGGCGGCCGGCCACCGCACCCCCGGTGGCGTCACTGTGCCCGCCGATGTATTTGGTGGCCGAATGCAGCACCAGGTCGGCCCCGTGCTCCAGCGGGCGGCAGACGGCGGGCGAGGCGAACGTGGAGTCCACGACGAGTACCGCCCCCGCCTCGGCGGCGATTTCCGCGAGCCCGGGGATATCGGACACGGTCATGGTGGGGTTCGACAGCGTCTCGGTGAAGATCACCGCCGTTTCCGGCCGGACGGCGGCGCGGACCGCGTCGAGATCGGTGATGTCGACGAAGTCGGTGCTCACCCCGAACCGGCGCAGGAGCCCGTCCAGCAGCGAGTAGGTGTTGCCGTAGATCGAACGGGCGGCCACCACGTGGGCGCCGACCGAGGTCAGCGCGAGCAGGGTGGTGCTGATCGCCGCCATGCCCGAGGTGAACGCCTGCCCGCGCACTTCGCTGTCCAGGCCTCGGCCCTCCATCGCGGCCAGGGCCCGGGCGAACGCCTCGCTCGTCGGGTTGTCGATCCGGGCGTAGGAATAGCCTTCGCGGCCGCCATCGAGCACATCCGCGTACTCCCGCGAGGTGGCGAACGCGTAGGTGGTGCTGCGGTGCACCGGCATCCGCAGCGGCCGCTCGGCCGGTGCCGGGCCGGTGGGCAGACCAACGGCGCGGGTGTTCTCCCCCTGGTCGGGTCGGCCCGTCATGCGCGGTTCTCCCAAGCTGTAGATCGAATGTCGCCAACGCTGCCACCGCCGCCCACGCAAACCCCTGGTCGACCGCGTGGACGCGCCGGCCGCGCTTCCCGCCCCGGAACGGCGCTCACACGCCGTATCTCTCCGGTTTGGTGCTGCGCGCCATGAACGCCTGCAGCGCCTCCGCCGGGCTCAGGTCGTGGTGCATCATCCCGACCACGGCCTCGGTGATCGGCATCTCGACGCCGTTGGCCCGGCCCAGCGCCAGGATCGACTCCGAGGACTTCACCCCCTCCGCCGTCTGGCGGGTCGCCGCCACGACCTCCTCGACGGTCATGCCCGACCCCAGCTTCTCGCCGAAGGTGCGGTTACGCGACAGCGGGGAGCTGCAGGTGGCGACGAGGTCGCCCAGTCCGGCCAGCCCGGCGAGGGTGTGCTCGTCGGCGCCCAGCGACACCGCCAGCCGCACCGTCTCGGCCAGACCGCGCGTGATCAGCGACGCCTTGGCGTTGTCGCCGAGCCCCATGCCGTCGGAGACGCCGACGGCCAGCGCGATGACGTTCTTGACCGCGCCGCCGAGCTCCGCGCCGACCAGGTCGGTCGTGGTGTAGGGCCGGAAGTAGGGGGAGTTGCAGACTCTCTGCAGCCGCACGGCGGTCGGCTCGTGCGGGCAGGCGAAGGTGGACGTCGCGGGCTGGCGCTCGGCGATCTCGCGAGCGAGGTTGGGGCCGGAGACAACGGCGATCTGCTCGGCGGGCAGCTCCAGCACCTCGGCGATCACCTCGCTCATCCGCAGCGACGTACCGAGCTCGATGCCCTTCATCAGGCTGACGATGACCGCGTTGGCCGGGATGTGCTCACGCCAGGCGGCGAGGTTCGCCCGCAGCGACTGCGAGGGCACGGCGATGACGACGAACTCGGCACCGTTGAGGGCCGTGGCCGCCTCGGTCGTCGCGGTCAACTTCGGGTTCAGCTCGATCCCCGGGAAGTAGTCGGGGTTCTCGGACCGCTGCTGGATCGCGTCGACCACGTCTGCGCGTCGGCCCCACATCTCGACCTCGGCGACGCCGGCGTCCGCCACTACATTGGCGAACGCCGTACCCCATGAGCCGCAGCCCATGACGGCGACCTTCATCGTCTCTCCCATCCCTCATGCGTCCAGATCGGCTGCTACGCCGACCTAGGACGCGTCGTCGTTCTTGCCACCCGCGCCACCGCTGGTGGCGGCGTTCTCCGCCTGTGCCGGCTTGTTCTTTTCGGGCGGCGCGGCGGGGCCGGCGTCCTCCCGACCGTTCTCGGCCGCGTCCGCCGCGCCCTCGGTGAGCTGGTCCTGGCGTGCCGCCTTGGGGTCGAAGGGGATCGCGGGCGGCACCTCACCGCGGATCTCCGCCTGCAGGTCGGTGATGGCCCGCATGATGTCGGCGGTCGCGTCTTTCAGCAGAGACGAGGTGATCGGCTCACCCCGGTACTTGTCCAGGTCCACCGCCGGACCCGCCAGGTACTGGACGCGCTTGCGCGGGAAGGGCCGCACCTTCGTGGTGCCGTACGGCAGCAGCTCCTGCTCGCCCCAGTGGGCGACCGGGACGACGGGCGCGCCCGTGGTCAACGCGAGCCGCGCGACGCCGGTCTTGGCGACCATCGGCCATCCGTTCGGGTCGCGGGTGCAGGTGCCCTCGGGGTAGAAGATGACCGAGCACCCGTCCTCGGTCAGCGCCTTCTCTGCCTCCTGCAGTGCCTTGATCGCCTCGGTGCTGCCCCGCTTCACGCCGATCTGCCCGGTGCTCCGCGCCACGAAGCCCACCACGGGGATGCGGAAGACGCTGTCCTTCGAGGTGAACGTCGGCCACCGGCGCCCCGCCACGTACAGGTAGTGGGCGACGGTCAGCGGATCGGCCAGGGAGAGGTGGTTGGAGGCGACGATCACACCGCCCTTACGCGGGATGTGGTGCTGCCCGCGCCAGTCGACTTTGGTGATGGCCGCCATGATCGGACGGACGATGCTGGCCACGACGAGCTTCACCCAACGCGATTCCCGTTGCTTTGCCACGGACTCCTCCGGATTCGACCCTGGGCACGGCGCGTCCAGGCGACGACGTGCCGACAGTGGGAGGCGCCCGAAACGACCCCCGGGCGCGCGATCGCCCCAGTCTAGGCGGCCACCACGATCACCCACGTCGCACCCTGGGGGGAACACGCCTGGACGGCGCTGTGTTGCGCTTGGTCATACCCTTTCTACGTCCTGGCCGCCATCGGAGTCGAGAGGTGTGCGTGAGCACGAGCAGAGGCGGAGCCGATCACCGGTGGTCGCTCCTCGTCCCGGTGAAACGCCTGGTGGGCGCGAAGACGCGGCTCGCGGGCCTCGCCGGACCGCACCGGGCCGACCTCGCGCTCGCCATCGCCTGCGACACGGTCATGGCGGCCGTCGACTGCCCGGCGGTCGCGTCGGTGTTCGTGGTGACCGACGACGCCCGCGCCTCTGCGGAGCTGCGCGGGCTGGGTGCGCGCGTCATCGCCGGTGAGCCCGGAACCGGGTTGAACCCCGCGCTGGTGCACGGCGCTGCCGAAGCCGCGCGGCGGGAGCCGGGGCAGGGGCTGTGCGCGCTGTCGGCGGACCTTCCGGCGCTTCGCCCGACCGAGCTGGGTGCGGTGCTGGCGGAGGCGGCGCCACACGAGCGCGCGTTTCTCGCGGACGCGCCCGGCATCGGCACCACGCTGTACGCGGCGGCCCCCGGTGCGGCCTTCACCCCCGCGTTCGAAGGGGCATCGCGGCGGCGCCACCTCGACGACGGCGCGGTCGAACTGGCCCCTGCCGGCGTACCGACCGTCCGCAGGGACGTCGACACCCCTGAGGACCTGCGCGGCGCCGTCGATCTCGGCGTCGGCCCGCACACCGCCAAGCTGCTGGATCTGGTGGGACTGCTGGACGCGCCGGGGCGGTGACGACGCTCAGCACGGCGGGCGACGCGGAGTACACCGTGGGGGCGCGGGGCCGGAACGCGCGGTTTAGCCTGTCTCCCGCGCGCAAACACCCCGCCCGGCCCCGGACATAGCGCTGCCCGGGTCTCCGGTGGGAGAACCCGGGCAGCGCCGTGACTGGTCAGGCCCGATAGGCCAGGGCCCTACTTGCCCTTGTTGACCCGCTCCTTGAAGTCAGCGCCAGCGCGGAACTTCGGTACCTTGCTCGCGGGGACGTTGATGGTGGCCCCGGTAGCGGGGTTGCGGGCGGTGCGGGCGGCGCGGTCGGACTTCTCGAACACACCGAACCCAGTGATAGCGACCTTGTCGCCTTTGGCGACGGTCCGCTGGATGGTCTCCAAGATGGCGTTGACGGCCTCGTTGGCCGTCTTCTTGTCTCCCCCCATCTCCTTGGAGACGGCGTCGATCAGGTCACGCTTGTTCATTGTTTCCTCCGGTTCCCCCTTGCCCGCACGAAATTAGGGGACACACGGCCTCCAGCACAAACACCTAGGCCGGGAAATTCAGCGTGTCGGGGGCTCGTCCACCTGCGGAGGAAGCTCCTCAAGCATCCGATCGAGACGTCGGGAGGCGCGAACAGGATCCCTTTTGACCGCTTCCGTAACCGTCAAAAGCCTACGAATAACCGGAATCCGGACGCTCTCGGGGAGCGCGTTCGCCCGGCGATGGGCGTCCCGAAGTCGCTCAGCCAAATCCAGGTAAAATTCCGGCGTCTCGGCCGGATCCGCGCCGGATCCGGCCTCGTCACCGGGGCGCGCGGGCCCTAGCTCGTCACCGGGAGCCATGGCTTGCGCCGCTTCTCGAAGTCGTCGATCGCGTCGGTCCGCCGGAGGGTCAGAGCGATGTCGTCCAACCCCTCCAGCAGCCGCCAGCGCGTGTAGTCGTCGAGTTCGAACGGAACGGTGACGCCCGGCGCGCGCACCTCGCGCTCCACCAGGTCGACCGTGATCTCGGTCGCGGGGTCGGCCTCGACCAGCTCCCACAGCCGCTCGATGACCTCCTGCTCCAGCGCGACAGTGAGCAGCCCGCCCTTGAGCGAGTTCCCACGGAAGATGTCGGCGAAGCGCGGCGCCAGCACGGCCTTGAAGCCGTAGTCCTGCAGCGCCCACACCGCGTGCTCGCGCGAGGAGCCGGTGCCGAAGTCAGGGCCCGCGATCAGCACGGTGCCGTTAGCGAACTCGGGCTTGTTCAGCACGAACTCGGGGTCGTTGGCGCGCCACGCGGCGAATAGGCCGTCCTCGAACCCGGTCCGGCTGACCCGCTTGAGGTAGACGGCGGGGATGATCTGGTCGGTGTCCACGTTGCTGGCGCGCAGCGGCACGGCGCGTCCGGTGTGGACGGTGAACTTCTCCATGGCGGTGTGATCCCTCGTGATGTCGTCGGGGTCCGTGGGGGCTCTGGTTCTACAGGTCGGCCGGGGAGGACAGCGTGCCGCGGACCGCGGTCGCCGCGGCGACCAGCGGCGACACCAGGTGCGTGCGCCCGCCCTTGCCCTGCCGGCCCTCGAAGTTCCGGTTGGACGTCGACGCGCTGCGCTCGCCCGGCTTGAGCTGGTCCGGGTTCATCCCCAGGCACATCGAGCATCCGGCCTCGCGCCACTCGGCCCCGGCGTTGGCGAAGACCTCGCCCAGGCCTTCGGCGTTGGCCTGTTCCTTGACCCGCATCGAGCCGGGGACGACGAGCATCCGCACGCCGTCGGCGACCTTCCGGCCCTTGATGACCTCGGCCGCGGCCCGCAGGTCCTCGATGCGGCCGTTGGTGCAGGAACCGAGGAACACCGTGTCGACGGAGACCTGCCGCAGCGGCGTGCCGGGGGCGAGGTCCATATAGGCCAGCGCCTTCTCGGCGGCGGCGCGCTCGGTGGGGTCCTCGATCTCGTCGGGGACCGGCACCGCGGCGTCCAGCGGCGCGCCCTGCCCGGGGTTGGTTCCCCACGTGACGAACGGGCTGAGCTCGGCGGCGTCGAGCACGACCTCGTGGTCGAAGACGGCGTCGTCGTCGGTGCGCAGGCTCGTCCAGTGCTCGACGGCGGCGTCCCACTGCGCGCCCCGCGGGGCGTGCGGGCGGCCCTTGATGTAGTCGAACGTGGTGTCGTCGGGGGCGATCATCCCGGCGCGTGCGCCCGCCTCGATCGACATGTTGCAGATGGTCATCCGGGCCTCCATCGACAGGGACCGGATGGCCTCGCCCCGGTATTCGATGACGTAGCCCTGGCCGCCGCCGGTGCCGATCCGGGCGATGACGGCGAGGATGATGTCCTTGGCGGTAACGCCCGGCTCCAGCGTGCCGTTGACGGTGACCGCCATGGTCTTGAACGGGGTCATCGGCAGCGTCTGCGTGGCCAGCACGTGCTCCACCTGGCTGGTGCCGATGCCGAACGCCAGCGCGCCGAACGCGCCGTGCGTGCTGGTGTGGCTGTCGCCGCAGACGATGGTCATGCCCGGCTGGGTCAGCCCCAGCTGCGGCCCGACCACGTGCACGATGCCCTGGTCGATGTCGCCCATCGGGAACAGGCGGACCCCGAAGTCCTCGGCGTTGCGGCGCAGCGTCTCGATCTGGGTGCGCGAGACCTTGTCGGCGATCGGGCCGAGGATGTTCTCGGTCGGGACGTTGTGGTCCTCGGTCGCGATGGTGAGGTCTGGGCGGCGCACGCGGCGGCCGGCCAGCCGAAGCCCCTCGAAGGCCTGCGGGCTGGTGACCTCGTGCACGAGGTGCAGGTCGATGTAGAGCAGGTCGGGTTCTCCCTCGGCACGTCGGACGACGTGCTCCTCCCAGACCTTCTCGGCCATCGTGCGAGCCATGTGCGACGCCTCCTAGCGTCTCGATGTTGCTGTTCCCGCGCTTTCTCACCGGCGGGGCCGACGGTGGCGCCGGTGGCGCCGGTGGCGCCCGATCCTCGCGCCCGACGCCCGACATGCGGGGTTCAAGCAGATTTGCATTCCAAATAGCGAGACGGCAATATCAAGCCATGGACAACTCTAGCTCATCCAGTGGCGTCGGTGTCCTGGACAAGACAATGTCCGTCCTCGACGCTTTGGAGTCCGGGCCGGCATCACTCGCCCAGCTCGTACAGATCACGGGACTGGCGCGCCCGACAGCGCACCGCTTGGCGGTCGCGCTCGAACGCCACCGCATGGTCACCCGCGACAGCCAGGGCCGGTTCATCCTCGGCCCGCGCCTGGGTGAGCTGTCCATCTCCACCGGCGAGGACCGGCTGCTGGCCGTCGCCACCCCGGTTCTGACCCAGCTGCGCGACCTGACCGGGGAGAGCGCCCAGCTGTACCGCCGCCAGGGGGATGTGCGCGTGTGCGTGGCCGCGTCCGAGCGCGCCAGCGGGCTGCGCGACACCGTGCCCGTCGGCAGCGAGCTGCCGATGAACGCGGGGTCGGCCGCGCAGATCCTGCTGGCGTGGGAGGACAGCGAGCGCATCCGGCGCAGCCTGCGCGGCGCGCCCTTCACCGCGGCGACGCTGTCGCAGGTGCGGCGACGCCGCTGGGCGCAGAGCGTCGCGGAGCGCGAGCAGGGGGTGGCATCGGTCTCCGCGCCGATCACCGGCCCCGGCGGCCGGGTGATCGCCGCCGTCTCGATATCCGGACCGATCGAACGCCTGGGCCGCTCGCCCGGCCGCCTGCACGCCCAGGCCGTGACCTCGGCGGCGGAGAAGATCAACGAGGCGCTGCACAGCAACGAGGGCCAGACGAGGTAGCGCGGCGAGCGGACGACTGAGGAAGAGGGGCCCGGGCGGTGGAACGCCGTCAAGCGTCCGCGGGCACGCGCAGGACGCGGTCGTCGCCGGAGACGGGCGACCCGCGTCCGTCGCGGTTGCTCGTCCCGACCCAGAGCTCCGTACCTCCGGGTGCGGTGGTGACGGAGCGCAGGCGGCCGTAGCGTTCGACATACAGCGCCTCGGGCTCCCCGACCGGGTCGTCGGCGTCGCCGGTGAGCAGCGGGACCTTCCACAGCCGCTCCCCGCGCAGGGCGGCCACCCACAGCGCGCCTCCGGCGATCGCGGCGCCGCTCGGCGAGGCCTCGGCGGGCCGCCAGACCACGACCGGCTCGGTGAAGCGGTCGTCGCCGCCGATGCCCTCGACCTCCGGCCATCCGTAGTTGCCGCCGGGCTCGATCACGTTGATCTCATCGTAGTCGTCCTGGCCGAACTCGGTGGCGAACAGCCGTTGGTTGTCATCCCACGCCAGGCCCTGCACGTTGCGGTGGCCGTAGCTGTAGACGAGGTTGCCGAAGGGGTTATCGTCCGGCGCCTGCCCGTCGGGGGTCATCCGCAGGATCTTCCCGCCGAGCGAAGCGGTGTCCTGCGCCGTCGACTGCTCGGCCGCGTCGCCGGTGGACGCGTACAGCAGGCCGTCGGGGCCGAAGGCGATGCGCCCGCCGTTGTGGACGGCGGCCTTGGGGATACCGTCGAGGACGACCTCGGCGTCCCCGAGCCCGGAGTCCTCCGTATAGGACATGCGCAGGATGCGGTTGTCGGCGGAGGCGGTGACGTAGACGTAGATGACGGGCTCGCTCGGGTAGTCGGGGTGGACGGCGAGGCCGAGCAGCCCGCCCTCGCCGCGCGGCGCGGCCGCGTCGACCGTGCCGACCTCGGTGACCTCGCCACCGGGTGTCACCCTGACGATCCGAGCCGAGTCACGTTCGGTCACCAGCGCCGCTCCATCGGGCAGGAAGGCGATGTCCCACGGCACCTCCAGATCCGTGGCGACGTCCACCGGCCCCGTGAGCCTCTCCAGCCCCTCCACCGTGGCGGTCGCCCCACCCCCCTCTGATGTTTCCGCTGGTCGTCCCGTAGTGTCAGGACGCCCGGACTCATCGGCGGCACACGCCGCGGCAAGCATCAGCGCCACCGCCAGCAGTGCGGCGCGCCAGCGGGTGCGGTCGAAGGCGCGAGGCATGCCCCTGTTGTGCCCCGCCGTCGCATGATCCTCACTCTGGCCGTGCGCGCCGGAAATGGTGACCCAGGGTAGTAATCGCTTTCGACCCCTGGATCCTTGTTGACACTTTGTTTAACATGACGCCATGTCTCACACTACTGTGACGAACGCCACCGACATGGCGTGCTTTCGTGAGCTGCAACAGCTCGCCTACGCGGCCGCCGCATCGGTCGCGGCCACCCTCGAACCAGGGGACACCGAACGCGAGGCCGCCCGCCGCATCCGCACCTGGCTGGAGGAGCGGGGCGTGCAGGACTGGTTCCACACCCCGTTCGCCTGGTTCGGCGACCGCACCGCCTTCCGCAACTTCCGGGTCCCGCTGCAGTTCTTCCCCACCGGCCGCCGCCTGGAGGAGGGCATGCCCTTCATCCTCGACTGCGCGCCGGTCCGGGACGGCTACGTCGCCGACATCGGCTTCGCGGGATGCCTCGGTGACAACCCCGTCCACGACAAGCTGATGGACGACCTCGCCGCCTACCGCGAACTGATCCTTTGCGAAGTGCGCGCCCAGCGCCCGCTGCGCGAGATCTACCAGGAGGTCGACGCCCTGATCACACGGCAGGGCTACGACAACCGGCACCAGGTCTACCCCGGCCGGGTCATCGCCCACCAGGTGGCCAGGGTGCACTCGCGCCTGCCCAAGGCGATCGTCGCCGGGTTCGGCATCCGCTCACTGCAGACCCTGTTCGGCGACCTCATCGTCGAACGCATGCACCACCGCTCCCCACTGTGGGCCGACGGGAAGATCTCGCAGTACCCGGCGACCCCCGGCCTGTGGGCGGTCGAACCGCACATCGGCTTCCGCGGCGTCGGTGTGAAGTTCGAGGAGATCCTCGTGGTCACCGAGGACGACACCTACTGGCTGGACGACGACCTGCCGCACGTCCGTCGCTGGGCGGGAACCCGCGCCACAGCGGAGCCCGCGGAGGCGGGACCGCTGGAGACGGCTAGCACGGGCGCGTCTGGGGGAGCGGCCGAGAAGAAAGAGGCCACGCCATGAGTATCCACGACAATGTCCAGTACGTGTGGACCGCCGACGGCCTGCGCCTGGCCGTCTACCCCCACGGCGACCCCGCCGCCCCCACCGTGCTGTGCGTGCACGGCTATCCCGACAACGCCTCGATCTGGGACGCCGTCGCCGAACGGCTGGCCGACCGGTACCACGTCGTCACCTACGACGTGCGCGGCGCCGGGGCCTCGACCGCGCCGCGTGAACGCTCCGGGTACCGGATGGAGCGGCTGGCCGATGACCTCGTCCGGGTGGCCGACGCCGTCAGCCCCGATCAGCCGGTGCACCTCCTCGCGCACGACTGGGGGTCGCTCCAGTCCTGGCACGCCGTCACCGACGAGCGCCACGCCTCCCGGTTCGCCTCCTACACCTCGATCTCCGGCCCGTGCCTGGACCACGTCGCGCACTGGATCCGCTCCGGCCTGCGCTCCGGAAACCCCGGACGGCTGCTCAGCCAGAGCGCGCACTCCACCTACATCGGCTTCTTCCACCTGCCGGTGCTGCCCGAGCTGTCCTGGCTCACCGGCATCGGCGGCCTGGTGGTCGGAGCGGCCGAGCGGGTCGGCGAGTCCGGACGGCCGCGCGTGCGCGCCCGGCGCGGAATGCGCGACTTCCTCAACGGCCTCAACCTCTACCGGGCCAACATGCGCGATCACCTGCGCGCCCCGGGCCGACGCCGCACCTCGGTACCCGTCCAGGTCCTCGCCCCCACCCGCGAGGCCTTCATGCCCGACGGCGCGCAGACGGCCGCCGCCGAATGGGTCCCCGACTTCCGCTTCCACCGGCTCAACGGAGGCCACTGGGCGCCCCGCACCCGCCCCGATGTCGTCGCGCGGCGGGTGTGTGAACTCATCGAGGAGGTCGAGGGCGGGCGCGCTCCGGCTACCCGCGCCACCCCGCGTCCACGCCGGTTCGCCGGGCAGCTGGCGGTCGTCACCGGAGCGGGCGGCGGCATCGGCCGCGCCACCGCCTTCGAACTGGCCGAACAGGGTGCTCGGATCATCGCCGTCGACATCAACGAGGAAACGGCCGCGCGCACCGCCGAGCTCGCCGCCCTGCTCGGCCCCGGCGCCGCGTCCTACCGGCTCGACGTCGCCGACGGCACGGCCATGGACCGCTTCGCCAAGTGGGTGCGTTCGGAACACGGGGTCCCCGACGTCGTCGTCAACAACGCCGGGATCGGCATCGGCGGATCGTTCATCGGCACCACCCCGGCCGACTGGGAGCGCGCCATCGACGTCAACCTGTGGGGCGTCATCCACGGATGCCGCGCGTTCGCCCCGATGATGGTGGAGAACGGCGGTGGCGGGCGGATCGTCAACACCGCGTCGGCCGCGGCTTACCTGCCCTCCCGCGCCTACCCCGCCTATGCCACCACCAAGGCGGCGGTGCTGATGCTGAGCCGCTGCCTGCGCGGGGAACTCGCCGGCCACGGCATCAAGGTCACCGCCGTGTGCCCCGGCCTCATCAACACCGGGATCATCGCCGCCACCCACTTTGCCGGCACCGACGACTCCACCGCCACGGCCGCCCGCGAACGCCTCGCGCGCCTCTACCAGCTCCGCGGCTACACCCCGGAGCGGGCGGCGCGGCGCATCGTGACCGCGATCGACCGCGGCCCGGAGCTGCTGCCGATCACGAGCGAGGCCCACGGCGGCCTTCTGCTGTCCCGCCTGGCCCCGGCGGTGCTGCGCGCGACCGCCCGGGTAGCACCCCCGATCGAATGACGCGCCCTATCAACCCTCCCCCACCTCCTTCATCTCTCTGTCTGTCCGACCTTCCGAGCCGCACCGGAGGACCCGCCATGACGATCGACGCCCCCGCACACAGAGATCCCGACCCCGCTGCGCGGCCCGCCACAGACGCGCAACCGCACGCGCACGCCCCCGCGCCCGTCGACGAGCCGGACAACCTCGTCCTGTACCCCCGCGACGTGCACTTCGACTGGTCCAAGCTGGACCTGCACTGGATCCCCGGCGAGCCGTTCGCCACACACGTCATCAACGTGCTGCACCTGCTCCTGCCCGAGGGAGAGCGCTGGTTCGTCGAGGTCTTCAAGGAGGCGGTACCGCTCATCCGCGACGAGAAACTGCGCGAGGAAGTGCTCGGCTTCATCGGCCAGGAGGCCGTCCACGCCGAGGCGCACGCCGGGGTGCTGGACCACATGGACGCCCACGGGCTCGACCCCGAGCCCTACGTCAGCCAGATCGCCTGGATGTTCCGCAAACTCCTCGGCGACCGCGGCCTGACCGGCGCGCGGGCGTCGGCGTGGCTGCGATCACGGCTGGCCCTCATCGCCGGGATCGAGCACATGACGGCCGTCCTGGGCCAATGGGTGCTCGACGCCAAGGCGCTCGACCGGGCGAACGCCGACCCCACCATGCTCGACCTGCTGCGGTGGCACGGCGCCGAGGAGGTCGAGCACCGGGCTGTCGCCTTCGACCTGTTCATGCACCTGGACGGCCGGTACAGCAAACGCGCCCTCGCCATGGTCGTCTCCACGATGACGCTGGGGGTGCTGTGGGTGCGCGGCGTGCGCTTCCTGATGGCCAACGACCCGGTGCTGCGGGGGAGGGTCAAGCCGCGCTGGCGCGACATCCTGCGCAGCGGCCGCATGGGGCTCACCCCCGGCCTGTGGCAGCTGGCGCGGTCGGTCCCAAGCTACTTCCGGCCCGGCCACCACCCCTCGCAGCACGGGTCCACCAGTCAGGCGGTGGCCTATCTGGCCAGCTCACCGGCGGCTCGCGCCGCCGAGCACTGAGTACCGAGGGCGCCGAGCGGCACAGCTTTGGACCCCGCACAGCACCAGCACGAACCAGGAAGACGCACCCGACGTGAAGCACAGCGAAGAGAAGTACGCCGACCCGCCCTTTCCGCGCGACCCGCGCGGGCGGCCGGACCGGTTCTACCGGACCCTCGAACGGATCGTTCCGGCCCTGGAGCGGTTCTCCGCGATGATCGGCACGATGTCGCCACCGCCACCGGTCGACCGCGACCTTGACGTCACCGTCGCGCGCGTCGACCGGCCCGCCGAGGGCGTGGCCGCCCTGACACTGCAGCGGGTCGGCGGCGCTCCCCTGCCCGCGTGGCAGCCGGGCTGCCACGTGGACGTCGTGCTGCCGTCCGGACAGGTCCGCCAGTACTCGCTCTGCGGGGATCCGGCCGACCGCGGCCGGTACCGGATCGCGGTGCGGCGCATCCCGGACGGGCGGGGCTCGGGGGAGGTGCACGCGCTCACCGCAGGAGCCCGGCTGACGCTGCGGGGGCCGCGCAACGCCTTCCCCTTCGCCCGGCGCGAGCGCTACCTGTTCATCGCGGGCGGCATCGGCATCACCCCGATCCTGCCGATGGTCCGCGCGGCGGCGCGCCACCACACGGAGTTCCGCTTCGTCTACACCGGGCGGTCCCGCACCACCATGCCGTTCCTCGACGAGCTGTCGTCGCTCGCCAGCGGCGCCCCCGGCTCCCGGATGGACATCCGCCCGGACGACGAGTTCGGCCCACCCAGCGCCGAGACCCTGGTCGGGGACGTCGCCCCGGGGACGGCGGTCTACGTGTGCGGCCCGCCGCCGCTCATCGCGGCGGTGCGGGACGCCCTTCCCGACCGCCCGGACGTCGCCCTGTTCTGGGAGCGCTTCTCGCCGCCGCCGATCGTGGACGGGACCGAGTTCGAGGTCGAGCTGGCGCGCTCCGGCCGGGTACTGCGGGTCCCGGCCGACCGGAGCGCGCTGGACGTGATCTCCGAGGCCCGGCCCGACACCCCCTCCTCCTGCCGCCAGGGCTTCTGCGGCACCTGCCGGGTGCGGCTGCTGTCCGGCCCGGCGGATCACCGCGACAGGCCGACCGGGGGTTCCCCGCGCCGGGAGGAGATCGCGATCTGCGTGTCCCGCAGCCTGGGCGGGCGGTTGCGCCTGGACATGTGAAGAAAAGGGGTGGGGCTCCCCGGTGTCCGCCGGAAGCGGATACCGTGCCAGAAGGCAGGCGGAATCACAGCACGGCCACGACGCACAAATGCGTCCGGTCACCGAGTGGGGCAGGGGTAGTGGCGACGACATGGTGAGGCACGAGGCAACGGAGGCTAGAGCACCCCAGGGACGCCGCCCCCGCCGCATGTCCCCCCACCAACGCCGGGAAGACCTGATCGCGACGGCGCTGCGCGTTTTCGCCGAGCGCTCCCCCGACAGCGTGACCCCGGAGGACATCGCCGAGGCCGCCGATGTGTCGCGCACCCTGGTCTACCGCTATTTCCCGAACATGACCGAGCTGCGCACCGCCGCACTGCGCAGCGCCATGGACGAGCTGGCCCCGATGCTCGTCCCGCCCTCGGACCTGCCGCTGCTGGAACAGCTCCGCACCGCGCTGCGGGCCTTCATCGAATTCGCCGACCGGTACGCCCCCGCCTATGTGGCCCTGCTGCGCGGCGGTTCCAAGGTCGCCAGCGATCACACCGAATCCGTCATCGACGAGGTCCGCGACCAGGTGCTGCGTCTGCTCCTCCAGCGCTCGGGCATCGAGCACCCCTCGCCGCGTGTGCTGCTGGCGATGCGCTGCTGGATCTCCTCGGTGGAGTCCGCCCTGCTCATCTGGCTCAAGGAACGCCCGATGTCCGAGGCGGAACTGGCCGACTGGCTTCTCGATCAGCTTCTGGCCATGCTCGGCGCCTCCGGCGCCGGGGAGGTGGAGCTGGAGGCTCTCTCCGCCGGCCTGGACCCGGCGAACACCTAGGGCACGTGGACAGCATGGCGATCCTGGCTGTCGTGTCCACACCACGCCTGTTGCGTCGTGTCCACACCTGCCAGGGTCGGGCCCGTCCCGGCATTGACGCGGGACGGGGAAAGGGCTGCCCAGCCGCCAGCAGTGCCGTCCTCACGGGACGGTCCTGTCGTGGGTGCGGCCCGCGCCGCGGAAGAGGCGTTCGGGAGCGGTGCGGGACATGCGGGTGATGGGCCGGGTGCCGAGGGCCGCGCCGAGGCCCAGGGCCGGGACATCGCCGTAGATGGCTTCGAATCCTCGGCTACCGTCGTCGCTCTGGGGTGCGCCGATCTCGTAGGTCTCGTGCCAGATGCCGACAGCGCGGTCGTGGTCGCGGTAGAAGTCGCGCCAGATGCTCGTGTGGGTCGCGGCGTGGGCGTAGCGCATCAGGGCGGCGGTGCTCTCCCAGTACTGGATCACGGTGACGCCGCTTGGGCTGAACAGGTTCCGGGAGTGCAGGAGGCCCAGGGCGGGGTCGGCCTCCAGTTCGGCGAGCATCTGGCGGAAGTGTCTGGCGGCGCGAAGCCAGCGGTGCGGTTTGTGCCAGGCGTTCACGTGAAGGCCGAGCACGAAGACGGTGAGGTTATCGCGCGGCTGGTTGGTCGTGCGGTCGGCCCTCGTCGTTTCTCCGTGGCCGTGTCGCTGCTCGGTCCGGGTGTCCCGCGTGGCGCACCGGTGGTGGCGCCTGCTGTTCGCGCTGCTCACGTCAGGCCTCCCCTGCGGCGCTGGCGTTGTCAGCGGGGCGAAGAGGGCGGTAGATGGGGATTCCGGCGGCGGCGAGTTCGTCGCGCAGGGCGAAGTAGGCGTCGCCGAAGGGGTCGTCGCCGCGCAGGCTCATCAGGCCGCGGCGGATGGTGACGTCGTGCGGGGCGAGATCGGCGGCGCGGCGGTAGTGGCGTTCGGCGCCCTCGGTGTCGCCGCGGCGGTACAGCTCGACGGCGATCCGGGCGTGCCCGCGGGCCTCCTGTTCGGAGCGGCCGGGCACGCGGAAGCGGCGTCGCGTCTCCTCGTCGGACAGGCCGGTGTCGCCTTCGTGTACCCAGCGGCGCAGCGCCCGCAGCGACTCCTCGGCGCTCAGCCCGTTCATGGACGCGAACAGGTCGGTGGCGACCTGGCTGTCCTGCGGTCGGGCGATGCGCCCGGCCTCGTCGATCCAGACCACCGTGGGCACGTTGATGATGTCGTAGAGGGCCGCGACCTCGCCGGCGGTGTCGATGAGCGCGGGGTGGGTGGCCCCGGCCTGTTCGATCCAGGGGCGGGCGTCGTCGGCGCTGCGGTCCATCGCGACGCTGATCACCGTGAATCCGGCGTCGGCGAGTTCACGGTGGCGCTGCTCCCACGCGGGCAGGTCGTAGCGGCATCCGCACCACGAGGCCCACATGACCAGGGCGATCTTGCGCCCGCGGTAGTCGCTCAGCCGGTGGGGCGTGCCGTCCGCGTCGGCGAGTTCGGCGTCGGGAGCGGTCCCGGCGGTCGGCCCGCGGTCTTCGCCGGGGAGGACGGCGAGCAGGCCGGCGTCGTGGTCGGCTACGGCGATGCCGCCCTGGGCCTCGGCGAACGCCAGGACATCGACGCGTCCGTCCTCTTCGATGCCGGCGACGGCCGCGGCGGGGACGCACGCGTCACCGCGGCACCATCCGTGGGGCGCGCGCTCCCACCCCAGCACGGGTGCGGCCACCGACGCGAGCAGCCGCCCGTCGGCGGTCGCCTCGGCTTCGATGGACGTGGGGTGTCCGTTGGTGAGTACCGCGTAACGCATGCCCAACCCTCAATTAGATAGTACTACTCTCCAATATTGGAGAGTAGTACTATCTAATTGACCGAGGCAAGGCGGGTGCACGTGCGGATTTCCGAACTGAGTCGACGCAGCGGCGTTCCGGTGGCGACGATCAAGTACTACCTACGCGAGGGGCTGCTCCCTAAAGGCGAGGCGACCTCGTCGACACAGGCGACCTACGGCGCGACGCATCTGCGGCGGCTGCGGCTGATCCGGGCGCTGGTGGAGGTGACCGACGCCCCGCTGGTCAAGGTCCGCGCGGCACTGGACGCGATCGACGACCGCGGCATGGACGTGCACGACCTGCTCGGCTCCGCCCAGCACGCGTTCTTCGCCGACGCGAAGGCGGCCAAGGCCGACGACACCGGCGAGCGTGAGGCCGAGGAGCGGGCCGCCGCGCTCCTCGCCGAGCTCGGCTGGAGCGTGACCGACCACTCCCCGGCCCGGGACCAGCTGGCCCGTGCCATCGCGACCATGGACCGGCTGGGGCGGCCGGTGGGAGACGAGATGCTGCGGGTCTATGCCGCGGCCGCCCGCATGGTGGCCGAGGAGGACCTGCGCTGCCTCGACCCGGAGGCGCCCCGGGAGGAGATGGTGGAGTACGCGGTGGCGGTCAGCGCCGTGATGGAGCGGGCGCTGATGGCGTTGCGCCTCCTCGCCCAGGAAGACGCCTCCGCTCGGCGCTTCGACGGGGACCGCCCGGCCGAAGGGCGGCCCCGCCGCATGGACGACTAACCGGTCAGGATCGCCGTGCCGGCTGGTGCCCCGTGGAGACGGCGACGCGGTTGAAGAAGTTGATCAGGCAGATCGCCGCGATGAGGGCGGCGATCTCGCGGTCCGAGTAGTGCTGGGCGACGGCGGCGTACACCTCGTCGGAGACACCGCCGTCCAGCTCGGTCACCTCGTCGGTCAGCGCCAGCGCCGCCTGCTCGGCCTCGGTGAAATGGTCGCGCGCCTCGTGCCAGGCCGCCACCAGGAACATCCGCTGCTGGCTTTCGCCCGCCTTCATCGCGTCGAACGCGTGCATGTCGATGCAGAACGCGCACCCGTTCACGTACGAGGCCCGCAGCTTGACCAGTTCGTAGGTGGTGTGGTCGAGCGTTTCGCGCAGCCCCGCGCCGATGTCGAGCAGGCTGGTGTAGACATCCGGCAGCTCACCGAGGACCGTGGCCCGTGCGCGTGCTTCGGTCGGGGACATAGGGGTGCTCCTCCGTGCTCGTTGTTGTCTCGCCCCGGTCAACGGGGTCTCGCGCACAAGGACCCCGCACCGGACGGATTCGTGACAGCCGAGCGTTGTGACCGCCCCCACAGCGCGCCCGACCCAGAGGAACCGCATCACCGATCAGCGGCGAGACGCTCCGATTCCCCGCGCACCCCCGCGGCCTCGCTGTGGAACCCGGCCTCCTCGAACACCGCGACAGCCATCCGCCGACGTTGCTCAGCCTCCGCGAGCCTCCCGGCGCGGGCCAGGGCCCGCCCCTGCTGGCGAAGGGCACGCGCGTACTCGTGCGGCAGACCCAGGTCGGCCGTCGCCGCCACCGCCCGCTCGGCCAGCTCCAGCCCGGTGTCGGTGTCCCCGGCCACCAGTGCGGCTTCGGCGAGCAACCGCCACGCCCACGCGCTGCCGGCGCGCTCGCCCATCTCATCGAAGAAGTCCAGCGCTTGATCGATCTGTTCGCGGGCCGCCTCGGTCCTCCCCGTCACGAGCTGGATGTCGGCGAGAAGCAGCCGGATATTGGAGGTCATGTCGGGGTCGTGGAGTTCCTGGGCCATCGCCAGGCTCTCTTCGATGAGCCGGCGTGCCTCCGCCAACTCGCCCATGGCCTGGTGAAGGCGCCCGCGCTCCAGGACGGCCGCCAGCCTGGCCTGCCCGTCCGACGCGCCCTCCGCCAGCCGACACGCCCGGTCCAGAAGGTCAGCGGCCACGTCGAACGCCCCCGAGCGGCGCTCGATCGCACCGAGCGAGCACAGCACGTCCAGCTTTCCCCGCGGATCGTCCGCCTCCACCAGGTCGGCCATCGCCCGTTGATGGCACAGACGCGCCGCGTCCTGGCGCCCCTGCCACTCGTGCATCCACCCGATGCCGTGCCAGGCGTGCCCGGCCCCCGCGATGTCGCCCGCGCGCGTAAAGCCGTCCCGGGACCGCTCGAAGTCCGCGGCCGCCTCACCGAACCGGTGCTGGCGGCCGCGCAGCAGGCCGCGTTGCAGAAGCAGCACCGCCTCGGCCCGGGGGTCGGCGTCGCCGCTGCGGCGGAGCTCGGCCAGACCGATGTCGTTGACCCGGTCCCAGTCGTCGAAGCGGGCGCGCAGGTCGCAGAAGGCCGCCGAGGCGGCGGCGATCCGCGCGGCTTGGTCGTGCAGCCCGAGGTCCACGCTCTGCTCCACCACCGCCCGAAGGCTGTGCCACTCCGCGTCGAACCAGGTGGTTTCGTTCCCCTCCACCAGCCGGGACCCCAGCGTCCGCGCCGCCCAGCTGATCACCTGCGGTGCGCCGTGCAGCAGCGGCCCCTGCTGGGGCAGGGCGGCGTTCGCACGCTCGGCCAGCTCGCGCCACACCTCGAAAAGGGCACCGATCCGGCTCCCGGGGTGCTCGGCGTGCTCACCCTCGGCCGTCTCCCGCCCGAAGACCCGAAGGAGGTCGTGCAGCCGGTACCGGGCCTGGCCAAGGGCGTCCCTCCCCACGTACTCGACGAGGCGGGCGTCCACCAGCGTCTCCACTATGTCCTCCGCCCTCTCCAGCCCGACGCCGAGCAGGGGCGCGGCGACCCACGACGGGAAGTCGGGGGCGTCCTGGAGGGAGAGCAGCCGGAACGCGCGGCGCTCACGGGCCTCCAGCCCGTCGTAGCTGGAGGCGAGGCTGGCCCGCACGTCCAGGTCGCCCACCCGCAGCTCGTCGAAACGGCGGCGCTCGTCGGAGAGGCGCGCGGCCAGCTGGGCCAGCCGCCAGTGCGGCCGCGCCACCAGGCGCGCCGCCGCTACGCGCAGAGCCAGGGGGAGGCACCCGCAGTACTCGGCGATCTCGGCCGCGGCGTCGGGCTCGGCCGCCACGCGCGCCTCGCCGACGGCCCGGCGGAGCAGCTCCAGAGCGTCATCCAGCGGCAGCACGTCGAGGCGCACCACCTGCGCCGCTTCCAGCCCGGCCAGGACACCGCGGCTGGTCGCCACCACCGAGGACGCGGACGTCCCCGGCAGCAGCGGCCGGATCTGGGCTTCGTCGGCGGCGTTGTCCAGGATGACCAGTGCCCGTCGGTCGGCCAGCCGCTCCCGATACAGGTCGATGCGGTGGTCCAGGGACGGGGGGATGGCGGCGCCGGGAGTGCCGAGCCCGCGCAACAGCCGGTCCAGTGCTTCCGCCGGGCGCACGGGGCTCGGCCCGGTTCCGCGCAGGTCGAGGTAGAACTGGCCGTCCGGATGGTGTTCCCGCACGAGGTGGGCGACGTGCACGGCGAGGCTTGTCTTCCCAGCGCCGCCCTGGCCGGTGATCATGTGGACACGGGAACACCGACCGTCGGCGGCGAGGGCCGAGCGCAGCAGCGCCACGTCCGCCTCGCGTCCGGAGAAGTCGGCCACGGCGGGCGGAAGGTGGCAGAGCCCCTCGCGCACCGGCTCGCTCGCCGACTCGGTCGGCGCCGGGCGCGCAGGGGCGCTGACCGGCTCGGTCGAAGCGGCGAGGACGGCCAGGTGCAGCTCGCGGAGCTCCGCGTTGGGGTCTACGCCGAGCTCCTCCGCGAGGATTTCGCTGGCCCGGCGATAGGCATCGAGGGCTTGCGCCTGCCGTCCGCTCAAGTGCAGGGCGCGCATCAGCTGCGCCCAGAACCGCTCGCGCAGCGGCTGTTCGGTGACGAGCACCCCGAGATCGTCGACGATTTTGTCGTGCCGCCCCAGCTCCAGCTCCAGATCGTTGCGGCGCTCGGCCGTCGCCCAGCGCTGCTCGTCCAGCCCGGCCGCGACCGCGCACAGCCGATCGGACTCCACCCCGGCGAGGGCGGGGCCGCGCCACAAGGCGAGCGCCTCGTTCAGCAGCCGCGCTTCCCGCGCCCGGTCCCCGGTCTCCGCGACCGTGGCCGCCTGCCCGCGCAGCTCGTGGAACTTGGCGAGGTCGAGGTAATGGGGATCCACACTGATCGCGTAACCGCTCTGGGCCGTGCAGATGAGGTCGCCACCGCCGCGCAGGGAGCGGCGCAGCCGCATCACGTGCGCCTGCAGTGTCGAGCGGGCACCTCCGGGTGGGCGCTCGCCCCAGAGGGTGTCGATCAGCTCATCGGTCGCCACCACGTCACCGGCCCGCAGCAGCAATGCGGCGAGTAACACCTGCTGCTTGGCGGATCGGAGGGCGACGTTTCGGCCAGCGCAATCCACGCGCAGCGGACCGAGCAGACGGAACTCCCAGCGGTGGTCCACGCCCATCGTCCAGGTCACGCTCCTTACGGCCACCGACGGTCGCCACCTCGCCCCGAAACCGCGGAACCGGCGGAGCCACTGGGTGTACTGGCGGGTAGAACTCTAACGGAGTTCCCACCGGGCCAGCAGACCCGAGTCAGCGATGAGTCAGCGATGCCTGCTACCGGCTCCGGCCCGAAGGCCGGACGCTCCACCGCGCCGGGCGGCCTTCGGCTGGTGGCACGGGTGACCCGCATGATTGACGACCGCTCCGCGCGTGCGGCCGGTCCACGGTCGGCAGGACGGAGACCCCAACGCGGGTGGTCGACCCATGGCCTTTCAGCGACTGTTCAGGGGCGAGTCAGCGCCTCGCGGAAAGCTCATCGGCGCGGGGCAGCCGTCCCGTCCGCGCAGCCCCACTCGCGCGGTGGTATCCGACACGGAAAACGCACATGAAGAAGTTCCTCGCCACCCTCGGTGCTGCCGGCACCCTGCTCACCGGCGCGCTCGCGTTCGCCACCCCCGCCGAGGCCGCCTCCAACCCCTACGGCCCCAAGGCCGCCTGCGGCTCCGGCTACGTCCAGGTCGACAAGCACACCGACCGGGGGTCGGTCGTGTACCTGATGTACAACGGTTCCTCGAACTGCGTCGCCACCATCAAGACCAGCAACATCGGCAGGGCCACGGACACCTTCGCCCGCCTCGACGTCAAGGATTACGGAACCTTCCACGACAGCGGCGACTTCAAGTACTACGCCGCCGTGAAGGCCCCCGCCAAGAACACGTGCGTCAAGTGGGGCGGCGGCCAGGGCACCGCCTGGGTCAGCCCCAGCTGGGGCCACTGCGGCTGAGCGGGGACGCATCCACCCCGCTATTTCTTGGGGCGTCGCCCGACGCCCGCCACTCTGACAGGTGCACCGCCGCGCCCGGCATGGGCGCCGAAGTGCCGAGGACGGACCTGCGCGGAACATGAAGAACTCCCTGCGAACCCTGCTGGTCGCCACGATCGCCTGCGCCGGGCTCGGCGCCGGGGCCGTGGCCTCCCCCGCCGTCGCCGCCGCCAACCCCTACACGGCGCAGAGCGTGTGTGGTTCGGGCTACTACCAGGTAAACCAACACCGGGCGCCGAGCGGCAGATCGACGACGTACCTGATGTACAACGGCAGCTCGAACTGCGCGGTCACCATCAAGAACCGCGACATCGGCACGCCGACCCGCGTGTGGGCGTCACTGCAACGCCAGTCCCCCTCCGCGACCGCCGCGGACGATGGCGGCCCCTACGCCTACTACGCCGGGCCGGTACGCCTGTGGGCCAAGGGCACGTGCGTGAAGTGGGGCGGCGGCCCGGGCAGCACCAGCGGCTCGCGCGGCGACCTCTTCATCAGCGGCTGGGGACACTGCGGCTGACGCCGCGGACGCCCCACCGCCCTCCGCTGATCCGGGTGCCGTATCCCGCGGCACCTCCCCCATCGGATCGACGCCGCCCCTAGCGGGCGCGGCGCTGAAAGGACAACGACACCACCATGAATCTCGCGAAAGCACTGCGGACGGCGCTCGTGGGAGCCGTCGCCTGCGCCAGCCTCACCGGAGGGCTCGCGCTCACCGAAAGAACGGCCAGCGCGGCCGTGAAGACCTTCACCGCGTCGGCTAACCTGGACGGCCGAACCGTGAAGAAGGTCGACATCAAGGTCGGCAAGCAGCGCGTCTCCGACATGTACCCCAAGGGCTCCTCGGTCTCCATCGTCTGCCAGTCCCCGGGCGAGGACTACGCCGGGAACAACATCTGGGACCTCACCACCGATGGCGTGTGGGTGCCCGACAAGTACGTCAAGACCGGTTCCAGCGGCTACGTCATGGGCAAGTGCAGCATCCCGAAGTCCTACAAGGCCAAGGCCGACCTCAACGGCCGCCAGAAGAAGGGGCAGGACAACAACGCCCCCGGCGCCGTCGTCGACAAATACAAGGCCGGCCAGAGCGTCAAGGTCACATGCCAGGCCACCGCCAAGGGCGCCATCTGGGACAAGACCACCGACAACCTCTGGGTCCCCGACAAGTACCTCAAGACCGGCACCGATGACTTCGTCCAGGGCCTGCCGCGCTGCGACACCGACGGTGTCTCCGCCGGCGGTGGCGGCGGAGACGACAGCGGGTCGGCCAGCAACCTGCGCACCCCGTTCGACTGCGGCCAATCCTGGACCGCCAAGACCTACAGGAAGCACAGGCCGCAGAACGCGGTGGACTTCCAGGCCCCGAACGCGCACGGCAAGAACGTCCGCTCCAGCGCCCCCGGCACTGTGGTCACGGTGGCCAACCGCGGTAGCACCAGCTACGGCAGGTACATCGTCATCGACCACGGCAGCGGTGTCCGCACCCTGTACGCCCACCTGAGCTCGCAGAACGTGCGCAAGGGCCAGCGGGTCAAGACCGGGACCATCATCGGCAAGGTCGGCAACACCGGCGGCTCCTCCGGTCCGCACCTGCACTACGAGCAGATCAAGAACGGCACCCCCGTTCGCGTCAAACTCAACGGCCTGGCGATCGCGTACTACGGCGCCACCGGCATCAAGAGCAGCACCGGCTGCTAACGCGTGGACACGCCACGGGGGCGGGGGCGCGGCCTGCCGCCCCCGTTCGGCTGGGCGCACGACGACGTTCTTCCATCCGCCTTTCCCCCACCCGATCCGGGCGCCGCGACGACCGCGACGCCTCCCCCATCGGATCGACGCCCTGTCACCGCGTGGCACGGCACCGAGAGGACACATCTCTTGTCTCTGAAGAAGACCATGGGGGCGCTGCTCGTTGGCGCCGTCACCTGCGCCAGCCTCACCGGAGGGCTCGCGCTCACCGAGGGAACGGCCGCCGCGGCGGTCACGACGTTCCCCGTCAAGACGGCCCTGGACGGGCGCACCGTCAAGGACCCGAACGTGAAGGTCGGCGAGCACCGAATCGCCGACATGTACCCCACCGGCTCGATGGTGTCCCTCGTGTGCCAGGAGGAGGGCCCCAGCTACGGGGGCAGCACCATCTGGGGCCTCACGACCGACGGCTACTGGGTACCGGACGCCTACATCAAGACCGGATCCGACGGCTACGTCATGGGCAAGTGCAGCATCCCGAAGTCCTACAAGGCCAAGGCCGACCTCAACGGCCGCCAGAAGAAGGGGCAGGACAACAACGCCCCCGGCGCCGTCGTCGACAAGTACAAGGCCGGCCAGAGCGTCAAGGTCACATGCCAGGCCACCGCCAAGGGCGCCATCTGGGACAAGACCACCGACAACCTCTGGGTCCCCGACAAGTACCTCAAAACCGGCACCAACGGCTTCGTCCAGGGCCTCCCGCGCTGCGACACGGGGGCGGGTGACACCGGAGGGGGTTCGCGGGTCCACGGGCGCAACAACGGCCCGGCCGGACCGACGTCCGGCACCCGGCAGCAGAAGATCGAGCGGGTGATCTCCGCCGCCACGTCGCAGACCGGGAAGGGCTACGACTACGCGTGGGGCGGCGGCGGCAAGGGCGGCCCGTCCTACGGCATCCACCACTTCCCCGACGGCAACCCGGCCAACGGGGACGACTACAACCGCTACGGCTACGACTGCTCGGGGCTCACCCTCTACGCGTTCTGGAAGGGTGCGGGCATCGACATCGGAAGCTGGACCGGCGCGCAGTACCGCTCCGGCACCAAGATCCCGGTCAGCCAGATGCGCCGCGGCGACATGATCTTCTGGGGCAAGGGCGACGACGCGGGCACCACGACGCACGTCGCGATCTACCTGGGCAACAACAAGCTCATCGAGGCCGCCCCGCCGCGGGACGGCAACAGCGTGCATGTGCGTTCGCTCTACGAGCGCTCCGCCTGGACCAAGCACGTCATCCGGGTGATCTGACGACCGACCCGTCCGGTGCTCATGGACACCCCGGAACGACCAAGCGGGGCCGCCCACGCCGTGGGGGGCGGCCCCGCTGCCGTTCCACGCGACTCGTGGCAAGGAGAGAGATCGCGAGAAAAGCACCCGCCAAGAATGGAAAAAGGCCCTCACCCGAGAATCGGGTGAAGGCCTTCCGTACCCCCGAGCGGATTCGAACCGCCGTTACCGCCTTGAGAGGGCGGCGTCCTAGGCCACTAGACGACGGGGGCCTGGACATCGTGGGAACCCACCTTATCGGAACCCGACGGGTGGATCGCCCCGATTCGACCGGCCGCTGACGCGGCCGATGCCAGAAAAAATGCCCCCACCTGGGTGGGAGCTTCTCCCTGTGCGTACCCCCGAGCGGATTCGAACCGCCGTTACCGCCTTGAGAGGGCGGCGTCCTAGGCCACTAGACGACGGGGGCCTATCCGGGCCGGAGACCCGGCCCGCCGCGCCCCCGGATATCCGGAGGCCGCTTGCTGGGGTACCAGGACTCGAACCTAGACTAACTGAACCAGAATCAGTCGTGCTGCCGATTACACCATACCCCAGTGCTTTCGTCGGGGGCCTGGTCCCTTTCGGGCCCTGCTCCCCTCGGCGCAGTGACTACATTAGCGGACATCTGGAGCGCTCGCGAACTGAAAGCGGGGGCGGCCGAGTGTGCGCCCGGCCACCCCGGTCCGCGCGAGTGCGCCTACTCCCCCGCGGTGTCGGCCGCGGCGTCCTCCGCGGCCTCCAGCTTCGCCAGGGCGGCGCGCAGACGCTCCTGGACGCGCTCGCGGCCAAGCAGCTCCAGCGACTCGAACAGCGGCAGCCCGACAGTGCGCCCGGTAACCGCGACGCGCACCGGCGCTTGGGCCTTGCCGAGCTTGAGCCCGAGCCCGGCGCCGGTCTCCTCCAGCGCGGCCTTCAGCGCCTCGGCCTCCCAGGCCAGGTTCGCATCGGCGAAGCGCTCCAGCGCGGCGGTGAGCATCTCGGCGCCCACACCGGGCTTCATCGCCTTGTTCCAGCTCTTCCCGTCCTCGACCGGCTCGTCCAGGAACAGGAAGTCCACGTTCGGGACGATCTCGCTGAGCACCGCCACCCGGCTCTGCGCCAGCGGGGCGATCGCCCGAAACACCTCGTCGTCGTAGTTCTCGGCCGGCCACGGCACCCGATCCGGCGTCAGGTAGGGGCGGCAGCGCTCGACGAAGTCATCGACGCTCAGAGCGCGGATGTACTCGCCGTTGAACGCCCGCAGCTTCTTCTCGTCGAAGAAGGCGCTGGAGCTGTTCACATCCGAGATCCTAAACAGCGGCTCCATCTCGGCCCACGGCATGATCTCCCGGTCGTCGCCCGGCGCCCAGCCCAGCAGCATCAGGTAGTTGACCATCGCCTCGGGCAGGTAGCCCTCCTCCTGGTAGGACTCCAGGGCCACCTTGTCGCGGCGCTTGGACAGCTTCTGCCGCTTCTCGTTGACGATGACGGGCAGGTGCGCCCACACCGGCGGGGTCTGGCCCAGCGCCTCCCACAGCAGCTGCTGCTTGGGGGTGTTGGACAGGTGCTCCTCGCCGCGGATCACCTCGTTGATGCCCATCTCCACGTCGTCGACGACGTTGGCCAGGACGAACAGCGGGGAGCCGTCGGCGCGGGCGATCACGAAGTCCTCGATCGAGCTGTGCTCGAACTCCACCCGCCCGCGGATCTGGTCGTCGACCACCGTGGGACCGCCGTCGGGCACGCGGAACCGCAGCGCGCGCCCGGGGCCGGGCTCCAGGCCGCGGTCGCGGCAGAAGCCGTCGTAGCCCAGGTGGGGGTTGTCCCGGCGCTCGACCACCTGGTCGCGGGTGCAGTCGCAGTAGTAGGCCCGCCCCTCCTTGAACAGGGTCTCGGCGGTCTCGCGGTGCTTGTCGGCGTAGGCCGACTGGAAGTAGGGCCCCTCGAAGTGCGGGTCGTCCTGGTGGATGCCGAGCCACTCCAGGGCGCGGATGATGCCCTCGGTCCACTCGGGCTTGTTGCGCGCGGCGTCGGTGTCCTCGATGCGCAGCACGAACTTGCCGTCGGATTGCTGGCGGGCCAGTGCCCAGTTAAAGAGCGCGGATCGCGCGCCGCCAACGTGGAACATACCGGTGGGGGACGGCGCGAAGCGCACACGAATCGAAGTCTCAGTCACGCTCACCAGCCTAATGGCGACGCGGCCGGGGAACGGTGGATCGGCAGCTCACCGAGGGTGCCCGGACTGGCTTCGCACCCGCGCCGACATCAGCCGCACCGTGAGCCTGTCCGGCCCCGCAGGCAGGCGACCATCGGACGGATCCCGATCAGGGCATCTCGATCAGCACGTCAGAGAGCGGCTTGCGGACCAGATCCGGCACCTCAGCGTCGTCGGCTGCATACCCGACCGGAAAGAGGATGTAGGGCCGCTCGTTGGACGGACGCTCACAGATCTCGGTGAGGAAGGCCATGGGGTTAGGCGTATGGGTGAGCGTCGACAACCCCATGGTGTGCAGGGCGGCGATGAACATCCCGCAGGCGATGCCCACACTCTCATTGACGTAGTAGTGCTTGCGCTTGCCGCCGCCGGGGCGCGGCTCGTACTTCTCCGCGAAGCACACGACGAGCCAGGGCACCGTCTCCAGGTACGCCTTGTCCGACGTCGTCTCCAACGGCGCCAACGCCTCCCGCCAGTCCGCAGGCAGCCGCCCACCCTCGTAGTTCTGCCGCTCCTCCGCCTCGGCGGCCTCGCGCACCCGCTTCTTGGTCTCGGCGTCGCCGATCACCACGAACTTCCACGGCTGCTGATGCGCCCCAGACGGCGCCGTGTTGGCCGTCCGCACCGCCAGCTCCACGCACTCCCGGGGAACGGGTTCGTCACTGAAAAACCGCACGCTCCGACGCTGATCCATGAGCTCGTAGAACTCCCGCCCGCGCCGCAGCATCTCCTCCTCGGGATACCGCTCCGGCCGATACGGAATGAAGGGATAGGAGTGCTCTCGCGTCACCATCGACCTCCAGCGGACCACCACCGTCAAGACGCCCATAGTCTCGTTCGTCCGGCACCAGGGGGCAAGAAGCCTCCGAGGAATCCACCACCCGTCTCTTTTCCTACTTGCTTTGATAAATTAGAGCCATGTCCGATCCAGAGCACCCCATCGGCAGCGGCCCGTCAGTCAGAGTCAGCCTGTCACTCCCGGAAGGGACGGCCGAGGCTGTTCGAGCAATCACCGGGAAGCGCGAGTTTTCGGCCTACATCGCCGAGGCCGTGGAACACCGGCTTCGGGCGGAACTGATCGCACAGGACATCGCTGACTACCAGGAGCGGTACGGTTCCTTCTCCGACGAGGAGCGAGCGTGGGCACGCCGTGCTCTCTCTGGGGAGGGCGACACCTCCGGTTCCTCCGACCACGGAGCGGCGGCGTGAGGGGCACGCTGGTCCTCGATTCGGCTGGACTCTCCGGATATATCGAAGGCAGCCGTAAGGTCATGCTGCTGATCGATGCCGCTCACGAGGAGGATCGCGGCCTGGTGATCTCGGCCGCGACCATTATCGAGGCTCAGCACGCGAAGGTCAGTACAGCGCGTATGAACTGGGTCCTCTCACGTATACGAGTCGAAGACGTGACGAAGGAGAGTGCGCGGGCCGCGGCTGCGCTTCTCAAGGAGGCGGACCTCCACGGCCACCGATGCGCCATCGACGCGATGGTCGCCGAAGCAGCGTTGCGTCAGCCCCGGCCCGTCGCGCTCATCACCTCTGACCCGGATGACATGTCCCGGCTCTGCGGGCGGAGTGTCGACCTCGTCGCGGTGTGAGGCCGTGGCCGCCGCCGGGTCAGTCGCGCGTTGTGACGCGGTTGGTCAGGTCGCCGATCTTGTCGATGGAGACAGTGACCTGGGAACCCACCTCGACGGGGCCGACGCCGGCCGGGGTGCCGGTGAGGAGGACGTCGCCCGGGAGGAGGGTCATGAAAGAGGTGACGTAGGAGATCAGGGACGGGATGTCGTGGATCAGCTGGGAGGTGCGGCCCTCCTGCTTGGTCTCGCCGTCGACGGTGGTGGTGAGGCGGAGGTCGGCGGCTTCCTCCAGGGACAGGCCGGTTTCGATCCAGGGGCCGATGGGGCAGAAGGAGTCGAAGCCCTTGGCTCGGGTCCACTGTTTGTCGGTCTTTTGGAAGTCCCGGGCGGTGACGTCGTTGGCGCAGGTGTAGCCGAAGATGACGTCCTTGGCGCGCTCGCGGGGGACCTCGCGGCAGACGCGGGAGACGACGATGGCCAGTTCGCCCTCGTAGTCGACGCGCTTCGAGGTCGCGGGGTAGAAGATCGGTTCGCTGGGGCCGGTGACGGCGGTGGACGGCTTGAGGAAGACGGCCGGTTCCTCGCTGGCTTCGCCCGTGATCTCCTCCATCTCGGCTATGTGGTCGGCGTAGTTCTTGCCGATGCACACCACCTTGCTGGGCAGGACCGGGGAGAGCAGGCGCACGTCCTCCAGTTTGGCGCGCTCGCCGGTCATCTGGACGTTCCCCAGCAGGGGGTGGCCCTTGAGTCGGGAGATGAACTGCTCTCCGGTGTCCTGATCGGTGTCGATCAGGCCGAACCCGACCTCGTCCTCGACCGAGTACCTCGCGATGCGCACGGCTTCCCTATCTGTTCCGCGGACGTTTTCCGGCGTCCAGGTTATCCGTGCGTGAACCCATGGCATGCGTGCGGACACGAGGGAGACGGCACACCGAGGGGCGGCTGACCATCCTGGTCAGACCGCCCCTCGTCGCTGCGCACCCGGGTTAGCAGCAGTGCGGTGAGGTCCGTTCGGACGCGCCGTGCCACCACTCGGCGGGTGAGGTGACCGAGTCGAGTGGAGGTCGCTTCGCGGTGGCCGCCGCAGCGCCGACGGCCGTGGCCGCGGGTGCCGCGCGCCCGGATGGCTCCGTCCGCTCGGTCACCGATGCCACCAGGTCATCGACGGAGTGCACCTCGCCGTTGCGCACCACCCAGCGGACCGCCGCGGCGTCGGCGATGTCGGTCAGGGGGTCGCCGTCGACGATCGCGAGGTCGGCGAGCCTGCCCGGCTCGACGGTGCCGAGGTCGTCGCCGAGGCCGAGCCACTCCGCGGCCGTGCGGGTGGTAACCGTCAGCGCCTCATAGGGGGTGAAGCCGTGGAGCACCATGGCCCGCATGTTCTGGTGCAGGCTGATCGCGACGTTGTCCAGCGGCGCGTCCGTGCCGCCGATCAGCGTGCCGCCGCCCCGGTGGATCTCCCGCAGCATGGCCACATTGCCCTTCAGCATCTCGCGGGCGCGGCGGGCGGAGGGGGCGTCGCTCGCCATCAGCTTGGCCTTGTCCTCCAGCGCCTCGTATTCCCACGCGGGGAACAGGGCGCGGGTGCGCTCGTCGTCGATCAGGGACCGGTCCTCGCCGTACAGCGCCCCCGACGAGAACAGCGTCGGGGTGAGCGGCATCCCCGAGGCGGCGAACAGCCGGGTGGCGTCGCCATAGGAGCGCCCGAGCCGACTCACCGTGTGCGAGTAGCCGAGGCGGTTGGTGGCCCCGGTGTGCTCCATCCCGTCCATGCCCAGCTCGACCGCGGGATAGAGGTAGTGCGACGACAGCGGGATGTCTTCGGCGTGCGCTTTCGCGATCGCGGCCCGCTGCATGGTGACCGGCAGCCGCACGTAGGTCTTGACCATGTCGTAGTCGAGCGCGAAGGCACGTTCGAGCTCCAGGTCGAGCTGCTCGCCGTCGAGGGTCGGCCGCATGAAGTTGTAGTAGATCCGGCTCCCGTCGATCGCCTCGCCGGTGGCGAAGTAGCGCGGTCCGAGCTGCTTGCCGGCGTCGAGTGACTCGCGGGTCTCCAGCATCTGGTAGGCGGGGTCGCCCGGCGAGCGCGTGGTGGTGATGCCGTAGGCGAGGAACAGCGGCCCGGTGCGCGATCCCCAGGCGCGGCCGCGCAGGTGCCAGTGCACGTGCGCGTCGATCAGGCCGGGCATGACGGTCTGACCGGTGGCGTCGACGATCCGGGCGTCCTCCGCCGTCTCCTGCTCGCCGCCCGACGCCCGCACCCGGATCTGGGCGATGCGGTTGTCTTCGATAACGATGTCGACGTCGCGCCGGAGCTGCTCCGATGTGCCGTCCCACAGCGCCCCGGCCCGGATGATGGTGCGCCCGCTGGGGCGGGACCGCGTCCAGAACATCCTGAGGGGGACGGTCCTGGGCCGCCCACCCGACGCGGGGATTCGTCGGAGCCGGCCGTTGTTCAGGTAGAGGAGCGTGCGGGAGTCCCCGCTCCAGCTGGGCGCGTCCGTCACCTCGGAGGTGAGCTGTCGCGCCTCGCTCCGGAAGGTTCCGTCGGCGGCGACGTCTACCACCCACAGCACGCTCTCCATCACGAACGCCATCCGCGTTCCGTCGGGCGACCAGACCGGGCCGTCGTCACCCCGCGTGGACAGCGAGCGGAACGGGGCCGGCTCGGTGTAGCGCGTGCTCCCCGTTTCGAGGTCGACCGTCAGGATCTGGCTGGTCCCCTCGCGGAACCGGTCCGAACGGGGCCGCACCGCCGCGAGGGCGAGCGTGGTGCCGTCGGCCGACCAGGTGGGGCGTCCGGGCATGAACAGCTTGGGCAGCACCTGCCGTGCGGAACCGTCGCTGAGGTCGAGGACCCACGTCGCCCCGTCTTCGTCCTGGTAGGCGATACGCTCGCCGTCCGGCGCCCATCTGGGGGTGAGCTGGGCTCCATCGAGCCGCGTCAGCCGCTCGTCCGTCCCGTCGTCGAGGTTGTGCCGCCACAGCGCCGGTGTGCCCTCGCGGTCGCTGGAGTAGACGAGCGAGCGGCCATCGGGGTGCCAGTCGGGGTCGGAGCTGAAGGAGCCGTCGTCGACGACGGCGCGCGGCTTGTGGCCGATCCGCATGACCCACAGCGCCCCCAACGCGCGGAAGGCGACCCGCTCGCCGTCGGGCGACAGCACCGGACCGGCGATCCCGCGGACCGGGTGGCGGTCGCGGTCATCGGGGTCCCGGCGCGGCCCCCGCGTCCTGTGGTCCCGATAGGAGACCCCGGCGCGGAAGTCGATATCGGCCACCTCGCCGGTGGACAGGTCACGGCTGCGCACGCGCCCGTCGGCCGTGTACAGGACGCGGTCGACGCCCAGCCAGGAGACGGCGCCGAGGAACACGTCCTCCGCACCGCTGACCTTGGTTCCGTCGACCATCAGGTGCACCGAGTCGGCGTGCGCGGCGACGTAGGCGAGCGTTTCGCCGTCTCCGGCCAGCGCGGGAGCGTAGACGGTGGTGTCGTCCTGGGCCGCGACCAGCTCCCGGGTCTCCCCGCCGAGGGTGGTCTCGTGCACACTCTCCCGGCCCTGGACGTAGACCACGCGCTCGCCGTCCGCCGACCAGCTCGGCTCGGCCTCGTCGACGTCGCTGTCGGTGAGCGCGGCCAGCTTCTCTGAGTCGATGTCGTAGAGCCAGATACCGTAGCCGTTCCCCCGGTCGCTGGCGAGGACGATCGTCCGGCCGTCGGGGGAGAAGCGCGGTTCGCGGTGGTCGTGCGGTCCGTCGGTGAGCTGACGCGGCTCGCCTCCGGCGATGTCGATGACGTGGATGTGGAAGTTGTTGTCGGTGTAGGCCTGGAAGACGATGCTCGCGGAGTCGGGCGCGAAGTGCGGCCGCGTGGCGTCGACGAGGGGGCCGGTGAGGCGGCGCGCCGGGCCGCCGCCCGCCGGTGCCACCCAGATCGAGGTGTAGAGGTCGAACGCGATCCATTTCCCGTCGGGAGAGGCCGCCGCCGAGATGTTGGTGCCCTCGGTGACGGTCACGCCCGGCCCGCCCCCGCCCGGACGGGCCCGCGCCTCGGGCGTCGCGACCACGGACGGGCCGAGCAACCAGACGGTGCCGCCGGCCAGTGCGACACGCCCGGTCGCGGCGAAGAGTTCGCGGCGGTCGAGGGAGGCTGCGGCAACGTGGTCCGGGAGGGGTGCGGGGGCGTCGGGGGTGAGGGGAGATGATGGGAAACGGCTCATTCCAGGCTCCGGATGTCGCTTGGTGACCGAGTGTTGTGCGGAGGCAACTCTTCTCCACGTCCCCAGGGGAATCAAGGCTCTCGGAAACCGCGCATGTCACGGGGCCGCGGTGCGATGAAAGGTGACCAGTGGCTTCTGTCGTGAAATTCAACGTACTGACCGTTCCCGAGGGGTCCGGGGCGACGCTGGAGGAGCGGTTCGCCAACCGCGCGGGGCTTGTCGAAGGGCAGCCCGGCTTCGAGGAGTTCCAGCTGCTCCGCCCCGTCGAGGGAACCGACCGCTACATCGTCTACACCCGGTGGAAGGACGAGGAGTCCTACCAGAACTGGCTGCAGAGCCGGTCGTTCCAGCACGGCCACGCCCAGGCCGCGGCCGAGGCCGAGAAATCCGGTCACGGCCACGGTCACGGCCATGGCCAGGGAGGCCTGGCCGCCATCGACAGCGAGCAGTGGGGGTTCGAGGTCGTCCAGCACGTCACGGGCGAGGGGTGATCAGGGGTCATCGGCGCGGGTCGGCTTTCAACGTTCTTCTGACCCGCGCCTGACCTTCGCGATGCCCGTTTTAGGCCCGGCTTCTGGGATCCTGAGGGGAAGTTCGCCATTACCCCAGGAAGGTCCCGCGTTTTGTCCAGGCCCGAATCGGATGCAGCCCGCCAAAGACCGGCGGGGAGACACCGCAATAGCGGCTACCGGATCGAGCTCATCGTCGGTCTGGCCGTCGTCGCGGCGGGCGTCAGCCTCATCGTGATCGACGGCCGCACCTCCGACTGGGGGAACGGCGCCCAGACCACGGCGTCGACGCCGGCGTCCCCCTCCCCGTCGGCGGACACCGACGGCTCCCCCGGTGAGCGCCGGGCGGCCGTGGCCGACGACGCTGAGGACGAGGGGAAGGGCGAGGACACCCCGGTGCTGCTCCGCTCGGTGGAGGACGAGGTCAAGGACGGCAGCGGTGACCTCACGGTGGTTCCCGGCACGAGCGAGGTCGCGGGCAAAGGGCCGCTCAAGCGCTACATGGTCGAGGTCGAGACAGGCCTTCCCGGGGACCCCGAGGACTTCGCCGCCGCTGTCGACCAGGTCCTCAGCGACGACCGCAGCTGGATCGCGGACGGCGCCATGTCGATGCAGCGGGTGGACTCCGGTCCGGTCGACTTCCGTGTCACCCTCGCCGCTCCCGACACCGTCGACTCCCTGTGCGCCCCGCTGCGGACCATGGGCTACGTCTCGTGCCACCAGGGCGGACGCTCGATCATCAACCAGAACCGCTGGGTCAGCGGTGTCGAGCACTTCGACGGCGACCTGGAGACCTACCGCACCTACGTGATCAACCACGAGGTCGGGCACGCTCTCGGCAAGGGCCATGTCCCCTGCCCCGGCCGCGGAGAGACGGCCCCGGTCATGCAGCAGCAGACCTTCGGCCTGGACGGGTGCACGGCCAACGGATGGCCGAACCCCTGAGGCGGCCGATTGCCGCGGGCCGCCTGGCGAGTGCGCCGTACCCGGACATGCAATTCGTCGCGGGTGGATGAATTCGGGAATGTTGAATGTTATCCGAGTTCGATCGGCGCGGCGACGCGACGTGAATACAAATCCACGCCCCGCCGAGGGCCCAGAGCTGGTATTTTCCATTCTTTTGCGGAATCCTGAGCACCGGTCGCAGATATCACCAAAATGCGATGATCGCAAATATCAGGCGAAGGATTCGGTGGCCGCATTCGGCCACCGCAGCGCATTTTCTGATCTTGTTACTACTGCTTTACTCTACGAAGTCGAGTCGTCACCCTCCCCTCCGGAAGGGCCCGCTAGGACGGCGCCGGGAGCGGCCGGCCGCCGCCCGGGCCCCGCGCCGGCCGTGCCGTCGGGACCCGGCACGGCCGGCGCCACATTTCGTTTCGTGCGGTGCCGGGCCGGGCGCGCGGCGTCCCTCCCGATGTCACGGGGGACGCACGGTCCCGTTCCGCCGACCGGGTGCGGCCCCCGCGCTATGGCTGGGTGTAGCCCTGCCGGAGGAGGCCGTAGGTGACGGCGCTCTCCAGAGCGATCCAGGAGGCGTCGATGACGTTCTCGCCGACCCCGACCGTGGTCCACTCGCCCTTGCCGTCGCTGGAGTCGATCAGCACGCGGGTAACGGCGTGGGTTCCAGTGGCGCCTTCCAGGATGCGGACCTTGTAGTCGACGAGTTCGAGTGACGCCAAGGCGGCGTACACCCCCTCAAGGGCCGAGCGCAGAGCGCGGTCCAGGGCGTTGACCGGGCCGTTGCCCTCCCCGGTGGCGATCACCCGCTCGCCCTTGACGTGGAGTTTGACGGTGGCCTCGCTGACGCTTCCGCCGTCGGGACGCCGCTCGCTGATGGTCCGCCAGGACTCCACCTCGAAGTAGCGGACCGGGCGGCCCAGCTCCTCGCACAGGAGCAGCTCCAGGGAGGCGTCGGCTGCCTCGAAGCTGTACCCCGACCTCTCCATCGCCTTCACCCGCTCGACCACGCGTCCGAGCACGTCGCGGTCGCCGCCGAGGTCCACACCCAGTTCCCTGGCCTTGAGCTCGATGGAGGCGCGCCCGGCCATGTCGGAGACCAGCATCCGCATGTCATTGCCCACGCGGGCCGGGTCGATGTGCTGGTAGAGGTCGGGATCGACCTTGATCGCCGAGGCGTGCAGCCCAGCCTTGTGCGCGAACGCGGAGACGCCGACGTAGGGCTGGTGGGTGGCCGGGGCGATGTTGACGATCTCGGCGATGGCCTGGGAGACGCGCGTCATCTCGGACAGGCACCCCTCCGGCAGCACCGCGCGCCCGTACTTCAGCTCCAGCGCCGGGACCACGGAGAACAGGTTAGCGTTGCCCACCCGCTCTCCGTAGCCGTTGGCGGTGCACTGCACGTGCGTGGCGCCGGCGTCCACGGCTGCCAGGGTGTTGGCCACGGCGCAGCCGCTGTCGTCCTGGGCGTGGATGCCGAGCCGGGCGCCGGTGCGCTCGGCCACCTCCGTGACGATCCGGGTGATGTCGGCGGGCAGCATCCCGCCGTTGGTGTCGCAGAGCACGACCACGTCGGCCCCGGCCTCGGTGGCGGTGCGCACGACGCTGGCGGCGTAATCCGGGTCGTGGTTGTAACCGTCGAAGAAGTGTTCGCAGTCCAGGAACACCCGCTGCCCGTGCTCGCGCAGGTGCGCGACGGTGTCGGCGATCATCTCCAGGTTCTCGGCCCGTGTGGTGCGCAGGGCGCGTTCCACGTGCCGGCCGTCACTCTTGGCGACAAGGGTGACGACCGGCGCACCGGATTCGCGCAAAGCGGCGACCTGGGGGTCATCGGCCGCCCGCACACCCGGACGGCGGGTCGCGCCGAACGCGGTGAGTTGCGCGTGCTTCAGCGCCAGCTCTTGTGAAGCGCGCTGGAAGAACTCGGTGTCCTTGGGGTTCGCCCCAGGCCAGCCGCCCTCGATGAATCCCACGCCGAACTCGTCGAGCAGCTTCGCGGCGGCCAGCTTGTCGGCGACGGTGAGGTTGACGCCTTCACGCTGGGCGCCGTCGCGCAGCGTCGTGTCGAAGACGTGGAAACTGTCGTCAGGCATGGGTCGAACTCCCGCGGGTGGATGTACGTCCTGGTTGTGGTGGCCCGCCCCCGCCAACAAAAAAGACCCCTCGTGGACACGAGAGGTCAGCGCGCTGGCGGGTCCGGGTCTAGCCAGCGCGCCTCGAAATAATGATCACCTGAGACGGCACGGAACCGAGTCTGCCATATGCCCCGCGAGGAACACGAGCTCATCCAGCGTTTGTCTCATAAACTGAGACACAATTTTCTCAGTTCGGACGCTTTCCCCACGTCGAGCACCCGGTGCGCCCCGGTCGGCCCCGAGCACACACGGGCCGGTCGGGGCGCACCGACCGGCCCGGGGCTTCAGCCCGACCGCGTCAGGCCACGGTGCGGATCCACCCGTGGGTGTCCTCGCGCGTGCCGTACTGCAGCGCCACCAGTTCCTCGCGCAGGCGCATGGTGACGGGGCCGGGTGCACCGTCGCCGATCGTGAAGTCGCCCTGGTTGCTCTTGACCGCACCGACGGGGGTGATGACGGCGGCGGTACCGCAGGCGAAGACCTCGGTCAGCTCACCGCTGGCCGCGGCCTCCCGCCACTGGTCGGTGGAGATGCTGCCCTCCTCGGCGGGGATGCCCAGCTCGGGGGCGAGCTTGAGCAGCGAGTCGCGGGTGATCCCGGGCAGCAGCGTTCCGGTGAGGGCGGGCGTCATGATCCGGGCGTCGTCACCGGAGCCGAAGACGAAGAACAGGTTCATACCGCCCATCTCCTCGACCCAGCGGTGCTCGACCGCGTCGAGCCAGACGCACTGGTCGCACCCCTTCTCCACGGCCTGCGCCTGGGCCAGGAAGCTGGCGGCGTAGTTCCCGGCGAACTTGGCGAAGCCGGTGCCGCCGGGGGCGGCGCGGGTGTAGTCCTCACAGAACCAGACCGTGACCGGCTTGATGCCGCCCGAGAAGTACGGGCCCGAGGGCGAGGCGATGAGCACGAACATGTAGCTGCGCGAGGGGTTGTTCACCCCGAGCCCGACGTCGGTCGCGAACATGAACGGACGCAGGTACAGGCTGCTGTCCTCTTGGGTGGGGATCCACTCGGCGTCCTGTCCGAGGAGGGCCTCGATCGCGCCGACGAACAGGTCCTCGGGCAGCTCCGGCATGGCCATCCGGGCCGCGCTGCGGTTGAACCGCGCGGCGTTGGCCTCGGGCCGGAAACACACGGCCCTGCCGTCGGGGTGGCGGTAAGCCTTCAGCCCCTCGAAAATCTCCTGCGCGTAGTGCAACGCGGCCGTCGCCGGATCGAGGGGCAGCGGACCGTACGGCTCCAGCCGGGCGTCGTACCAGCCCTTGTCCTCGGTGTAGCGGATGGTGACCATGTGGTCGGTGAACACGTTGCCGAACCCGGGACTTTCTAGAAGTGCCGCTCGCTCCTGCGGGGTCTTCCGCTGGGTCGAGGGCTGAATCTCGAACGTCAACCCGCTTGTGGTGGTGCTGCTGTTCATGGGTGGTGTGGTCCTCTCGGGTACGTCGAACCGGCAGCGCTGCCGGTCCAAGATCTAGTGTGACGGAAACGACGCGCCTGGGGCCATAACCTCGCGTACCCGGGTCAGTCGCTCACGCGGGGTCGACCCGGGCACCCCTCGCGAAGCAGCGGGCGCGCCGACTGGCGCGCCCGCTGCTCAACACCGGTAGAGGGTTCGAGGTCCCGGCCGCGCCGATCAGGTATCAGCAGGGCCGAGACCGCTGGGCTCAGCCCTGCTCGGCTACTCGCCGGGCGAGGTCGTCGCCGATCCGGGCGGTCGACCGCTCCCCGCCGTCCTTGGCCCGCGCCTGGAGGTCGCCGGCGACAGCGTTCTCGACCTGGCGCGCCGCGGCGCCGAGCCCGAGGTGGTCGAGCATGATCGCGGCCGAGAGCACGGTGGCGGTGGGGTCGGCTTTGGACTGGCCCGCGATGTCCGGGGCGGAACCGTGCACCGGCTCGAACATGCTCGGGAAGGCGTTCTCCGGGTTGATGTTGCCGCTGGCCGCCAAACCGATGCCGCCGGCGACGGCCGCGCCGAGGTCGGTGATGATGTCGCCGAAGAGATTGTCGGTGACGACGACGTCGAAGCGCCGCGGCTGGGTCACGAAGAACATGGTGGCGGCGTCCACGTGGCAGTAGTCCACGGAGACCTGCGGGTAATCCGCGCCGACCTCGCGCACGACGCGCTGCCACAGCTCACCGGCGAAGGTGAGGACGTTATCCTTGTGCACGAGGGTCAGCTTCCTGCGGGGGCGCACGGCGGCCTTCTCGAAGGCGTAGCGCACCACGCGCTCCACCCCGAAGCGGGTGTTGACACTGTCCTGTGTGGCGATCTCGCCGGGCGTGCCCTGACGCAGCACCCCGCCCATTCCGGCATAGGGGCCCTCGGTGCCCTCGCGGACGACGAGCATGTCGACGTCCTCGGGCGCGGCATCGGCCAGCGGGCAGGTGACCCCCGGGTAGAGCCGCACCGGGCGCAGGTTGACGTAGTGGGAGAAGTCGAACCGCAGCCGCAGCAGCAGGCCGCGTTCCAGGACACCGCTGGGCACCGACGGGTCGCCGACCGCTCCGAGGAAGATCGCGTCGTGGCCGCGGAGCTCCTCCTCCACCGTGTCGGGCAGGGTCTCGCCCGTGGCGTGCCATCGCTTGGCGCCGAGCTCGTAGGTGGTGGTGTCGAAGGCGAGATCGTGCTGGGGGGCGACAGCGGAGAGGACCTTCAGCCCTTCGGCGACGACCTCGGGACCGATCCCGTCACCGGGAATGACGGCGAGCTTGACGGTGCGAGCAGCCATGGGAGAGCCAGCTTCTTCTTCGGCGGTGGTTGTTGTCTCACGGGGGTGGCGGATGCCGGCGGGCACCCGCCACCCACTCCACTCGTCTCACATCATGGGACGAATGCAATCAGGTTTTGAGACAAGGGTAGCGAGCACGGAGAGCGCGTGCGCCCACTCCCCCCACTCCGCGACCAGCCCGTGGGCCTCCCGACCGGATCAATGCCCCGCGGGGCCGCCGTTGTCGCGGCGGTCCAGAGCGGTCTGGACGGCCTCGGTCGCCTCGTCCTGGGCCGGAACTTCGGTGGTGTCGTACATGGCGGCGATCCTCTCGCTGGGAACGACAGGGAAACTGCTCGACAACGTCGGAGACAGGAATGCAGGAGTGCCGCGCGCGGCTCGGCAGAGGTAAACGCCGACGGATGCGGCACCCGGCTCGGCCGCGATGGTTCACCCCCGGGTAGGCCGGGGCGGCCGTGAGCTCGGGAAAAGTTCGCGCGCTCCGGTGGGATCGCCATACCGGATCGGCCGCCGCCCGAAGTGGTGACTGCGTGTGCGGAAGCCTGGTGCGCCGGGCCGCTGCGGCGTCGTCGCCGTGCGGCCGGTAACTCCTAGGACGACAGACTATCGGATGTCCAATTAATCGGCCAGAGGATCCGCACACTCAGGGGTCCCGTCCGTCACTCTCCGCATCCCCACACCCCGCCGCGTCGACCCGCCTCACCGCCAAGGCCACCACCCGAACCCGGGATTTCGGCTAACCCCATCCGGGCGGTTCCGTCTTTCTTTCCGCTGGTCGGCGGCCCGGTACGGCCGTTTTCTCCCCACTTGGCGTCAGGGCGTTCCGGCGAATCCGCACGGCGTGCGTACACGCGTTTTCCGCGCTCAGCGCCCCGGGAATCCCGAGGGGCGGAACCGGGCCCGGGTTCTTCCCCCAGCGACGCACACGAGGAGTGACAGTGACCCCGACCCCGCACCGCGGATTGGCGAGAAGACCAGGGTGGAGGGCCGCCGCGATCACGGCGGCCGCCGCGGTCCTCGCCGCCGGACTCGCCGCCGCCCCCGCCCACGCGCGGGACATCAGCCACCTCGACGCGGACGCCCCGCCCGAGGCCGCCCTCGGCCCGCGGGACCCCCGGGCCCGCGCCGCCTTCAGCCCCGCCGGCTGCGTCGGCAGGACCCACAACCCGCACAGGGCCTCCCATGCCCGGGGGACCATCAGCGTTGTCGCCAACACCCGCTGCCGACGGACCGTCCCCACTCTCGGGGTCGCGACCGTGCTCTACCGCTCGCGCTGGTACGGCTGGGAGAAACGCGGGTCGAGCGGCATGAAAGAGCGACGCTCCCGCCAGTCCGTCAGGGCCAGCGCGGGCTCCCCGACCTGCGTCGGCGACACCCGCGACTGGCTGGGCTCCTCCTACCACGAGAGCGTCGAGGACGGGACGAGCTATGTGGGCCGGACCTCCCGGCGCCGCAACGACATCACCTGTTGAGCCCGCACCCACCGGTACAGATTGATCCGCCGCCGTCGATCGGGAAAGAAGACGCCATGAGCCTGCTCCGCCCGATCGCGGCGGTGGCCACCGCGGTCGCCCTCCTCGCCGCCTGCGACCCGCGGCCGACGGCATCACCCGCTTCGTCACCGTCGCGGGGACCCGATGCCGCGGACACCGGCGCGCGCGTCGAGGCCGTCCCACCGCCGGAGGACGTTCCCCGCGCCTGGTGGGAGAGCGGCTCCGGAGCAGAGCGTGTGCCCGGCGAGCGCGTCTACTCCTCCTGGTTCGTCGACGGCGAACTGAAGGAGGCCACCGCCGAGGGCGTGGCAGACGACGTCCGGGCTCCCGCCACCGACAGGGTCACGATCGAACTGGCCACCGGCGTGTCACCGGTCCGGGTCGACCTCCTCCTGTACGACACGCTCAGCGCGTCCGGCACCCCCACGGGGATGATCGACGAGTACGAATGCGCGCTGACCGACGCGGACCCCCGCGCTGCCGACGCTGCCGATCCCGACTCCGGTGACGCCGCGCGGGCCGACGCTGGCCCCGGCACCGAGTGCGTCTACCGCACCGGAGACCCCGTCGAGGTCTCCGCCCAGCTCCCGCCCGAGGTCCGCGTGGTCATCGTCAACGCCGGGTGGTACGTCCCCAGCGAGGAGCGGGAGGCGAACGAGGAAGCGCCGCCCGAGGTGTCAGCGTCATGGGCGTTCGTCGTGGAGGAGGCCTCCTGACCCCCGCCCGCCGAAGAACGGGGCATCGCCGCCGCCCTCGACTTTCGGCGTCGAGCACGGCCTCGGGGTCTTCTTTCTCTCCCCGCGGGGCCGGCCATTGGCGCCTCGGGGGCACACCACACGCGGGGCCGCCCGCGTCCAGGGACGGCCCCCGCAGCGCTCTCCGCCCCGTTGCCGCAGCGCCGCAGCGCCTCACGAGCGGCCGGGGCACGGCCGCTAGTCGAGCTCCACCTGGCGGGTGGTCTCGGCCTGGATCTCGGTGGAGATCGCGTCCAGGGTGGCGTCGGGGATCGCGGAGTCGACGGTGAGCGTAATGAGCGCCGTGCCGCCCTGCTCGTCCCGACTGACCTGCATGCCCGCGATGTTCACCTGGGCGTCGCCCAGCAGCGCGCCGACCGTGCCGACGATGCCGGGGCGGTCGTCGTACAGGAAGAACGCCATGTGCGCGCTGAGCGGGATCTCCATGCTGTAGTTGTTGATCTCGACCAGCTTCTCGGTCTGCCGGGGACCGGTCAGCGTGCCCGACACCGAGACCCGCTGGCCGTCGGGCATGATCCCGCACACGCGGATCAGGTTCCGCCAGTCGGAGTGGTCGCTGCTGGTCACGAGGTTGACCTCGACCCCGCGCTCCTTGGCCAAGAGCGGGGCGTTGACGAAGGTGACCGCGTCCTCCACGACGTCGCCGAAGGCGCCCTTGAGGGCGGCGAGTTCGACGACCTTGACGTCGTGCGCCGCGATCTCGCCGTGCACCTCCACGTCGATGCGCTCGGGGATGCCGCCGGCCACGGCGGTGAAGATGCGGCCGAGCTTCTCGGTCAGCGGCAGGCCCGGCTTGACCTCCTCGGCCACGGTCCCACCCTGCACGTTGACGGCATCGGGCACGAAGTCACCGGAGAGCGCGAGCTTGACCGAGCGCGCCACCTGGGTTCCGGCCTTCTCCTGGGCCTCCTCTGTGCTGGCGCCCAGGTGCGGCGCGACGACCACGCTCTCGAACTCGAACAGCGGGCTGTCGGTGCACGGCTCGCTGGTCCACACGTCGATACCGGCCCCGGCGACCCGCCCCTCCTGCAGAGCGCGGTACAGGGCGGCCTCGTCGAGGATGCCGCCGCGTGCGGCGTTGATGATCCGCACGCTCGGCTTGACCTTGTGCAGCGCCTCGTCACCGATCAGCCCGATGGTGTCCTTGTTCTTCGGCAGGTGGATGGTGATGAAGTCGCTCCGCTCCAGCACCTCGTCCAAGCTCAGCATCTCCACGCCGATCTGGGCGGCGCGGGCCGGCTGCACGAAGGGGTCGTAGGCGACCAGCTTCATCCCGAACGCCGAGAGCCGCTGGGCCACCAGGGTGCCGATACGCCCGAGGCCGATAATGCCCAGCGTCTTGTCGTAGAGCTCGACACCCTTGTACTTGGATCGCTTCCACTCGCCCTTGACCAGCGCGGTGTGCGCCGGGGCGGTGTTCCGTGAGCAGGCGAGCAGCAGGTTAACGGCCTGCTCGGCCGCGCTCACGATGTTGGAAGTAGGCGCGTTGACGACGAGCACACCAGCCTTGGTGGCGGCGTCGACGTCGACGTTGTCCAGACCGACACCGGCGCGTGCCACCACCTTGAGGTTGGGGGCGGCTGCCAGTGCCTCGGCGTCGACCTGGGTCGCGCTACGCACGATCAGGGCGTCGACGTCGGCGAGGGCGGGCAGGAGCTCGGATCGGTCGGCGCCATTGGTGTGGCGGACCTCGAAGTCCCCCTCCAACAGAGCGATTCCAGCGGGCGAGAGTTCTTCCGCGACGAGAACGGAGGGTTTGGGCACAGCTTGATCCTTTTGTGGGTTGCGACGGGGCCGCACGGGTGCGGCCTTGGGCAAACTCCGCGCCTTGGCAAGGCGGGCCGCATGGCCGTCAAAAGTCTAGTCCGCAGGTCGGGAAACCGATATGCATGGGTGGCGGTACGGCCCGGACCGGCCCCGGCGAACGCGTCCGACACTGCTCCAGCCTGCCAAAAGCCCCGGGAGCGACGGATCGCTCCCGGGGCCCGCCGCTCGGGGAACTAGCCCTTGAGCCAGCTCATCAGCGGGCGCAGCTCGGCGCCCACCTGCTCGATCTGCTCGTTCTGCTCGACCTCGCGGCGCTTCTTGAAGGTCGGCTGCCCAGCGTCGAACTCGGCCATGAGCTCCTTGGCGTAGCTGCCGTCCTGGACCTCGCGGAGGATCTTGCGCATCTCCTCGCGGGTCTGCTCGGTGATGACGCGCGGGCCGCGGGTGTAGCCGCCGTACTCGGCGTTGTCCGACACCGACCAGTTCATCTTGGAGATGCCGCCCTCGTACATGAGGTCCACGATGAGCTTCAGCTCGTGGAGGCACTCGAAGTAGGCGATCTCCGGCTGGTAACCGGCCTCGACGAGCGTGGCGAAACCGGCCTTGATCAGCTCCTCGGTGCCGCCGCACAGCACGGCCTGCTCACCGAAGAGGTCGGTCTCAGTCTCCTCCTTGAAAGTGGTCTTCAGCGCGCCCGCGCGGGTGCCGCCGATGCCCTTGGCCCACGACAGGGCGAGGTCCCAGGCCTGGCCGCTGGCGTCCTTCTCCACCGCGACGAGGCACGGCACACCGCGCCCCGCCTCGAACTGGCGGCGGACCAGGTGGCCGGGGCCCTTGGGGGCGACCATGGCGACGTCCACGCCCTCGGGCGGCTGGATCAGACCGTAGCGGATGCTGAAGCCGTGCCCGAAGAAGAGCGCGTCGCCCTGCTGCAGGTTGGGGGCGATCTCGTTGGCGTAGAGGTCGCGGTGGATGTGGTCCGGGACCAGGATCATGATCACGTTGGCCTCGCGCGCGGCCTCGGCCGGAGTGACGACGCGCAGGCCCTGCTCCTCGGCCTTGGCCCGGCTTTTGGACCCCTCGGGAAGGCCGATGCGGACGTCCGCGCCGGAGTCCCGCAGCGACAGGGCGTGCGCGTGCCCCTGGCTGCCGTAACCGATCACGGCGACCTTGCGCCCCTGGATGACGCTCAGATCGGCGCTGTCGTCGTAGTACATCTCTGCTGCCACTTCGGCGTGCTCCTTGTTTCAGTGCTTCGTCGTCGGCCCGTGGCGGCCGGCGTGAACGGTGATGTGCGGCTCGCGGGGTGGTCCAGCCCGTCAGGCGCTGCGCTCCACCGGCCGCAGGGACCGGTCGGTGATCGACCGCGGCCCGCGGCCGAGCGCGACCAGCCCGGATTTCACCAGTTCCTTGATGCCGAACGGCTCTAGATTGCGGATCAGCGCTTCGAGCTTTTCCGGCTTTCCGGTGGCCTCGATGACGACCACGTCCGGGCTCACATCGACGATGTCGGCGCGGAACAGTTCGGCCGTCTGGATGACCTGCGCACGGCTGGCGGCGTCGGCCTTGACCTTCGCCATCAGGAGTTCCCTGCGCACCGAGGCGTCGTTGTCCATCTCGACGATCTTGATGACGTTGACCAGCTTGTTGAGCTGCTTGGTCACCTGCTCCAAGGGGTGGCGGTCGCAGTTGACCACGATCGTCATCCGGGACAGTCCCTCGTATTCAGTGGTACTGACGCTGAGGGAGTGGATGTTGAACCCGCGGCGGGAGAACAGCGCCGAGGCGCGAGTGAGAATGCCCGGCGTGTCTTCCACGAGGACGGAGAGCGTGTGCTGGCTCATGGGAGGTGTCCTTGTAGCCCTTTCCTATTCCTCGTCGTCATCCCAGTTCGGCGCGAGGTCGCGCGCGTACTGGATCTGGTCGTTGCTGACACCCGGGCCGACCATCGGCCAGACCATCGCGTCGTGGTTGACGATGAAGTCGACGACGACCGGTGCGTCGTCGACGGCCATGGCCTTCTCGATGGTGGCGTCGATATCCTCGGCGCGCTCGCAGCGGAGTCCGACACAACCGTACGCCTCGGCGAGCTTGACGAAGTCCGGGACCCGGACCTTTTCCCGCTCCTTGGGCGCGGTATGCAGGTTGGTGTTGGAGTACCGGCCGTCGTAGAACAGGGTCTGCCACTGGCGGACCATGCCGAGGTTGCCGTTGTTGATGACCGCGACCTTGATCGGGATGCCCTCGATGGCGCAGGTCGCCAGCTCCTGGTTGGTCATCTGGAAGCAGCCGTCGCCGTCGATCGCCCACACGGTCTGGTCCGGGTTTCCGGCCTTGGCGCCCAGTGCGGCCGGGACGCAGAAGCCCATGGTGCCCAGGCCGCCGGAGTTCACGAACGAGCCCGACTGCTCGTAGTTGATGAACTGCGCGGCCCACATCTGGTGCTGGCCGACGCCGGCGATGTAGGCGGCTTCCGGGCCGGCGATCTCGCCGAGGCGCTTGATGACGCGCTGGGGCGCGAGGCAGCCGTCGTCGGGCTCGTCGAAGCCCAGGGGGTAGTTATCGCGCAGCCGCCCGAGCTGGTCCCACCAGGCCGAGTAGTCGCCGTGGCGGCCGTTGGCCTGGTTGTTGCGGACGGAGACGACCAGATCGGCGAGGACCTCGCGGCAGTCGCCGACGATCGGGACGTCGGCGTGCCGGTTCTTGGAGATCTCCGCCGGGTCGATGTCGGCGTGCACGATCTTGGCGTCCGGAGCGAAGGTGTCCAATTTGCCGGTGACGCGGTCGTCGAACCGAGCGCCCAGCGCGATGATCAGGTCGGCCTTCTGCAGCGCGCCGACGGCGGCGACCGTGCCGTGCATGCCGGGCATGCCCACGTGCTGCGGGTGGGAGTCGGGGAAGACTCCGCGCGCCATAAGCGTGGTGACGACCGGCAGGCCGGTCAGTTCGGCCAGCACCCGCAGCTCCTGGGAGGCTCCGGCGCGGACCACGCCGCCGCCGACGTAGAGGACGGGGCGGCGGGCCTCGGCGATCATTCGCGCGGCCTCGCGGACCTGTTTGCCGTGCGGCTTGGTGACGGGACGGTAGCCCGGCAGGTCGAGGCGCTGCGGCCAGTTGAAGGCGGTCGAGGACTGCAGGGCGTCCTTGGCGATGTCCACCAGGACCGGTCCGGGGCGGCCGGTACCGGCGATGTGGAACGCCTCGGCGATCGTCCGGGGGATGTCGGCGGCGTCGCGGACGAGGAAGTTGTGCTTGGTGATCGGCATGGTGATGCCGCAGATGTCCGCTTCCTGGAACGCGTCGGTGCCGATCGCCTGGCTCGCGACCTGGCCGGTGATGGCGACCATCGGAACCGAGTCCATGTGGGCGTCGGTGAGGGGGGTGACGAGGTTGGTCGCACCGGGGCCGCTGGTCGCCATGCAGACGCCGGGGCGCCCGGTGGCGTAGGCGTATCCCTCGGCCGCGTGACCGGCGCCCTGCTCATGCCGCATGAGGACGTGCCGGACCTTGGTGGAGTCGTAGAGGGGGTCGTAGGCGGGAAGGATCGCTCCACCGGGAATCCCGAAAACCACGTCCACGCCGGCGTGCTCCAGCGACCTGATGAGCGATTGGGCTCCGGTCATCTGCTCGGTCATCACAAGATCCTTTGGAGAGGGCGGGTGGTCGGTCGATTGTGCCTGGCAACAAAAAACCCCTCACCGCCGACGTGCGGTTGAGGGGAGCGCGCAGCGAATGACCTGGTCAGCTGGCTGCGCGCCGACCAAGTACGAGAATGAGGAAGTTGCTCTGCACGGTGTTAACAATGGCCGAGCGCACACCAGCCCGTCAACCGAAACACGTTTTTGTCTCACGATGTGACATGTGATGCTCACCATACGGTTGCACGGTGGAGCGGGCGGAACGGCGGTGCCCCGACGGATTCCCGCCGGGGCACCGGAGTGGGGTGAGGGAGGTCAGGCGCCGAGCTTCGCCACAAGGCGTGCTGACAGGTCGCGCAGCTCGACGAGGTTGGCATCCATCGCATCCAACCGCTTGTTAGTCTTCCGCTGCTCCTTCTCCACAGAGCTCAAGCGGCTGTCCATGGAGTCCATTCGTCCCTCCATAGAATCCAGACGCTTGTTGGTGCGCTTCTGCCCCTTATCCAAGGTGTCCAGACGCTCACCAACCTTTTCGAATTGCTCCTGCGCCTTCTGGTCCCGACGCTCAGCCGCCTCCTCACGGTTGGAGGCAACCTGCTCGATCAGCCTCAGACGATCATCAACGATGCCCTGCCAGAGACGAGTCTGGTCAGCGACAACCTTCCGAGCGGTCTCCATCTCTTCGAGTCGGCCGACCCGCTGTTCAATGCTGTTGGACATGCTGTATCTTTCGCAGTGGTAGGGGCGCCCCCGCAGGCAATGCCTGCGGGGGCGTTCTGTTGCGTGGATCAGCTTAGCCAGCGCGCCCCGGCCGCGCCGGGGTTATTCACAACGCGACTTCGGCCCCGCCACCTACCAGGGCCTCCACTCCCTCCGCCACCATCGGCCGGGCCACCAGGAAGCCCTGGCCGTGCCCGCAGCCCATGGAGCGCAGCTGTTCCAACTGGTCGGAGCGCTCGATACCCTCGGCGACGACGTCCATGCCCAGGTCCTGACCCAGGCGGATGATCGTGTGGGTGAGCAGCGTGACCGTGCCGTCCTGTCCCAGGTCGCGGATGAACGAGGGGTCGATCTTGATGGCGTCGACCCGCAGCTCGCGCAGGTGCGCGAGGGACGCGTAGCCCATGCCGAAGTCGTCGATGGCCAGCCGGACCCCGAGGCGGCGCAGTTCCGCCAGGCGTTCCACCGCCTCGCCCGGGTTCTCCAGCAGGACCTCCTCGTCGACCTCCATCGTCAGCACACGCCCCGGGAGACCGGTCTCCTCCAGCGCACCGGCCACCGTCTCCACGAATCGCGGCGAGAGGATCTGCTTCACCGACAGGTTCACCGACAGCCCGATATCCCAGTCGGAGGCGCGCCACATCGCGACCCGCTCGCACGCCTCGCGCAGGATCCACTCCCCCAGCGGGGTGATCAGCCCGGACTCCTCGGCCGGGCCGATGAACTCCTCCGGCTGCACCAGCTCGTCTCCGCGCCGCCAGCGCACCAGCGCCTCTACAGCGGTGACCTGGGACGTCTCCAGATCCACAACCGGCTGGTACTCCAGGGTGAACGCGTTGTCGGCCAGCGCCTGGCGCAGCTCGGTCTGCAGCTCCAGGCGGTTGACCACCTTGGCGTGCATGTGCGCGGCGTAGATCTCCAGGCGTCCCCCGCCGCCCTGCTCCTTGGCGCGGGCCATGGCCATGTCGGCGTTGCGCAGCAGCTCCCCGCTGTCCATCCCGCGCTCGGCGAAGGCCACACCGGCGCTCGCGGTCAGCACGACCTCCTGGTCGGCGACCTGGAACGGCTCGGCACTGATAGCCCGTACCAGGCGCTCGGCCAGGTCGACCACCTGCTGGGCGTGGGCGCCCTCCTCGATCAGGACGGAAAACTCGTCACCGCCCCAGCGCGCCAGGGTCACCCCGGCGCGGGTCGTGGTGCGCAGCCGCCGCGCCGCCTGGGCGAGCAGGTAGTCGCCGAAGGTGTGGCCGGCCGAGTCGTTCACGGCTGTGAACCCGTCGAGGTCGAGGAAGATCGCCGCGACCTCCTCCGTCGGCCCGAAGGCGAGCTCGCGCCGGGTCAGCACCTCGCGGGCGCGCTCCTCCAGGTAGGCGCGGTTGGGCAGGCCGGTGATGCCGTCGTGGAAGGTCAGGTGGTTGACCTGGTCCTCCAGCGCGACCTGCGCGCTGATGTCGCGCGTGGTCACCAGCAGCCGGTCGGGCTCGCCGGGCTGCTCGTACAGGGAGGCTGTCGATTCGGTGTGCCGCCAGGTGCCGTCGCCCGCCAGCACCCGCGCCCGCAGGTGGATGCCCTCGCTGGCGCCGCGCTTGAACGCCGACATCGCCGCACCGATCCGGGGCAGGTCCTCGGGGTGGATGAGTGTCGTCACGGGTTCGGCGAGGATGTCGTCGAGCCGGTAGCCGAACGCTTCGGCGGCTCCCGGGCTCACGTAGAAGACCCGTGCGTCGAACTCAAGGATCAGGATGACGTCGCCGCTGTTGCGGGCCAGTTCGTGGAAGTGCCGCTCCCGCGTGTGGACGATGCGGGTGAGCGTGACGTTCTCCTCCAGGAGGCCGCTCGCCCGCACCAGCAGCACCAGGACGGCCGAACCGGCCGCCAGGGGCAGCACGGGAGCCACGCCCTCCAGCCGCAGCGCGCCCCACGTGAGCACGATGGTGGACACGAACACCGCGACCGCAGCCGCGATCTCCGGCGCGAACCGGTAGAGGCCGCGGCCGGTGATCTTCCGCGGGGTGGTGCCCGCCCGCTCCCTGATCAGCCACGGAAGGCTGCCGAGCAGGGCGAAGCCCAGCAGCCGTACCGGGTGCTCGATGCCCCCGGCCAGCGGCTCACCCGTGAGCCGGGTGATGGCGCCGATGAGGTCGGCGCCGCAGATGATGACGAACGCGCCGATGGCGATGAGCACGGCGCGGCGCGTGCTGTGCGGCGAGGTGAACACCAGCGGCGCCAGCAGGCACAGCACCGCGATATCGGCGATCGGATAGACCAGCGCGAACGCGAGGAAGCCGGTGCCTTGGCCTAGCTCGTGGTAGAGCGGAGCGAACAGCAGCAGCCACACCGCGGAGAACAGCGCGGCCGCGCACACGTAGCTGTCGGTGAAGTGCCGCATCGACGGACGGACACCGCGTGGGAGCGGGGCGAAGCGCGTGAACCCGATGACGAACAGCGGCAGCGCGAACAGCGCGAAGAGGTCGCCGAAGGTCAGCGAGAAGGCGACGCTGGGGGTGATCAGCCCGGTCACGGCGTAGGTGACGGCCCCGGCACACCACGCCAGCGCGGAGAACCCCAGGAAGCGCAGGGCCCCCACCGCGTCGGCGCCGTCGACGTTGGCCTCGACGTCGTCCGTCCCCCGCGCACGACGGCGCGCCTCGTACAGCAGGGAGGCGGCCGCCAGGCCCGCGGTGACCGCGGTTGGCCAGCTGCCGAGCAACGTGGTCAGCGACAGGCCGTCGCCGACCTCGACGAGCGCGCCGAGAGCGTAGAGAACCGACAGCGCCAGGATGCCCCCGAGCAAGAGGCGCGTGGTGCCGTTCATCGCGGCGCCCACGCGAACGCGAACACCATGCGGTCGGAGAGGGCGGCGCGTCCCACCGCGACGGCCGTGTTCATGGGCACCTTCCGATCATGGGAGTCGAAGAGGGCAGACCCTCTGGGAATCTTCCGCGTCGAAGAGGGCACGCCCTCTTCGACTCCCAAGGTCCGTGCGGCGAAGAGCGCCGGGCTCACGGCTGTCCGGCGGACCCCGAGGCGCTGCTCAGGGGAGGACTGTCCCCTTCGGCGTTTGCTTTTCCGAGAGCGCTCGTCCCCGTGAACGCATCGGCCGAGGACCCGCTCCGCTGGATCATCCGTTCAATCCGTCTGTGCTGCTGCCGTGACCAGGCTAATCAGCCAATGTCACGCGGAGATAGAGGATGAGCCACAGACGCGGCGACAAGACGCTCACACTGTGTGACATGAGCGACGTCCGCCGCGTCGGAGGATCACGCGGCCCCGAGCTTCTCCAGGATCAGCTCGCGGGCACGGCCGGCGTCGGCTTGCCCGCGCGTCGCCTTCATGACGGCACCGACCAGCGCACCGGCCGCCGCCACCTTGCCGCCGCGGATCTTCTCGGCGGCGTCGGGGTTGTCGGCGATCGCCTGGTCGACGGCGGCGCCCAGCGCGGAGTCGTCACTGACGACCTTGAGTCCGCGCGCCTCGACCACGGCGTCGGGCTCACCCTCACCGTTGAGGACACCCTCGATGACCTGGCGCGCCAGCTTGTTGGTGAGTGTGCCCTCCGCGACCAGCTCGACGACCCGGGCGACCTGTGCCGGAGTGATCGGCAGCGCGGACAGCTCGGTCTCGTTCTCGGTGGCGCGGCGGGAGAGCTCGTTCAGCCACCACTTGCGGGCGTCCGCGGACGGCGCTCCGGCGTCGACGGTGGCCGAGACGAGGTCGATGGCGTCGGCGTTGATGAGGTCGCGCAGCTCCTCGTCGGACAGATTCCACTCGGCCTTGATGCGGGCGCGCTTGGCCGCGGGCAGCTCGGGCAGGGTGGCGCGCAGCTCCTCGATCCACTCGGCGCTCGGGGCGACCGGCACCAGGTCGGGGTCGGGGAAGTAGCGGTAGTCCTGGGCCTCTTCCTTGCTGCGGCCGGGGACGGTGGTGCCGCTGTTCTCCTGGAAGTGGCGCGTCTCCTGCACCACGCGCATCCCGGCGTCGAGGACACCGGCCTGCCGCTCGATCTCGTAGCGCACGGCGCGCTCGACGGAGCGGAGCGAGTTCACGTTCTTGGTTTCACTGCGGGTGCCCCACTCGGTGCCGCCGCGCGGCATCAGCGAGACGTTGACGTCGCAGCGCAGCGACCCCTCTTCCATGCGGACGTCGGAGATCCCCAGAGAGCGGGCGAGGTCGCGCAGCTCGCTGACATAGGCGCGGGCGACCAGCGGGGCCAGCTCGCCGGTGTGCTCGATCGGCTTGGTGACGATCTCCAGCAGCGGGATGCCGGCGCGGTTGTAGTCGACGATGGAGTAGTCAGCGCCGTGGATGCGGCCGGTGGCACCACCGACGTGGGACGTCTTGCCGGTGTCCTCCTCCATGTGCACGCGCTCGATCTCGACCCGGATCTCCTTGGGACCGTCGGGGGTGTCGACCGTGATGTCGAGGTGCCCGTCGACGCAGATCGGCTCGTCGTACTGGGAGATCTGGTAGTTCTTCGGCATGTCCGGATAGAAGTAGTTCTTCCGGGCGAAGCGGCCCCAGGGGGCGATCGAGCAGTTCAGCGCCAGGCCGAGGCGGATCGCGCTCTCCACGGCCTTGCCGTTGACCACCGGCAGGGAGCCGGGCAGGGCCAGGCAGACCGGGCAGACCTGGGTGTTGGGCTCGGCCCCGAAGGTGGTGGAGCACGAGCAGAACATCTTCGAGGCGGTGCCCAGCTCGATGTGCGTCTCCAGGCCGAGCACCGGCTCATAGGACCGCATGGCGTCGTCGTACGCCACCGGCGCAGGGCCGCCGTTGGTGCCAGGGCCGCTCGTTACCGCGCCAACCATCGCCGCACTATCCGTTTCCGTCTTCCCAAGCGCCCCGCTGCGCGCCGTCCCGCCGGTGGGGACTTTTCCGACATGTGCTGTGGGACCGGTGGCCCCGTCCCCGCTATACCGGCCGCCTACGGGGACACCAAGAAGCCTACCGATCCTCTGAGCCGCGCCACGCACGAACGCGGCCCGAACCGCGCCGTGAGCTGCGCCATGCCTGCATATGAGCGGTCTTGTCATCGGGTCACAGCCCGCGCACGATTCGGCGACTCCTCCGTGCTTTCCCCGAACCGGGAGGAGTCCGGCGGCTATCTTTGGGACCGCAACGATCTCCCTATCCTCCTGCCCGCCTCGTTCCTGCTGTCATCGGTTCCAGGAGCCCGCCTGTCAGGGAGCCACCCACGCATGCGACACATCTTGCGGCGCTGTGGCGCGGTGCTGACCACCGTGGCCGCTCTGTGCCTGGGCGCCGCGCCCACGGACGCCGCTGACGGCATCGCCCGGGTCGACCGCGACCCCGTATCGGGAGAGACGATCCGGTTGTCCGACGGCACCGACGTCGAGACCTCCCTCTACCACCTGCGCGTGGACGGCACCACGTCGCTGCCCGCCTACTGCGCCGACATCAGCACCAGCGTGGACCGCACGGCGGCCTACACGGAGGCGTCCTGGGAGACGGACCCGGCCGGCCGCGGCATCGACCCCGGGCCGGTCAGCTGGATCGTGCGCAACTCCTATCCCAAGGTCGACCTCGACCAATTGGGCGCGGACAGCGGAGTCGCGGGGCTGGGCAAGCGCCAGGCGATCGCGGGGACGCAGGCCGCTATCTGGCACTTCACCAACGACATCGAGCTCGAAGGCGCGCTGAACCTCGGCGACCGGCGGTCGGCGGCGGTGAGCGCGCTGTACGACTACCTGGTCGGTGGGGCCGCCGAAAGCGCGACCGCTCCACCCGTGCCGTCCGTGGCCGTGACGCCGGACCGGATCGCGGGGGCCGACCCCGCCGAGCCACTCGGCCCGTTGACCGTGCGGACGACGGACGACGCACCAGTCGCGGTCGCGGTGAAGGGCGCGCGTTCGGCGCGGCTCATCGATGGTGAGGGAGCCCCGATCACCGAGGTGCCCAACGGCGAAACGTTCTATGTGGAGGTGGATCCCGCGGTTCCGGAGGGCATCGCGACCGTCTACGCCCGGGCTGAGAACGCCGTCCTGGCGGCTGGCGGGCTCTTCACCGGCAAGGACGGAGTGCGGACCCAGCCCCTGGTCACCGCGGGAGCCGGAACATCCTCCCGCACGGCGTCGGCCAAGGTGGACTGGAGCGGCGATAGAAGCGTCGAGGAGACGGCCGAGGCCCCGTCCCCGCCGCCCACGCCGACGTCCGCCCCCTCCGGGCCAGCTGCCCCGACGGCTTCCGTGCCATCGCCGCCACCTCCCGCGCCCGCCGACTCGCCCGGCGGTGTCGTCGTCGCGGATGACCGCCGCCCCGAGAACGAACTGGGCCTGACCGGCACCTGGGCGGGGTCCCTCATCCTCGGCGGGGCCGCTCTGCTCGTTGTCGGGGCGAGTGTGATCTATCTGTCCCAGCGCAACCACCGAAAGTAGTCGCACCGCATGGCCGCGGAAAGGTTTCCGCAGGTCATTACGGACATCGAGAAGCCAATAAGGTACCGACCGATTCTGCGCCCCCCGAGAAGGGCCGCGCCCGAAAAGAGAACTCTGCGCCTATCTGACCTTGGCGATCTCCAAAAGGCGCCTCGCAAGGTGCTACAAATAGGGCAGACCGCAGCAGATTGCCGTCTTTTTTGCCAGGCCTGTTGGAAGCCCGGAAACGGGTCGCTAGTATCAGGCGGTGCGGTCTGGAAAGCTCGCCGCCGCGGTCCCGTGACCCTCACCGCGAAAACGGCGAACGACAAACACGCCCCCAGGGCGTTCGATCTACATCCAAGCCTGTGGCCGGACTACCGCACATGACGCACCGGACCCGCCTCGCCGCATGGCGGCGCATGCGGCCCGGACCTTGCGGCCACACCTGTCATCCGCGTTAGACAGCACCGGATGGCACCATCCGGTTCCCCTAGTTCTCACCGGGACACAACTTGATCGACACGATGAACCCCCACAGCCCCCAGCGCCGCGGTCGTGCCCTGACCACGGTCGCCGCGACCGCCACCGCCGCGCTGCTCGCGTTCGGCGCCGCCGCCTCGCCCGCGCTCGCCGACGACGCCGCCGCCCGCGGCACCTACGTGGGCAACGCCGTCAACGGCCCCGCGGTCGTCATGAAGGAGAAGGACGGCGACCGCAAGACCATCTACGCCAACCTCTTCAACCTGAAGCTGGAGGGCGGCCAGACGCTGCAGACCTACTGCATCGACTACGAGACCTCCATCGTCGACGACGCGGAGTACGTCGAAGGCGACTGGGCCAACTACCCGGGTAAGGGCGACTTCGCCGCCGACTCCGCCAAGGTCCACTGGATCCTGCAGAACTCCTACCCCACGGTCGGCGACCCGGCCGTCCTGGCGAGCAAGAGCGGCGCCACCGGGCTCAGCGCGGGTCAGGCGGTCGCCGGTACGCAGGCCGCCATCTGGCACTTCAGCAACGGCGTCGAGCTCGACCGCAAGAGCTTCGAGAACGACAAGAACGTCATCAAGCTCTACGAGTACCTGGTCGAGAAGGCCGCCCCCATCGAGGAGCCCGAGCCGTCGCTCACCATCACCCCGGAGTCCGCCGAGGGCAAGGCCGGGGAGACCGTCGGCGAGTTCAAGGTCGAGACCAGTGGCGACTCCGTGCCGCTGGACCTCAGCGCGCCGGAGGGTGTGGAGCTGGTCGACCTTGAGACCGGCAAGCCGGTGGAGAAGGTCGCCAGCGGCGGCTCCTTCGGCGTCAAGGTCCCCAAGGACGCCGAGCCGGGCGAGGCCACGGTCTCCGCGTCCACCTCGGCCGAGGTCAAGGTCGGGCGCCTGTTCAAGGGCGTCGAGGGCCAGAAGGACACCCAGACGCTGATCACCGCCAAGACGAGCAAGCACACCGTCACCAGCGAGGTCACCGTGAAGTGGGCCGAGGCCGAAAAGCCCAAGCCGACTCCCACCCCGACCGACAAGCCGAGCGAGACCCCGTCGCCGGCGCCGACGCCGGACGACAAGGAGTCGCCGACGCCGGCGCCGGATGACAAGGAGACCCCCGCGCCCAAGCCGGATGACAGCAAGCCGTCGCTTCCGGTGACCGGTGCCGCGCTGACCGGTCTGGTCGCCGCTGGTGTGGCCGCCGTCGGTGCCGGTGGCGGCGCGATCTACCTGAGCCGCAAGCGCCGCAGCGCGACTGACAGCGCCGGAGAGTAAGAAAGAAGAGCGGATCGCACCGCTCCGCGGCTCCCTGAGGGGCGCCTGACGCCCGCCGCCGTAGGACTACGGCGGCGGGCGTTCGGCGTCTTCTCCCCAGCTGCCGTCCGCCCCCTGGCACCGGTCCGCCGGAACCCGGAAAGCCATCTCACGCGCCACGCCCGGGAAAGCAGGAAAGGCCGGGGGTCCGCATCGGACCCCCGGCCTCGCCCTATCGCGCGTGGCCGCCAGCGGCGACGCGTCCGCGCCCGGTGGTGCCTTACACCGCGTAGGGGCTGGTGCTGAGCAGGTCGGCGCCGCTCTTGCTCTTCAGGGCGGCTTCGAACGCCGCCCCCACCCGGTAGGTGCGGTCGTCGGCCAGGGCCGGGGCCATGATCTGCAGGCCGACCGGCAGGCCGTCCTCCGGGGCGAGCCCGCAGGGGACCGACAGTGCGGCGTTCCCGGCCAGGTTGGTCGGGATCGTGCACAGGTCGGCCAGGTACATCGCCATCGGGTCGTCCGCGCGCTCGCCGATCGGGAAGGCGGTGGTCGGCGCGGTGGGCGACACCAGCACGTCGACGTCCTTGAAGGCCGCCTCGAAGTCTCGCTTGATGAGCGTGCGCACCTGCTGCGCCGAACCGTAGTAGGCGTCGTAGTAGCCGCTGGACAGCGCGTAGGTGCCGAGCATGATGCGGCGCTTGACCTCCGGGCCGAAGCCCTTGGCGCGGGTCAGCGACATGACCTCCTCCGCGCTGCGGGTGCCGTCGTCGTCGACGCGCAGGCCGTAGCGCATCGCGTCGAAGCGCGCCAGGTTGGAGGAGCACTCGCTGGGCGCGATGAGGTAGTAGGCGGCCAGGGCGGTGTCGAAGCTCGGGCAGGAGACCTCGACGACCTTGGCGCCCAGGGACTCCAGCAGTTCGACGGCCTCGTGGAAGCGCTGCAGCACACCGGGCTGGTAGCCCTCGCCCCCGAACTCCTTGACGACGCCGATGCGCATGCCCTCGACGTCCGCCCGCTTGGCGGCGTCGACCACCGGCGGGACCGGGGCGTCGACGGACGTGGAGTCGTGCGGGTCGTGCCCGGAGAACGCCTCGTGCAGCAGGGCGGCGTCGAGGACGTTGCGGGCGAACGGGCCCGGGGTGTCGAGCGACGAGGCGAACGCGATCAGGCCGTAGCGGGAGGAGCCGCCGTAGGTCGGCTTGGCGCCGACCAGACCGCAGACCGCGGCCGGCTGGCGGATCGAGCCGCCCGTGTCGGTGCCGGTGGCCAGCGGCGCCTCGAATGCGGCGACGGCCGCCGAGGAGCCACCGGAGGAGCCGCCCGGGATGCGGGCGAGGTCCCACGGGTTGCGCGTCACACCGTAGGCGGAGTTCTCCGTGGAGGACCCCATGGCGAACTCGTCCATGTTGGTCTTGCCGAGGATGACCAGGCCGGCCTCGCGGAGGCGGGCCGTCACGGTGGCGTCGTAAGGCGGACGCCAGCCTTCGAGGATCTTGGAAGCGGCCGTCGTCGGCATGTCGACCGTGGTGAACACGTCCTTGTGCGCGACGGGGACACCGGCCAGCGGGCCGAGCCCCGCCCCCGACGCCAGGCGCGTGTCGACCGAGCGGGCCTGGGCCAGCGCGGTCTCCCGGTCGATGTGCAGGAAGGCGTGGACGTCTCCGTCGACCTCGGCGGCGCGGTCCAGGAAGGCCTCGGTGACCTGGACGGCGGAGTAGGTGCCCGCCTTGACGGCGGCCCCGATCTCGGCCGCGCTCAGCCGGATGATCTCGGCGCGTTCCTCTGCGCTGGTCACTCTTCCTCCCCCAGGATCTGCGGAACGCGGAAGCGCTGGTCCTCCACCGCGGGCGCACCCGCGAGCGCCTCCTCGGGGCTGAGCCCCTGGTGGACCTCGTCGGGGCGGTACACGTTGGTCAGCGGCAGGGCGTGGGAGGTCGGCGGGATGTCGCCGGTGGCGACCTCCTGCACCTTGGCCACAGCCGAGATGATGACATCCAGCTGGGCGGCGAGCTGGTCCAGCTCGTCCTCCTGCAACGCGAGCCGCGACAACCGGGCGAGGTGAGCGACCTCATCGCGGGTGATGGCGGACATGAATTCTCAAACCGTTTCTTCGGCGGATCGGGACAGGTCAATCCTATGACCGTCGCGGAGGGGCGGGCGTCGGAGCGGGCCGGGATACCGCGTGACGCCCGGAACTCCCCCCGGCGTCACCGCTCAATCCAGGCCGCTCGATCTAGGCCGAGCGGGTGGGCTCTTCGGCGGGGCGGTCCCGGCCACTGTCGCGCAGCAGCCACTCGGTGGCCTCCCCGGCCTCCATGGGTGGGGCGAAGTACCGGCCCTGGGCGGCATAGCATCCCATGGCCGCGGCGGCCTTGGCGATGGCCTCGCTCTCCACACCTTCGGCCACCGCGCGCATGCCCAGCGAGCCGACGAGGTCGACGGCGGAGCTCACGATGACGTGGCCGTCGGGGTCGTCGACGATCCGGCGGATGAAGGACTCGTCGATCTTGATCTCCTCCACCGGTAGACCGTTGAGGCGGGCCAGGGTGAAGTAGCCGGTGCCGAAGTCGTCCAGGGAGAGGGACACGCCCAGGTCGGCCAGCGCCAGGATGGTCGGGGTGACCGCCTCCGCCTCGGCCACCATGACCCGCTCGCTGATCTCCAGGCGCAGCGCTTCGGGCCGCACACCGTGGCGGCGCAGCCCGGCGGCGACGATGTCGGGCAGGGTGGGGTCGAGCAGTTCGCGGGCGGAGAGGTTGACGGCCACCGGCAGCCGGACGCCTTCAGCCTGCCAGCGGGCCACCTGCGGCAGGGTCTTCTCCAGTACCTCGTGGGTGAAGCTGCGCATGAGGTAGGACTGCTCCACCAGCGGAACGAACTCCTCGGGCGGGAGCACGCCCCGCTGGGGGTGGCGCCAGCGAACGAGTGCCTCCAGGCCCACCGCCCGGTGCTCCCCGCCCAGGGTCACCTTGGGCTGGTAGAACATCTCCAGCTCGTCCTCGACCAGGGCGCGGCGCAGCTCGCCGAACAGGCTGAGCCGGGCGGTGGAGTTGCGGTCCTTATAGGGGGCGTAGAGCTCGACGCCGGTGCGGTGCTCCTTGGCGACGTACATCGCGACGTCGGCCCGCTGCATGATCAGCTCGAAGTCGGGGGCATGGTTGGGGTAGAGGGCGATGCCGACGCTGGCCTCCAGGTCGAACTCGACGCCGTCGAGGCGCATCGGCTCGGCCAGCGACACCCGGAGCCGCGCCGCCACCTCGCGGGCCGACGCGGCGTCGCGCACCTGCGGGAGCAGGACCGCGAACTCGTCGCCGCCCAGGCGGGCCACCAGGTCGCCGGGGCGCACACTGTGCGTGAGCCGCCGCGCGACGGTCTGGAGCAGGCGGTCGCCGGTGGGGTGGCCCAGGGTGTCGTTGACCTCCTTGAACCGGTCCAGGTCGAGGAGGAGCAGACCGACGCGGTGATCGCGCTGCTGGGCCTCGCTCAGCGCCTCCTGGGTGCGCAGGATCAGCAGCTTGCGGTTGGCCAGGCCGGTCAGTTCGTCGTGGTTGGCCTGGTGCTCGCGCTTCACCGACAGGGTGGCGCTGGTGTAGAGGGCGACCAGCGGCAGGGAGAAGAGCGGGACCAGCCAGATCTCGTGGGTCATGGCCACGACCACGAGCGGCGCGAGGCTGAGCAGAACGCCGTTGACGAACAGGCGCTGCCCCAGGTCGCGGGTGAGGGTGCCGTGCAGAGGAGCGCGCTCGTGCATCGCCACCGCACACTCCACCAGCACGAGGTTGGTGACGAAGTAGCAGACCCCGGCGAGGGCCACCACGAGGAGTTCGGCGCCGTCCGGAACCCAGGGGATCCGCTGCGCGTGGGGGACGATCATCCGGATAACGGCGTCGGCCACGCCGAAGCTGAGGACGTACTGGGCCACGTTGAACGCGGTGCGGTGCGGGGCGTGGCCGCGGGCGATGCCCGCGATCACCGACGCGATGGCCTGCACCAGTCCGGCCACGGCCAGGCCGTAGAAGATGAGCAGCGCGAACGAGAAGGGCAGGGAGGTCGGCGCCCCATTGTCGGCCGGGGTACGCGGCGTGGCGATGGGGCGCAGCTCGCCCAGGACCACCATGCACAGCATCACCCAGATGAGCGGCTGCCCCGCGAGCAGCTGCAACCGGTCCAGGCCGAGCCAGTACAGCGACAGGCCGAGGAGAGCACAACCGGACACCGTGGTGCCGGCGAGGTAGAGCCACAGCGGCGTCCCGACCCGGGGGCCGACATCCCGGGTGTTGTTGGGATCCAACATAGACATCCTCGGGGTGCTTCATGGAGTGCCGCGCCGAGTCGGCGGATCCATCGCGGCGCGGGTACTCCTCACGAAATCTGTCTCAACCGTTCCGGTCACCCCCATGACCGTTACAGCCATCGTTTGCAATCTGCGGGTAAACCCGGTCACCGCCTCACCCTACGATGATCTGTAACCAGGTGTCGCCACATGAGGACTTTCAGTAAGGCGGGCCGGGCCTGGCGAAATTACCCGATTCACTCCACAATACTGCGACAGGTAGCCTAGTGGTCGCCCATAGTAGAGGGCCAGTGGCATAATCCGGCCGCGCGCCGCCGCCCGGGGGCTTCGACGCAGGTCAGCGCGCAGGCATAGGGGTCATTCCGTGGGCAGCCGGCGTTCCATGGCCGCTTCCGGCCCCTTTTCCAGAAGGACGGTGAATCCGTCTTCGTCCAGGATCGGGACGCCCAGTTTCACGGCCTTGTCGTACTTGCTTCCGGGGCTGTCGCCGACCACCACGAACCCGGTCTTCTTCGAGACCGACGACGTGGCCTTGCCCCCCTGTTCGGCCACGGCCTCCTTGGCGCCGTCGCGGGTGAAGCCCTCCAGCGAGCCGGTGACGACGACCGTGACGCCGTCCAGCGGGCGCGGCCCGGTGCCCGCGCCCTCCTCCTCCATTCTGACCCCGGCAGCGCGCCATTTCCGGACGATTTCACGGTGCCAGTCGACCGTGAACCACTCCACGATGGACTGCGCAATGGTGGGGCCGATGCCGTCGACCGACGCCAGCTCCTCCTCGGAGGCATCGGCGATCGCGTCCATGGACCGGAAGTGCCGGGCCAGGTCCTCGGCGGCGCGCGGACCGACGTGCCGGATCGACAGCGCCACCAGCACCCGCCACAGGGGGCGGCTCTTGGCCTGCTCCAGCTGCTCGAACAGCTTCTCGACCGTCTTCTTCGGCTCCCCCTTCTGGTTGGCGAAGAAGGTCACCACCTTGGGTTCGCCGGTTTTGGGGTCGAGCTTGGGCTCCGTGGTGTCGGGGTCCAGGACCAGGGTGCGGATCGGCAGCAGCTGCTCCACGGTCAGGTCGAACAGATCGCCCTCGTCCTTGAGCGGCGGTTCCTCCGGCTCCAGCGGCTGGGTGAGAGCGGTGGCGGCGACGTAGCCCAGCGCCTCGATGTCCAGGGCCTTGCGGCTGGCGATGTAGAACACGCGCTCGCGCAGCTGCCCCGGGCAGGCGCGCGCGTTGGGGCAGCGCAGGTCGACGTCGCCCTCCTTCTGCTGGCCCAGCGGCGAGCCGCACTCCGGGCAGGTCTCCGGCATCACGAAGGCGCGCTCGGTGCCGTCGCGCAGGTCGACGACCGGGCCGAGGATCTCCGGGATGACGTCCCCGGCCTTGCGCAGCATGACGGTGTCGCCGATGAGTACGCCCTTGCGCTCGACCTCCTGGGCGTTGTGCAGCGTCGCGAACTCCACCTCGGACCCGGCGACGGTGACCGGCTCCATGACGCCGTACGGCGTGACGCGCCCAGTGCGGCCCACGCCGACCTTGATATCGATCAGCTTGGTGGTGACCTCTTCGGGCGGGTACTTGTAGGCGATGGCCCAGCGCGGGGCGCGGCTCGTGGAACCCAGGCGGCGCTGCAGGGCGACATCGTCCACCTTGACCACGATGCCGTCGATCTCGTACTCGGGGTCATGGCGGTGCTCGCCGTAGTAGTCGACGTACGCGCGCACCTCCGCGGTGGTGGTGACCACGCGGTACCGGTCGCTGACCGGCAGGCCCCAGTCGCGCAGCAGGTCATAGGCCTGCGACTGGCGGGTGATCTCCACGCCCCGGTGCTCTCCCACGCCGTGCACCAGCATGCTCAGCGGGCGGGTGGCGGTGACGCGGGGGTCCTTCTGCCGCAGCGAACCGGCGGCGGCGTTGCGCGGGTTGGCGAACGGCGGCTTTCCCTCGGCCGTCAGCCGGGCGTTGAGCTCCTTGAAGTCCTCCTCCGGGAGGAAGACCTCGCCGCGCACCTCCAGCAGCTCGGGGGCGGGGCGGACGCTTTCGTCGAGCCGGTCGGGGACGACGCCGATGGTGCGTACGTTGAGCGTGATGTCCTCGCCGACGCGGCCGTCGCCGCGGGTGGCGGCGGTGACCAGCCGGCCGTTCTCATAGACCAGGTCCACGGCCAGGCCGTCGATCTTGAGCTCGCACAGGTAGGCGTCGACGGGGACCTCGCCGCCGGCGCGCTGCGTCCAGGCCAGGAGTTCCTCGGCGCTGAAGGCGTTGTCGAGGCTCTCCATGCGCCGCAGGTGCTCGACCGCCGCGAAGTCGACGCTGATCGGCGCGCCGACCTTCTGCGTGGGCGAGTCCTGGGTGATCAGCTCGGGGTGGGCGTCCTCGATGGCGCGCAGCTCGGCCATGAGTTCGTCGTACTCGGCGTCCGAGATGATCGGGTTCTGCATGTAGTACCGGTAGCTGTGGTCGTCGATCTCCTGGCACAGCTCGGCGTGGCGCTCGCGCACCTCCGCGGGGATACCGTCAGCGGCCGCCGGATTTTCCGCGCTCACCCGGGTACGTCCTTTCCTTGCCGTCTATCGCCGTGGTTCGTCGCGCAGCACGCGGGCGGCCGTCCGGCACGCCGTGAGCGCCGCGCGCGCGTGGGTCGGGGAAGTCCCGGCCAGCCCGCACGTCGGGGTGGTGACCACCGTCGCCGCGAGTCCCTCGGGGGCGAAGCCGACGCGATTCCACAGCTCACGTACAGGATCGACGGTATCGGCAGCGTCCGACAAAACCGAGTCCGTACTCGCCACGACACCCAGAAAAAGCCCAGCTCCCGCCTCTACGGCCACGCCGATGTGCTCGTCGTGGGCGCGCGTCAGCAGGGTCGCGTCCAGGCTCAGCGCCCGCGCTCCGGAGCGGCGCAGAAGGTCGATCGGAGGGGAAGCGGCGCAGCAGTGGGCGAGGGGGAAGGCCGCGGCGTCGGCGATCGCGCCGAAGAGCCCGCGCAGCCGGTCCTCCACGGTGGCACGGTCGATCGCGGGCAGCCGGCCGTACCCGCTGGCGGTCGGGACGGCGCCGGCCAGCGCGGACGGCAGGGACGGCTCGTCGACCTGGACCAGCAGGTCAGCACCGGGGACCCGGGTACGCACGTCGGAGATGTGCGCGCGGACCCCTTCGATCAGCGACTCCGTGAGGTCGGCGACGGCACCGTGATCGGCGAGCAGCTTCTCCCCGGAGCGCAGCTCGATCCCGGCGGCGAGCGTCCACGGGCCGGCGACCTGGATCTTGAGCGGGCCGCGGTAGGCGTTGGCGTGCTCTTCCAGGGCGTCGACGTCGTAGCGGAGGAAGTCGGTGGCGCGGGTGAGATCGCGGCCGGGGCGCTGCACTACCCGCCATGCGGTGGGCTGCACCTCGACGGGGAGGTCGACCAGGAGGCCGGCGGTGCGGCCGATCATGTCGGCCCCGGCGCCGCGCGCGGGGAGCTCGGGGAGGTGGGGCAGGTCGGGCAGCTCGCCCAGAATCGTGCGGACGGCTTCGTCGGGGTCATCGCCGGGGTAGGAGCCGACGCCGGTGGAACTCGCCTCGGGCCAGGGAAATCTCGCTTGCGTCACGACGCCCAAGGTTAGAGCACTGCGGGTGGGGTTCCCACCGGTCAGGACACGGAGCGCTCGGTGGGCTCGGCGGGGCCGTCAGGGCCGGCGGACGCGGCCGCCGCCGCGGCCCTGCGGCGACGCCGCACCCGGCCCAGGGCGACGACCAGCGCGATCAGCACGGCGGCGGCGCCCACGGCGAGGAGCGGGGAGCGGATGAAGAGGTTCCACCACACCGCGATGACGGCGATACCGCCCAGGCTGTAGACACCGGCCCAGGCCATGCAGCCGACGAGCATCGCGACGAGGTAGCGCGGGAAGCTCATCCGCATGGCGCCGGCGGTGAAGTTGACGGCGGTCTGGATGCCGACGGTCAGGAACGACAGGGTGACGGCGGGGGGACCGTAGCGGTCGATGAGGTCGTGCGCGCGGGTGAGCTTGGTGCCCAAGCGCTCGGCCATGCCGGTGCGGTGCAGCCCGGCCCACACGCCGCGCCCCAGCCAGTAGGTGGCCTGGGCGCGGACGAGCACGATGGCGAAGAGCGTGAAGTACACGACCCAGAAGGGCTGGCCTTCCAGGAACCCGTACGGCATGCCGCCTCCTCCACACCCGTGCGACCGACAACAACGATAAGGCTAACCTAACCCCAATGAAAGGACACTGTCGGCCGTGTCACCCCGACTCCTCCCCCGACGGCTGGGCATCCACCCCCAAGCGACGTTGGTCTCGGAGATATCGACCACATCTCGGCGGATATTCGGTCGATTATTCGGTCAATATCTCCGAGACCAGCGACAGATCCAGGAGGTCGAACATCCCGGGAGTCAGCCCGCCGGGGCCGTCTCCTCGCGGCGGGCGGTCGCCGTGATGGTCGCCGACCCCAGCACGGTGTCGCCGTCATACAGGACGGCCGCCTGCCCGGCCGCCACGCCGGTCGCGGGCTCGTCCAGGTGGATCACCAGTTCGCCGTCGCGCTGCCAGGCCGTGCAGCCATACACCTCGCCGTGCGCGCGCAGCTGCACGGTACAGGCGGTCGGCTCGGTGATCGGGTCGCAGCCGCTCCACACCGGGCGCTGCCCGACGATCTCGTCCACGCGCAGCGACGAGCGCGGCCCCACCGTGACCGTGTTGTTCACCGGCTCGATGGACAGCACATAGCGGCGGTCGGGCGCCCCACCCAGGTTCAGGCCCTTGCGCTGGCCGACCGTGAAGGTGTGCGCCCCGTTGTGCGTCCCCAGGACCTCGCCGGACTCGTCCTTGATCGGGCCGGGCTCCCCGCCCAGCCGGTTGTTCAGAAACCCCGCGGTGTCGCCGTCGGCGATGAAGCAGATGTCGTGGCTGTCCGGCTTGTCGGCCACGGACAGGCCGCGCCGGTCCGCCTCGGCCCGCACCTCGTCCTTGGTGCAGTCGCCCAGCGGGAACATGGCGTGCGCCACCTGCTCGCGCGTGAGCACACCGAGCACGTAGGACTGGTCCTTGTCGGCGTCGACGCTGCGCACAAGGCGGCCGTCGACCTTGCGGACGTGGTGGCCGGTGGCCACGGCGTCGAACCCGAGCGCGATGGCGCGGTCCAGCACCGCTTCGAACTTGATCTTCTCGTTGCAGCGCAGGCACGGGTTGGGGGTGCGCCCCGCCGAGTATTCGGCGACAAAGTCCTGGACGACCTCGCGGTCGAACTCCTCGGCCATGTCCCACACGTAGAAGGGGATGCCGATGACGTCCGCGGCGCGCCGGGCGTCGCGGGAGTCCTCGACGGTGCAGCAGCCCCGCGCGCCCGTGCGGTAGGACTGCGGATTCTTGGAAAGGGCCAGGTGCACACCGGTGACGTCGTGCCCGGCCTCGGCCGCGCGGGCGGCCGCGACCGCGGAGTCGACGCCGCCCGACATGGCGGCGAGTACGCGCAAAGTCATAACGCCTTCCAGACTAATGCCACCGCGGCCACCGAGGACGACGTCCGACACCGCTTTTCCCACGCGGCGGCGCACCGCTGTGACCGGCGCAGGGGCTGTGGTGCCGCTCCCCCGTGCCCGGTGGGACGCCGACCGGTCGTCGCCCACATCACACGGCAGCGTTCGCCACCGTCTTCTCTCCTCGACCAATCTCCTCGACCAACGTGCCCGATTTGAGCAAAGACCGGACGGCGAACGTCCGCTGGTGCCGCAGCAGCCGCTCAGCTCTGCGAAAATCGTGGCCATGGCTCTGTTCCGTCGCCGCAATGCCGCAGCATCCGACTCCGCCGTCGCCGTTGACGAGTTCTGGTCCCAGTGGGCCGACGTCCGTGACGAGCTGGCGGCCTCGATCGATGCCGGGTCGGCGGTTTCCGCCGAGGTCGCACAACGTCTGACCGACCGCGTCACGCGCATCCATCCCGCGTTGGCGTGGCAGGTGTCCCCCGCTCCCAGCTCCGACCCGGGCGGCCTGGGCGGCTTGGGGGACCTCGGGCTGCCCGCCGACGCGGCCCCCGAGGAACTGCTGGCGCGGCTGACGGAAGCGGACGAGGCGGCCGCGGAGGGCGCGCCCTCCTACGCGCTGACGCTGGTGGCGGGCGCCGACGACGAGGCACGGGTGCTGGCCGAGCGGTGGATGCGCGCCGCCCCCGAGGACCCCGACTGGCACTTCTTCCCGGCCATCCCCGCCGACCACGCCAAGCTCGGCGAGACCTACACGGCCGACGACCACGAGCTCGACCTCTCCCACTGCAGCGTCTCGCTCCGGGTGGACCAGCAGCGGAGCATGATGGAGGCCGGGGTCTACCACCCGGACAACATGTTCCTCCCCGAGGAGGCGCAGCAGGCGGTGGCCGAGCACGTGGTACTGCTCGCGCTCGGCGAGGACGACTACGTGCGCTGGATCTCCCAGGTCACGCCGCTGTCGGAGAAGCCCCTGGACCCGCTTCCGCCGACGTCGATGCCATCGGTCGTGCGGCAGCTGGCCGGGGCGTTCGGCAGCGGCGGATGGGTCACCGTGCAGGGGCGCATCCCGCTGCGCGGCATCATCGAGATCGCGGTTAGGCACCCGCTGCACCGCCGCGACTTCCCGGCGATGAGCCTGTCGGTGACCGTCGCCCTGCCGTACGCCAACAGCGACGCCGACAAGCTGCCCGCCGAACCGTCGGCCTCCGCCCTGGAGGCGTTCACGGCGCGCCTGGACGACCTGCTCGGGGACAACGGAGCGCTGCTCGCCCGGCAGACCGTGGGCGGCCAGCGGCTGCTCCACTACTACGTGGACCCGGAATCGGGCGTCCTGCCGGAGCTGGAGGCCACCGTCCGGGAGTGGTCGGAAGGGCGCGCCCTGGTGCGCAGCCGCCTGGACCCGACCTGGGACAGCGTCAATCAGCTGCTGAAGCCGATCAAGCGCCAGCTGGGCCAGTAACGCCCGCCTTTCCCCACGCGCTGACCACGACGCTCTGCAGCCAGCGTGCTTCCGAAGGTCTCGGGGACGCGCGGCTGTCAGCGGCGCTTGCTCCGGGCGGCCCGGGCCCGCTCCACGGCGGGGCCGATGGCCGCGCCGAGCGCGGTGATGTCGTCGGTCGATGAGCCGTGCCCCAGCGAGAAGCGCAGGGAGCTGAGCGCGGTCTCCGCGTCGGCGCCCATGGCCAGCACCACGTGGCTGGGCTGGGCCACACCGGCGGAGCACGCCGAACCGGTCGAGCACGCGATGCCGTGCGCGTCGAGCAGCATGAGGAGCGCGTCGCCCTCGCAGCCGGGGAACGAGATGTGGGCGTTTCCGGCCAGCCGCTCGACGGGGTGGCCGTTGACGACGATGTCGGGGACGGCCTTGCGGACCGTGGCGATGAGCTCGTCGCGCAGCGCGACAAGATGTGCGGCGTGGTCCACGCGCTCTTCGACCGCCAGTCGCGTGGCCGTGGCGAACCCGCGCAGCAGCGGCGTCATCAGGGTGCCCGAGCGGACCTCGCGTTCCTGACCGCCGCCGTGCAGCACGGGGACGGGGTCGACCCCGCGGGCCAGGACCAGCGCACCGGCGCCCACCGGGCCGCCGATCTTGTGGCCGGTCAGGGTGAGCGCCGATACCCCGGAGGCGGCGAAGTCGACCGGCTCGGAGCCAACGGCCTGAACAGCGTCGGTGTGGAACGGGATGGCGTACTCGCGCGCGATCGCGGCGAGTTCGTGGATCGGCTGCACGGTGCCGACCTCGTTGTTGGCCCACATCACCGAGACCAGCGCGACGTCGCCGGGGTCGCGTTCGATCGCCTCGCGCAGCGTCTCGGGACGGACCCGGCCGAACCCGTCGACCGGCAGCTCCTCGTACACCGCGCCCTGGTGGTCGGCCATCCACCGCGCCGGGTCCAGCACAGCGTGGTGCTCCACCGCGCTGACGAGGATCCTGCGCCGCGCGGCGTCGGCCTGGTTGCGGGCCCAGTACAGCCCCTTGACGGCGAGGTTGTCGGCCTCGGTCCCGCCCGCGGTGAACACCACCTCGTTGGGCGCGGCCCCGGTCGCGTCGGCGATGACCTCCCGTGCCTCCTCCACCGCCCGGCGGGCCCGGCGTCCCGCGCCATGCAGTGACGACGCGTTCCCGAGGTGGCCGAACTCCTCCGTCATGTCCGCGATGACCTCGGGACGGACGGATGTCGTGGCTGCGTGATCCAGATACACCATGGCCTTCTCAGGATACGGCGGTGAATTGCGACGAATCGCCCCGGCCGGTCCGGAGTGGCCAGAGGTGGCCGGGCCCACCTTCCGTACCCGAGGCGACCGCCCGCCGGGAGAAGGCCAGCAAAAGCGGTGGCCCCGGGCGCGCTGCCCGGGGCCACCGCCGTCGCTGCCGCGGCGTGGCGCTGCGCGCTCGTCGCGCTACTTGCGCTTGTTGATCTCCTCGGTCAGCTGCGGCGCGACCTTGTGCAGGTCGCCCACGACGCCGAAGTCGGCGAGCTCGAAGATCGGTGCCTCGGGGTCCTTGTTGACCGCGACGATGTTCTTCGAGGTCTGCATACCGGCGCGGTGCTGGATGGCACCGGAGATGCCCAGCGCGATGTACAGGTTCGGGCTGACCGTCTTACCGGTCTGGCCGACCTGGAACTGGTTGGGGTACCAGCCGGAGTCGACGGCGGCGCGGGAAGCGCCGACGGCGGCACCGAGCGAGTCCGCCAGCTGCTCGACGACCGAGAAGTCGTCCGAGCCGACACCGCGGCCGCCGGAGACCACGATCGCGGCCTCGGTGAGCTCCGGACGCGCGCCGCGCTCCTGCTCGACGCGCTCCACGACCTTCGCGCCCTTGGCCGCGTCGGAGATCTCTACGGTGACCTGCTCCTGAGCGGCGGCGCCCTGGGCCGCCTCCGCCGGCACGGAGTTCGGACGCACCGCGATGACCGGCACACCGGACCTCACCTTGGCGTGGGTGATGGTGGCGCCACCGAAGATGCTGTGCTCGGCGACCAGCTCGGCGTTGACGTCGACGACGTCGGTGAGCACGCCGGAGCCCAGCTTGACGGCGGTCCGGCCGGCGACCTCCTTGTTCTCGGCGGTGGCCGAGACGAGGATGGCGGCGGCGGACTTCTCACCGGCCAGCTTGGCCAGCAGCTCCGCCTTCGGGGCGACGACGTAGTCGTTCAGTTCGGCCGACGCGACGTAGACCTTCTCGGCGCCGAACTCGGCCAGCTTGGCCTTGCCCGACTCGGCACCCTCACCGATCCACACGGCCGCGGGCTCGCCGATGCGGCGGGCCGCGGTGAGCAGCTCGGTGGTGACCTTCTTGACCTCTCCGTCGACGTGGTCGACGAGGACGAGGACCTCAGCCATATCCCTAATCCTTCTTTCGTCTCCGCCGGACCTACACGAACTTCTTCTCGGTGAGGAAGTCGGCGACCTTCACACCGCCGTCACCCTCGTCCTTGACGATGGTGCCCGCGGCACGCGGCGGGGCCGCGGCGAAGTCCAGCGTCTCGGTCCCGGCGTTGGCGAGGCCGACCTTGGCGGGGTCGATCTCGGCGTCGGCGATCGTCAGCTTCTCCACCGGCTTCTTCTTCGCCTGCATGATGAGCTTGAACGACGGGTAGCGCGGCTCGTTGATCTTCTCGACGACGGAGACCACGGCCGGGAGCTGCGCCTCGACGACGTCGTAGCCGTAGTCGGTCTGGCGCTGGACCTTGATGGCGGAGCCGTCGACGTCGACCTTGCCCGCGAGGGTGAGCTGCGGCGCGCCGAGGTACTCGGCCAGGGCCGCGCCCACGACGCCGGTCCGGGCGTCGGTCGACTCCGAGCCCAGGACCACCAGGTCGAAGCCGACCTTGCGAAGCGCCTGGGACAGCGCGTAGGCCGTCTGCAGGGCGTCGGAGCCGTGCAGCTCGTCGTCCACGAGGTGGACGGCCTTGTCGGCGCCCATGGAGAGGGCCTTGCGGATCGAGTCCGTCGCCTGGTCCGGGCCCATCGTCAGGATGGTGACCTCGCCGCCGTGCTTCTCCTTGAGAAGCAGTGCCTCCTCGATCGCGTACTCGTCGAGTTCGTTGATGACACCGTCCGACGCCGCGCGGTCCAGCGTGTTGTCATCCGACGAGAGTTTCCGCTCGGTCGCCGTGTCCGGGACCTGCTTGACCAAAACGACAATATTCATGGCCGGTGGCCGACCTCCCTGCGCTCTTGTGCGCCGCCCGCTCGGGCGGCGCGGACGCCTGCTGCGTCTTTGCTGCGTATGGTCCCTAAGGGTGCCAAATGCTCCGGTGTCATCCGGCAGCGGGGCGACGTTCACGTCACGCCATCCCGCCTGATGACTCAGGTGATACCCCCGATGTTACTGACTAGTAGCCAGAGGGCAAACGCCGACCCCGGCGCGGTTTCAATAAAGGCAAGCCTAACCTAATTACTTGTCGGGGCCGAAGCGAACCAGTCCGCCGGGCCGGCCCCGCCCCAGTAGGCCGCCGCGGTCAGCCCGAAGGAGTAGACCAGCATCGTGAACAGGACGAGAGCGGCGATCACTCCCCAGTACACATAGACGTTGCGGATGTTGATCCTGTCGACGAGCCGCACCGCTTCAACGCGCGCGCCGCGCCCGTTGGGGCCGAGGAAGCTGCCGAGCACCACGATCACGATGGCATAGGAGCTCACGGTGTTGGCGTCGTTCTGCCCGGTGGTGAACGCGATGATCAGCCCGATGACCAGGCCGCCGAGGAGGTACCCCGCGCCGTACAGCAGCGTCGTGCCGAGGTTGCGTATCAGCGCCCACGGCATACTCAGTGCGATCACCACGCTGTCGGAACTGCGCGGGCCCCGGGTCTGGAGCCGACGGGCGTGCTCGGCCTTGACCAGGTTCAGCGCGCCCAGCACCGAGGCGACGAGAACGCCGAGGGCGAGCCCCACCCAGGGCACCAGCAGCCCCAACCCGGCCAGCAGGAGCAGAACCGGGATGAGGATGAGCGACGGCAGCCGACGCGGCTCCGCGTCGTCGTAGTCGTCGTGGTATCCGTCGCCGCGGGTGCCCAGGTAGTCGCTGAGCCGGTCACTGCCAGAGCCCTTGATCCGGTCGAACAGGCCGCGCCGCGGCTCGTCCTCATAGTCGTCACCCTGGAACGTGGCCGTATGGTCGGCACGGCGCGCGGGCCCGTTCTGATCGACGGGCGTGAGGATGTCTCGGAACTCCTCCGGCCGCAGGGTGGAGTCGTAGTACATCGTGTGCGGGCCGGCGCGGTCGTTGTCCGGCTCATCGGGCGGCAGGTAGCCGGTGGCCTGCGGCTCGTCCACCGGAACGGCCCGCGTCGCCTGGTCGAAGGCGCCGCTCCCCGCGACCATCGTGCGGTCGGGCCGACCGGTCTCGTCGGTCGGAGCCATCCCGGTGGCCGTTCCCGCGTCGTCGGACGGCGGCGCCTGCCGCGTCGTCCGCGCGTCGGGATCGGCCGGGGTCCGCGGGGCCGCGGGATCGCCGTCGCCCGGCCCCATGGCGGCGCCGGCCATCGCGCCGGCCGCAGCGCCTGCCGCCGCTCCTCCGGCCGCCGCGCCGGGACCGGACGCCGAGGCGGTGCCGCGCTGCTGATCGGGCATGGGTGCGTGCACGGTGTGGCTCCCGGTAAGCCCGGTGCTCGCGTGCGCCGCGTCCTCGGTCCAGGGCAGGTCGAGGTTGAGCTGCCGGGCCTCGGCGACCAGCTGCGCGGCCGTCGGCCGCGACGCCATGTCGCGGGAGACCGCCCGCATGATCATCGGCCGCAGCGCCTCGGGGACGCCGTCGATGTTGATCTCGCCGTTGAGGATGCGGAAGAAGATGACCTCGAACGAGCCCGCGCCGTAGGGCGCCTCGCCGGTGGCGGCGAAGGCGACGGTGGCGCCCCAGGCGTGCACGTCCGTGGCGGGACCGAGGTCGGTGCCCTCGATGACCTCGGGCGAGAGGTAGCTCGGGGTACCGACGAAGGTGCCGGTCTGGGTCAGCTTGGCGCCGTCGACCGCGTGGGCGATGCCGAAGTCGATGACGATCGGCTCGCCGTTGGAGATGATGACGTTGCCCGGCTTGAGGTCCCGGTGGATGACGTCAGCGGCGTGGATGTCGTCGATCGCCTGGGCGAGTCCGGTCACGAAGCGTGTGAGCGCGCGACCGCGCAGGGGGCCGTGGTTGGTGACCGTGGAGTCGAGCGTGGGGCCGGGGACGTATTCGGTGACGACCCATGGCAGCCGGGCGGAGGTGTCGGCGTCGATCACCTCGGCGACGTTGCGGCTGTGCACCAGGCGCATCGTCGCGACCTCACGGTCCAGCCGGGCGCGCGCGATCTGGTCGCCCGCCACCTCCGGACGGAGCACCTTGATCGCGACCAGCCGATCCGTGCGGGGGTCTTCGGCCTGATACACAACGCCCATTCCGCCCTGCCCGATACGGCGGCGGATCACGTACGGGCCAATACGCTCCGGCAGCTCCTCGCCCTCGGGGAAACCTGCCGTCATTGCCATAGCGATTTCATCCCCTCAATGCCCGCATATCACCACGTCCAGCCTAGCTGGCGGAAACATCCGGGTTTCGTGACGGCCACGCGGCCCCGGGGGGGCGGCCGTCACGTCTCGTGAATCTCCACCCGCATCCACTCGTCCGGTGCCCGCGGGGGCAACCGCCACCGTGGCGCGGGCGCATGGTGTCGACACCACCCGGATCCCCCGATTGCTCGGGGGAAGAAACGACCCCAGCGCCATGCCACGCATGACGCTATTCGGGTGACCCCACGAGTATGACGGAAAAATTTTGTCCCCGGTTCCGGAAAAGCGCCCGCGAATCACGGATTTCGGACACGGAGACGACCGCGGCCCCTCCCCCGCGGCACGGTGCGGGAAGGCGGGGCTCCGCAGCGGGGCGCGGGGATTCGGACGGGCGGGCGGGCGGCCACGCCCCAGGCTGCTCCCCCTGCCACACGGGAGGCGGAGGGACCGCGGCTCGACCTACCGGCCGGAGAACGTCGCCTTCCCAGGCCCCTGCTCCACGAAGCTGCGCATACCGGTCTTCTGGTCCTCGGTGGCGAACAGGCCGGAAAAGTGGAGCCGCTCGATCTCCAGCCCCGTGTCGAGGTCGGTCTCCAGTCCGTTGTCGATCGCCTGCTTGGCGGCCCGCAGCGCGATCGCCGGACCCTTGGCGTAGCGCGCCGCCATAGCGGCGGCCGTGGAGTACACCTCGGCCGCCGGGGCGATCTCGTCGACCAGGCCGATCCGCTGCGCCTCATCGGCCGCGACCATGCGGCCGGTGTAGATGAGGTCCTTGGCCCTGGCCGGTCCGACCAGCCGGGAAAGACGCTGCGTGCCCCCGGCGCCCGGGATGACGCCGAGGAGGATCTCGGGCTGGCCGAGCTTCGCGTCGTCGGCGGCCACGCGGAAGTCGGCACACAGCGCGAGCTCGCAGCCGCCGCCCAGGGCGTAGCCGGTGATGGCGGCGATGACCGGTTTGGGGATGCGGGCGACAGCGGTGAAGGAATCCTGCAGCGCCCGAGAGTGCGCGGACATGTCGGCGTAGCTCATGTCCGCCATCTCCTTGATGTCGGCCCCGGCGGCGAAGACCTTCTCGCCGCCGTAGATGACGACCGCGCGCACCGCGTCGTCGGCGCCCACCTGCTCTGCCGCGGCACCGATCTCCCGCTGCACCTGCGCGTTGAGCGCGTTCATCTTGGGACGGTCCAAGCGGATCACGGCTACGGCGGGGTTGGCCGGGTCGGCCTCGACACGAACGAACTCGCCCACGGTCGCCTACCTTTCACTAACACATCTCGGCACTGAGGTCTGGCTCACCCTTGCCTACCATGAACGGCTCTCGCGTTCCTCCCAGGGGCCGACCGTGCCGGCCCGCTGTGCCGTCAGGGTCCCCGCTCCTAGGCGGAGACGTCGAGGACCCGGTCCAGGAACTGCTCAAGGTTGCGGACGGTATCGGCGATCTGGTCCTCTACCGGCACGCCCTCCAGGTGCCGCTCCGCCGCGGCGTTCTTCTTCTTTTCCCGGACATAGAGCGAACAGGCGAGGTCACCGCAGATGTAGGCGCCCACGGTATTGCCCTGCCGACCGGCCGCCCCCACCCGGCGCGCGGCGTAGAGCACCACCCCGGTCCCGGCGTGCGCGGTGGAGCACAGCGAGCAGATGTTGCTCTTGGTCAGGCTCCGCCGCACCCCACTGGACGCCCGAAGCGTCACCCCGACCAGTCCGCTCTCCCGCTCGGCGACGATGTAACCGCGGTCCAGCGCCCCCGGGTCGCGCCACCCCAGGAAGTCGAGGTCGTCCCAGGGCATCTCGTTCAGCCCCTTGGGGAGATTGGCCCTCTTGGCCTCGCCCTTGGAGCAGTTCGCGAAGGACGAGCGGATCTCTGCATCGGTTACGGGGTTCATGGAGCCGGACGCTAGCAGCGCACATGATGGGACGTCTCCTGGTTTTCCAGCTCAGCGATCCGCTCCGCAGGACGCCCCCCATCAGCTCACACTGTTCGAGCACGGGCCCGTGCCCACACCCTCGCTGATCTCGAACACGCCGTCGTCGAGCAGCCGCGAGCGGTCGCGGATCTCCCGCTCGTGCTCCGGGGGCCAGAGCGTCCCCTGCCCCCACCGCACGCCGCCGAGGTCGATTCCCCGCAGATCGACCTCCCGCAGATCGGTGGCGAAGAACTCACCGCACTCCCGCCTCACCTCGGCGAAGCACTCCTGCGCGCGCTGGATGTCCGGGCGCGCGTAGTTCTCCCGCACATCGGGGTCGAGCAGGCGCAGGAGCATGGCGCAGCAATGCAGCCGGTAGGCCCTGCGGAACAGCACACCCAGGTCCTCCTCCACCACGGTGCCGGTCGGGGCATCTTCGGCCCCGATCAGGTCCTCGACCCGCGCGCGGACCTCCGTATGGGACTGGACGAGCCGCTGGGCGCGGTCCCGGATGAAGTCGAACTCGGCGAAAACGATGCTGACCCGCGTCGGTTCCACATCGATGACGCGCGTCAGGACACGTTCCAGGGCGTCGCCCAGCTCGCCGACGACCTGCCGCGCAGCCGGGAGAGGCGTGGAGATCCCCGCCTCCCACGCGACATCCGACGCCAGGTCCAGGACGCGCGCGATGTCGCGAACACACAGCGACACGCGGCTGAGCGTATCCCTCAACCCCCTCGACAGGTAGTCCGCCAGTACGGGGTCGCGCACCACGTCGAGGTCGAGCCCTGGGGTCAGCAGGCGCGCACGGGCGTCATCGATCTCGCGCGCGAGATACTGCAGCCAGGAGGACGTGTAGTGGCCGAGGTCGACCTGGCGGGTCGGCGGTCTTCGGAGCTGCGCCCTCAGCCGCATCCTCGCGGGACCATCCGCGTGCCGCACCCCGGTCAGGAGGTCGGCCAGAGCGGTATCGACCAGCCGCGGGAGGCCGGCCGGGGCGACGCGGCTACGCGCGGGGGCCGCCCCGCGCGCGGGCGGCATGCCTGTTCCCAGGACCGCGGCCATGGTCCGCGTCCCCAGGCCCACTACGCCGCGGCCGCCCTCGGACGCCGGGACCAACAGCACCCGGTCGGTCCCTGCGATGGCGGCCAGTGTGCGGTTCCAGAACGAGCATTCCGTCATACTCACTCCCCCTTGCTCCCAGCGTCGCCCTCCGAGGGGTCGGGCGCTGTGTCGGGAGGCGCCGGGTTCCGGGGCGGGGGCAGCACGCCGTAGTCCGACCCCTCGCCACTCTGTACTCCGAACGTCTGCGTGTGCACCACCCGGCCCTTGACCGTGGCCATCTGCTGTAGCACCGCCGGAGCCGCGACACCCGCCATCAGCGCCATGAACGCCGACTCGACCTGCCCCGCCAGGGTCAGCACGAGGCCCACGAACGCGCCGAGCACCACGTGAAACAGACCGGCCAACAGGTCGGGGCCGAGGTCGACTCTGCTCCGGAACCGCGGGCGTTCGGCGGTGTCGCCGTTGCGCTCAAGGTGGTCGCGGCAGGCCGACTGCCACGTGATCACCGCGGTGTACAGGTCGAGCAGGCCTCGAACCGAACCGCCCGCGGCGGCGAGCAGTGTCAGCGTTACCGTCGGCTCCATTGTCCCGTTCGTCTCCGAGGGCGGGAAGGCCCAGACTTCCAGATGTGGAGAGTCGATTCGGGTTTTCCCGGAAGATCCCCTGGCCCGCGCTGTGGTTTCTCACCAGCAGGTAAGGAACTTCTGGCTGTTCGGACCATCGGACGGCTGGGCCACGGGCTTACCCGGTCGACCGCCGGTAGTGGTACCTGTGCGACTCCTCGAACCCGTGCGCCTCGTACAGCTTGCGAGCGGCGGTGTTGCCCTCCTCGACCTGCAACCACGCCGAACGGGCTCCCTTGTCCCGCCCCCATGTGAGCAGCGACCGCAGGAGCGCGGTCGCCGTTCCGCGGCGCCGGTACTCCGGCCGGGTTCCCATGCAGAAGACGCCGAGCCATCCCCCATCGACGACCCCGGCCCCAACGCTTGCGACCGTCGCACCGTCCATGACGCGCGCGAAGACCGTACGCCCCGGGATTCGGTCCATGACCAGTTCACCGGCGGCGTCGCTGCGCCCGTCGACCCACTGGAGCGTTCGGGTCCACGCCTCGTCCCGATGGCCGAGACGGACCGGCCACCGCTCGCCGCCCACTCCGGTGCGGCGGCCCCGCCCGACCTTTAGCCCTGGTTCCTCGGCCAGCGACGCGCGCATAACCAGCGTCGGTGACAGGCGCTGGAATCCGCGGTCGGCCAAGTGGTCATCGAGCATGGAATGCCGGTGGGCGGGCGAGACCTGGATCAGGATCGGCTGGTCCCGTCGCGCGTAGAACTCCTGGACAGCGGACAGGCCGTCGACCGCGTCGCGCTGGGGTGGAAGAGCACTGTTCGACCTGCTGCGCGCGACACCGGGCGAGGAGCGCAGCACCCACCCGCGCGCGTACTCCACCACCATCGCGGGCCACGCCCGCGCCGCCTGCCGGTCGATCACGATGTCGTCAGCGTCGTCCATCGCACCAGGATGGCAGCCGGGTCATCACGAGACCTCGGTCGGCTTCCCGGTGGGAGTGGGCTTGCCCGTCACACGAAGAGTGGCGTCCAGGTGCCCAAGGCGAGGGAGATGCCGTGGGCTGCGGCGACAAGAAGCACCGTGCCGATGAGGAGGCCGGTGTCCGAGCGGCGCCAGGTGCTTTCACGGGCGTGGGTGCGGGGGCCGGTGCCGAAGGCGCGGGCGTCCATGGCGGTGGCGAGCAGGGTTCCGGTGCGGATGGAGCGCACCAGGAGCGCGAAGGCCTTGCCGGTGAAGATCGTGGCGGCGGTCAACGGGTTGCAGCCCGCTTCCAGCCCGCGGGCGCGGCGGGCCAGGGTGAGGGTGCGCCACTGGTCGGCGAGCAGCGGGATCAGCCGGAGCGCCGCCAGCACGCCCATCGCGGGGCGTTCGGGGACCTTGAGCCGCTGGACCAGCGCGTCGGTCAGCTCGGTGGGGTTGCTGGTGGCGGCCACCAGCACGCCGGGCAGAGCGATGGCCAGCAGGCGCACGGCCAGGCCGAAGGCGGTGAGCGGGCCGCTCTCACCGAAAACGAGGTTGACGGCTCCGACCGACAGCGCTGCCAGGAGCAGCGGCCCGCCGAGGGTGGCGGCGGTGCGCCGGGCGATGCCCGCGAACGGCAGGAGAACCACGACGGCGGCCAGCACGACGCCGGGCGTGACCGGGTCGACCGTCGGGACCAGAGCGGCGGTCACCAGCAGCGCCGCCACCACCTTCGCGGCCGGGTTAGCACGCCGGAGCCACGCCTCACGGGCGGAGGACGCCGCGGAGGCGCCGGAAGCGCGAGCCTTCGGCTTGCCGGGAACGCGCGAGAGCCGCGGAGCCGCCGCTCGACCCTCGGGGGTGGGCGACGCCTCGGGGATGGATTCCCGGGTGTCGGCCGCGGTGTGCGGATCCGTGGGGTGGGTGGTCATCCGGTTGCCTCCCCAGCTGCCGATGGGGCGGAGGCGACGCTGGTGACGGCGCCCCCGCCCACGCGCAGTTCGACGTCGGTGAACCGGTCGAGCAGCAGGGTGTCGTGGGTGGCCATGACGATCGCCCGCCCCTCGCTTCGCAGGTCGGCGAGGAGGGTCACCAGCTCGGACCAGGTGCGGGCGTCCTGGCCGAAGGTCGGCTCGTCCAGCAGCAGCACGTCGGGGGCGTGGGCCGGGCCCGAGCTGAGGGCCGTCGCGACCGAAAGCCGCCGTTTCTCGCCGCCGGAGAGCGTGGCGGGGTGCACGTCGGCGAGGTGGGTGAGGCGCAGCCTGGCCAGCAGTTCCTCCACCCACGCCGCTGCCTCGCGCTCGCCCAGTCCCGTGCGGCGGGGGGCGAAGGCGAGTTCGTCGCGGACGCCGCCCGTGACGAACTGGTCCTCGGCGTGCTGGAAGACCGTGCCCAGGTGCCGGGCGAGACGGTGCGCGGGCCAGCGGATCAGGGGGCGCCTATCGACCCCGGCCAAGACGCCGCGCGGCTCGACGGCCCCGCCGTGCGGCGCGGTGAGCCCGGCCAGCAGCATGAGCAGGGTGGACTTGCCCGCCCCGTTGGGGCCGGTCAGGGCTGTGGCCGTCGCGGACGTCACCATCGCGTCCACGCTGTCCAGGATCGTCGCGGGCACGCCGGTGCGCGGCCCGGGACCACCGGGTTCGCGGGCCACCAGATCGACCGCCTCGATGAGCGAGGAAGCGGGAGCGGGGGTGTCGGCGGCCCGGAGATCCGGACGCGGTTCATGGCCCGGCACCCACACGCCCCGCTCGGCGAGGTGGGCGCCGTGGGTAGCGAAGACGGTGTCCGGGGTGCCATCGGCGATGACGCCGCCGCCCGGTTCGAGCACGACGACCCGGTCTACCAGTCCGACCACGTCGGCCACGCGATGCTCGACCAGCACCAGCGTGGCCTCGGTGGTGGCGACCAGGTCCGCCACGACCTCGCGCACGAGCCGCGCCCCGGCCGGGTCGAGGTTGGCGGTGGGCTCGTCGAGCAGCAGCAGGCGCGGGTTCATCGCCAGGGTCCCGGCGATGACCAGCCGCTGCTTCTCGCCGCCGGACAGCGCGGAGGTCGGCCGCTCCACGTCGTAGGGGAACCCCACCTGGTCCATCGCCGCGCGCACGCGCGGCCAGATGTCCGCGCGGGGCACGGCGCGGTTCTCCAGGCCGAAGGCGACGTCGTCGCCGCTCCGCGCCATCACGAGCTGGGTCTCCGGGTCCTGGCTGACCAGTCCGATGTCGCCCCGGCGGCGGTCGGCGGGCTCGCCGTCGACGAGGAGTATCCCCTCCTGCTCACCGGTGATGGCGGCGTCGGGCCCGGTGAGTCCGGCGATGGCGTGCAGCAGCGTGCTCTTGCCCGCCCCGGAGGCGCCGAGGAGCAGGACCCGCTCGCCCGGCTCGACCACCAGGTCGACGCCGCGCAGCGCCCACGCGTCGCGGGCGCCGTGCCGCCACCCCCACCCGGCGAGCCGCACCCCGGCACCACCCCGGGCGGCGCCCCCGCTCATCCGCGTGCCGAGGGGAAGGGCGTGAGCGCGCCCGCGCGGGCCAGGGCGGTGGTCAGCAGGCGGCCGCCGACCCCGGCGATGACCGCGGCGCTGAGCACGACGATGCCCCCGTAGGCGGCCATGTACGCGAACGGCCAGTCGGCGTAGTAGAGGGTCAGGTCCATGGCCGTCGGCGCCAGACCGGCGGCGGCACCGGCGAGCACGGAGATCCCCATCCCCCAGAAGCGGTAGCGGCCGAGCGCGAAGACCACCTCGGGCATCAGGCCCTGCAGCAGCCCCGCGAGGACCACCACCAGCCCCCAGTGGGTGCCGAGCAGCATCGACACTGTGGCCGCCGCGACCGAGGTGAGCACACCGGCACCCGGCTTCCGGATGATGAGCATGCCGAGCACGCCGGGCACCAGCCACATGCCGTAGATCACCGCCTGGGCGGGCGGGAAGAAGAGGAAGAGGGGGGCGGTGGACTCCCACAGCATCCCCCAGAACCAGAAGATGACGCCGATGGCGACACCCAGGACGGCGGCGACCACGATGTCGACGGTGCGCCACCGGAAGCCGGTGGCCGATGCTCCAATCCCGGAGGATGTGGTGGACGTGGTTCTGGGGGTTTCTCCCGGCGTGAATGGGGTTCCCACGTGAATGTCCCTTCCGTGTCGGCACACGAGAGGGCGCGAAGTGCCAAGAGGGCCGGGATCGGGGCACGTGTCAACGCGCCGATCGACTCCACGGCCGACGGATCCTACGACTTCCTTCGCCGGCATGACCCGGATCAGGTGTGTAAGGGTCTGCGGTACGGTCCCGCACTCTCAGCGCCGAAGCGCTCCCCTGTCGGTTCCCTGCCGTTCGAGCAGTTGACTCCATTATGGGTGACTCCGCGAGCGGATAGGCAACGTGGGTCGTCTCCAACCGCTGGGGCGCGGAGTTGTCGGCGAGGACCCCTTGACAGCCCCAAGGGGCCGGTCGGGTCACCGATGACCGACCGGCCCGACACGCGCGGCGCCGCCGACGCCGTGACCGCTACCGCAGCACGATCCCGTCGTCCATGTTCTCGGGCGGGTGCGGGACCACGACCAGGCCCATCTCGGCAGGATCGGCCAGCATGGGGTGGGCGGGCAGGACGCGCACGGTGTAGCCGCACGTTCCGGCGCGCTGCAGGGGCACGGAACCCGCGTAGCGCACCAGCGGCCCCTCGCTCCCGTCGGGCTCGCCGACGGCCTCCAGTTCGGCCACGACCGGATCCACCAGCCGCTCGCCGCCGGTGACCCGGCCGATGGCGACCTCCACCTGGATGTCCTCGGGTGTCAGTCCGGCCAGGCCGAGGGTGGTGTGCACCTGCATATCGCCGCCGACCTGGGGCGGGTCTTCCATGCCCACCACCTCGACGTGTTCGATGCGCACTCCTGGCCAGGCCTTTCGGACCCGGCGCTTCCACTCGGCGAGTTCGCGCGCACCGTTCATGTCCTCGCGCAGCAACCGCCGCGAGGAGTCGGCCGCCCCCTGGTAGAGGTGGGTGACGTACTCCTGCACCATGCGGGTGGCCAGCACCTTGGGGCCCAGCGACACGAGGGTGTGCTTGACCATCTCCAGCCAGCGGTTGGGCAGCCCCTCCTCGTCGCGGTCGTAGAAGAGCGGGGCGACCTCGCCCTCGATCAGGTCGTACAGCGCCGCCGCTTCCAGCTGGTCGCGGCGGTCGGGGTCGCGCACGCCGTCGGCCGTGGGGATGGCCCACCCGTTGGAGCCGTCGAACCACTCCGCCCACCAGCCGTCGCGGATGGAGAGGTTGAGCCCGCCGTTGAGCGCCGCCTTCATGCCCGAGGTGCCGCAGGCCTCCAGCGGACGCAGCGGGTTGTTCAGCCACACGTCGCAACCCTGCACCAGCGAACGCGCCAGATCCATGTCGTAGTCGGGCAGGAAGACGATGCGGTGGCGCACCCGCGGGTCGTCGGTGAAGCGCACGATCTCCTGGATGAGGCGTTTGCCGCCCTCGTCGGCCGGGTGGGCCTTGCCCGCGATGACGATCTGCACGGGGCGGTCCGGGTCGAGCAGCATCGACTTGAGCCGGTCGCGGTCGCGCAGCATGAGGGTGAGCCGCTTGTAGGAGGGCACCCGCCGCGCGAAGCCGATAGTCAGCACGTCGGGGTCGAGCACGTCGTCGACCCAGCCCAGCTCGGCCGAGCTGGCCCCCCGCTGCCGCCAGGAGGCGCGCAGCCGTTCCCGCGTGTCGGCGACCAGGCGGCAGCGGAGCGTGCGGCGCATCTCCCACAGGTCCGCCTCGTCGGCGTCGGTGATCTTGCGCCAGCCCTCGGAGCGGGTGAACTCGGTGGAGTCCCGCACCATGCGCCCCGCCAGCCGCTGGGCCTCCTCCGCCACCCACGTGCGCGCGTGCACGCCGTTGGTGATGGACGTGATGGGGACCTCGGCGGCGTCGAACCCCGACCACAGCCCCTGGAACATGTCCCGGGCGACGGCCCCGTGCAGCTGGCTGACACCGTTGACGCGCTGTGCCAGCCGCATGCCCATCACGGCCATGTTGAACACCGCGGGGTTGCCGCCCGCGTAGTCCTCGGCGCCCAGCTCCATGACGCGGTCGAGCGGCACGCCCGGTGTCGCGGAGACATCGGCGGTGAAGTGCCGCTCGACGAGGTCGCGCGGCAGGCGGTCGATCCCGGCGGGGACCGGCGTGTGGGTGGTGAAGACCGTCCCCGCGCGGGTGGCCTCGACCGCCTCGTCGAAGGTCAGTCCGGCCTCGTCGATGTACTCGCGGACGCGTTCCAGGCCGAGGAACCCGGCGTGTCCCTCGTTCATGTGGAAGACCTCGGGGCAGGGGTCGCCGGTCAGCTCGCAGTAGACGCGGACCGCCCGCACCCCGCCGATTCCGAGCAGCAGCTCCTGGCGCAGCCGGTGCTCGCTTCCGCCCCCGTAGAGGCGGTCGGTGATACCCCGCAGCTCCGGGTCGTTGCCCTCGTGGCACGCGTCCAGGAGCAGCAGCGGCACGCGACCGACGCGGACCACCCACACGTGCGCGGTGAGGCGGCGGCCCTCGGCCATGTCGACGCCGACGCACACGGGGTCCCCCGCGGCGTCGCACAGGCGGCTCATGGGCAGTCCGCGCGGGTCGATCTCCGGGTAGTCCTCCAGCTGCCAGCCCTCGGGGGAGAGGGCCTGCGTGAAGTAGCCGTGCCGGTAGAGCAGACCGACGCCGATGAGCGGCAGGCCCAGGTCACTGGCGCTCTTGAGATGGTCCCCGGCGAGGATGCCCAGTCCGCCGGAGTACTGGGGCAGGGCGGCGGTGAGTCCGTATTCGGCCGAGAAGTAGGCGATGCCCGAAGGCGGCCGGGACAGGCCCTGATACCAGCGTGGGCCGGTGAGATAGGTGTCGAGGTCGGCGGCGGCCTCGCGCAGACGAGCGCGGAACTCCTCATCGCGTGCGAGCGCGGCGAACCGCTCCCCACCGACCTCGCCGAGCATGCGGAACGGATTCTGGCCGACGCTCTCCCACACCTCGGGATCGATCGCGGCGAAGACCTCGCGGGTCGCCGGGTGCCACGCCCAGCGGAGGTTCGCGGCGAGTCGGCCCAGCGGGGCGAGCTCGTCGGGGAGGACGGTACGGACGGTAAATCTGCGAATGGCCTTCACGGAGCGTGAGGCTAGTCAATCCGGCGCGGTTACGCGACCCCCTTACGCCTTTATTCAACGAACACGTCAAAATCTTAACTTCCAGGTTTCTGGGACGCTTTTCACCGAATACCACAAACCGGAATATTAGGGACAGAGCACCCTTCTGGTTCGCCACTCCATGATCAGCCCACACACACGACACACCCATTTAACCGGTTATTGCCAGCTGCTGATCCAATGTGACGATTGCTCCCTCTGGAGAAACACGCCCGGTTTGTCGCTGTGCACCGCGTGAAGCAGGTGAAGATACATCCCACAAAGGATCATTGCCAGTGTGACGACAATCACAAAAAATACACACGGCAAACCATCGGATGCGGGCCATTCCGGGCTGACGATAGACAGTGAGAGCGTGCCGCGCCGGAAGCGCCCGGAGGCCACCTATGCCGCCTTTCGGGCCCTCTGAGCTGCACGCTCTCAAATGCCTTTCACGCCACAAACGCCACGAACTGCCCACAATCGCCGGAATCGCGACATTAATGGTGCACTTGTGATCGGACGCATTCCCATTTTGAACGTCTCTCCCGTACCCGACCTCGGCACGGCCAAGGCCGTCGCCGGTGAGACCTTCACCGTCAGCGCGACCGTGATCCGGGAGGGGCACGGCGCCCTCGGCGCGGGAGTGGTGCTGTATGACCCTCGGGGACGGCGCCAGAAGCTGGTGCCCATGAGCGAGGTGGCTCCCGGGACCGACCGCTACGCGGCCGATGTGCGCGCGTCCTGCGAGGGGGCGTGGCGATTCGCCGTCGAGGCGTGGGACGACCCATTCGCCACCTGGCGGCACGACGCCCAGATCAAGATCCCGCTGGGGCAGGACGTCGAGCTGATGCTGGCGGAGGGCGCGCGGCTGCTCGAACGCGCGTCCCGCCGCGTACCGCGCCGCCCCGAGCTGGCCAAGATCGCCGAGCGGCTCCGCGACACCACCCGATCGGCGACCGAGCGCCTGGAGCTGGCCACCGGCGAGGACGTCATCGCGGAGCTCAGCGCCGCCCCGCTGCGCGACCTGGTGACGCGGTCGAAGAAGTATCCGCTGGTCGTGCACCGCAAGCGCGCGCTCTTCGGCGCCTGGTACGAGTTCTTCCCCCGCTCCGAGGGCGCGGAGCCCGTCGGCCCCGATGGCCAGTGGCGCCCGGGCACCCTGCGCACCGCCGCCAAGCGCCTGCGGGCCATCGCCGACATGGGGTTCGACGTCGTCTACCTGCCACCGATCCACCCCGTGGGCCACTCCTTCCGCAAGGGCCGCAACAACGCGCTGCACGCGGAGCCGGGCGACCCCGGGTCGGTGTGGGCGATCGGTTCGGCCGACGGCGGCCACGACGCCGTCCATCCCGACCTCGGCGACATCGACGACTTCGACGCGTTCGCCGCCAGCTCGCGCGAGCTCGGGATGGAGGTCGCCCTCGACCTGGCCCTGCAGTGCTCCCCCGATCACCCGTGGGTGACCGAGCACCCCGAATGGTTCACGACCCGCGCCGACGGCTCCATCGCGTACGCGGAGAACCCGCCCAAGAAGTACCAGGACATCTATCCGCTCAACTTCGACGCCGACCCCGAGGGGCTGTACGCCGAGGTGGTGCGCATCGTCCGGCACTGGATGGCGCACGGTGTGCGCATCTTCCGGGTGGACAACCCGCACACCAAGCCGGTGGCGTTCTGGGAGCGCCTGCTCGCCGACATCGCGCGCACCGACCCCGATGTGCTCTTCCTCGCCGAGGCCTTCACGCGGCCCGCGATGATGCACACCCTCGCCAAGATCGGCTTTCACCAGTCCTACACCTACTTCACCTGGCGCAACGGCAAGGAGGAGCTGGAGGAGTACCTGCGCGAGCTGAGCGGGGACGCCGCCGCCTACATGCGCCCGAACTTCTTCACCAACACCCCCGACATCCTCCACGCCTATCTGCAGCACGGGGGGCGCCCGGCGTTCGAGGTCCGCGCGGTCCTGGCCGCCCTGCTCTCCCCGACCTGGGGTATCTACTCGGGCTACGAACTGTGTGAGAACACGGCGGTGCGGCCGGGGAGCGAGGAGTACCTCAACTCCGAGAAGTACGAGTACCGGCCGCGTGACTGGGCCGCCGCCGAGGCGGCCGGGACGACCATCTCGCCGCTGCTGACACGCCTGAACCAGCTGCGGCGCGACCACCCCGCCCTGCAGGAACTGCGCAACCTGCGCTTCCACCACATCGACCGGCATCAGCTGATCTGCTTCTCGAAACGGACCGCCGCTGATGGCATCGCCCCGCGGCGGGACGGCCGTCAGCGCGACCCTGCCGTTCCGGATGATGTCGTCCTGGTCGTGGTCAATCTCGACCCGCACCAGCCCTGCGAAGGAACGGTGTGGCTCGATATGCCCGCGCTGGGGTTCACCTCCCAGGACACGATCCTCGTCACGGATCAATTATCGGGCGAAACCTACGAATGGGGCGGGGTGAATTATGTCCGCCTCGACCCGAATATCCGACCAGCCCACGTATTCACTGTCGCACCCTCCGGAAAGCCCCGATAGCACCCGCGAACGGGCACATCCGGCGGAACACACTGGAACGACAACCGGTGGAGTAGTTTCGTGACACATCCGATGCCTGAGCCCGGAGACACGCCCCACGGGGTAGTGCCCGACACGTTTTCCCACGAGAACCCTCGCGACCCGTACTGGTACAAACGCGCGGTCTTCTACGAGGTGCTCGCCAGAGGCTTCTACGACTCCAACGGCGACGGCACCGGGGATCTCCGCGGACTCGTCGAAAAACTCGACTACCTCGAATGGCTCGGCATCGACTGCATCTGGCTGCTCCCCCTGTACGAGTCACCGCTGCGCGACGGTGGATACGATATTTCCGACTACATGAAGATCCTTCCCGAATTCGGGAAGATCGCCGATTTCGTGGAGCTCGTGGAGCAGGCCCACCGGCGCGGCATCCGGGTCATCACCGACCTCGTCATGAACCACACCAGCGACCAGCACCCGTGGTTCCAGGCCTCGCGCAACGACCCCGACGGACCCTACGGCGACTTCTACGTCTGGTCCGACCACACCGACCGCTACACCGACGCCCGGATCATCTTCGTCGACACCGAGTCGTCCAACTGGACCTACGACGAGGTCCGCGGCCAGTACTACTGGCACCGCTTCTTCTCCCACCAACCCGACCTCAACTTCGAGAACCCCGCCGTCCAGGAGGCCATCCTGGAGGTCCTGCGGTTCTGGCTGGACCTGGGCATCGACGGCTTCCGCCTGGACGCCGTGCCCTACCTCTACGAACGCGAAGGGACCAACTGCGAGAACCTCAAGGAGACGCACGAGTTCCTCAAGCGCGTCCGCGCCGAGGTCGACCGCCTCTACCCCGACCGGGTCCTGCTCAGCGAGGCCAACCAGTGGCCGGCCGACGTCGTCGACTACTTCGGCGACTTCGAGTCGGGCGGCGACGAGTGCCACATGAACTTCCACTTCCCGCTGATGCCGCGGATGTTCATGGCCGTCCGCCGCGAGCAGCGCTACCCCATCTCCGAGATCCTCGCGCAGACACCGCCCATCCCCCGCAACTGCCAATGGGCCATCTTCCTGCGCAACCACGACGAACTCACCCTGGAGATGGTCACCGACGAAGAGCGCGACTACATGTACGCCGAATACGCCAAGGACCCGCGCATGCGGGCCAACGTGGGCATCCGGCGCCGCCTCGCGCCCCTCCTCGACAACGACCGCGACCAGATCGAGCTGTTCACCGCGCTCCTGCTCTCCCTGCCCGGCTCACCCGTCCTCTACTACGGCGACGAGATCGGCATGGGCGACAACATCTGGCTCGGCGACCGCGACGCCGTGCGCACCCCCATGCAGTGGACCTCCGACCGCAACGCCGGATTCTCCCGCTGCGACCCCGCACGCCTCTACCTCCCGCTGATCCTCGACCCCATCCACGGCTATCAGGCCCTCAACGTCGAGGCCCAGCGGGACGACCCGGGCTCGCTGCTGAACTGGACCCGCCGGATGATCCAGATCCGCAAGCGGCACCCGGTGTTCGGCACCGGCGACTTCGCTGAGCTGCACGCCAGCAACCCCAGCGTGTTCGCCTTCGTCCGGGAGTACGGAGAGGACCGCATGCTCTGCGTCAACAACCTCTCCCGCTTCCCGCAACCGGTCGAACTCGACCTGCGCCGCTACGGGGGCGTCACCCCCGTCGAGTGCATGGGGGGTGTCCGCTTCCCCGCCATCGGTGAGCTGCCGTACCTGCTGACGCTGCCCGGCCACGGCTTCTACTGGTTCCAGCTCCCGCCGGTCGACGAAACGGACGGCCCCACGGCCGAGGACCTGACCGCCAACTCCGCAACCGACCACGACGCCGCCGTCCACCGAGCCACCCATCGGACCGTGCGGGAAGGGAACAAGGCCTTTCAAAGATGAGCCAGCTTGAGGAGCTCCTTGCCGGCTGGATTCCGCGGCAGCGCTGGTTCGCCGGCAAGGGGACACCGATCGAGAAGGTCATGGTCGAGGCGGAGCACCCCGTCGTCACCGGCGAGCCCGGGCTGCGACTGCTGGTCGTGGAGGTCGGCCAGCAGGGGTCGACCTCCCGGTACCAGGTACTCCTCGGCATGCGCAGGGCCGGGCACCTGCGCGACGAGCTCGCCCACGCCACTATCGGCGTGTGCGAGCTCCCCGGCGACAGCAGTACGTGGGCCGTCTACGACGCGGCCCACGACCCCGAGCTGACCACGTCGCTGCTGGAGGGGATCGCCGAGGAGCGGGGAACGGACGGCATCCGCTTCCGCCGCCTGCCCGACGCGCCGATCCGCACCGGCCAGCGCAGCCTTGTCCTGACTGGAGAGCAGTCCAACACCTCGCTGGTCTACGGCGAGGATTATGTGCTCAAGACGTTCCGGCGGCTGTGGCCGGGGCGCAACCCCGACCTGGAGCTGACCGCAGCTCTGGCCGGGTCGCCCTTCGTGGCCCGGCCGCACGGGTGGATCGAGACCGATCTCCCCAGCGGCCTGCCGGGCGACGGCAGCCGCGTGCCCACCACACTCGCACTGCTCCAGGACTACCTGCGCAGCGCCACCGACGGGTGGGTGCTGGCCGCCACCAGCGTCCGCGACCTCTACGACACCCCCGACCTCCCGCCCGGCGACGCAGGCGGGGACTTCGCCGGGGAGGCCGAGCGCCTGGGCAGCGCCACGGCGGCCGTGCACCGCGCCCTGGCCCGGCAGCTGCCCACCGACGTGCTCACGCCCGACATGCTCGGCGACCTGGCCGCGGGCATGCGGAACCGACTGGAGTCCGCCACCGCCGAAATCCCCGAACTCGCCCGCTACGCGCCCGCCCTGCGCGCCGCCTACGACGTGTTCGCCGCGGTGGCGGAGCCGCTGCCGGTCCAGCGGATCCACGGCGACTACCACCTCGGCCAGGTGGTGCGCACCGACGCCGGGTGGGTGCTGCTCGACTTCGAGGGCGAGCCCGCCGTCCCCGTGTGCGACCGCCGCCGCCCGTCCAGCCCGCTGCGCGACGTCGCCGCGATGCTGCGCTCCTTTGACTACGCCGCCCAGTACCAGCTCATCGGCAGCGCGTCCGAGGGGGCCCTGGCCCCGGCGGCGCGCGCGTGGGCACGGCACAACCGGGACGCCTTCTGCGCCGGGTACGCCGCCGCCGGGGGCGTGGACCCGGAGAAGCACCAGGCGGTGCTGCGCGCCTTCGAGTACGACAAAGCGGTCTACGAGGTCATGTACGAGGCCCGCAACCGCCCCTCGTGGCTGCGCATCCCGCTGGACTCGATCGCGGAGCTGACGCGATGACCCGCCACCCGCACCGCACGCACCACCCACCTCACCCCCACCGCCCGCGCCATCGCGGGCACCACCCCACCCCCACCACCCACAGATCCACCATCGACCGACGGGGAACGGCATGAGCCAGATCGACCGCGCTGAACTCGACCACGCAGAGATCGACCGCCTCGTCGGCGGCGCACACTACGATCCGCACAGCGTGCTCGGCGCGCACCCCGGCCCCGACGGGGTCACCGTCCGGGCGCTGCGCCCCCTGGCGGAGTCCGTGCGCGCCGTGCTCGCCGACGGCACCACCGTCGAGCTGGACCACCTCCACCGCGGGGTCTTCGCCGCGACGCTCCCCAGCGGCGCGCGTCCCGCGGCGGACCGCGACGGGACGCCCGACTACCGGCTGCTCGTGCGCTACCCCGGAGAGGCGGAGGGGCACCTGGTCGACGACCCCTACCGGCACCTGCCCACCCTGGGCGACCTCGACCTCCACCTCATCGGGGAAGGCCGGCACGAGGAGCTGTGGCGGGCGCTGGGCGCGCACACCCGCCGCTTCCCGTCGGCCATGGGCGATTCTCACGGCACCGCCTTCGCCGTCTGGGCGCCGGGCGCCCAGGGGGTCCGCGTCATCGGCGACTTCAACCACTGGGACGGAACCGCCCACCCGATGCGCTCGCTCGGCGGGACGGGGGTCTGGGAGCTGTTCGTGCCGGAGGTCGGCGACGGCTCGACGTACAAGTTCCACGTGCTCGGCCGGGACGGCGTCTGGCGGGACAAGGCCGACCCGATGGCGTTCGCCACCCAGCGGCCGCCGGAGACGGCGTCGGTGGTGCACACTTCCACCTACGAGTGGAGTGACGACGCCTGGCTGTCGGGGCGCAAGAACGAGGAGTGGGTCGCCCGCCCGATGAGCGTCTACGAGGTGCACCTCGGCTCGTGGCGGCCGGGGCTGGGCTACCGGGAGCTGGCCGAGGAACTCGTGGACTACGTACGGAAGATGGGGTTCACCCACGTGGAGTTCCTCCCGGTGGCCGAACACCCCTTCGGCGGCTCGTGGGGCTACCAGATCACCTCGTTCTACGCGCCCACATCGCGGTTCGGCTCACCCGACGAGTTCCGCGTGCTGGTCGACGCCCTGCACCGGGCGGGGATCGGCGTGCTCCTCGACTGGGTCCCGGCGCACTTCCCCAAGGACGCGTGGGCGCTGGCGCGCTTCGACGGCTCCGCGCAGTACGAGCACCCGGACCCGCGCCGCGGCGAGCACCCGGACTGGGGCTCGCTGATCTTCGACTACGGCCGGACCGAGGTGCGCAACTTCCTGATCGCCAACGCGCTGTTCTGGCTGGAGGAGTTCCACATCGACGGGCTGCGGGTGGACGCGGTCGCCTCGATGATCTACCTCGACTACTCGCGTGAGTCCGGGGAGTGGGCGCCCAACGCCTTCGGCGGCCGGGAGAACCTGGAGGCGCTGGAGTTCCTGCGGGAACTCAACGCCTGCGCCTACCGGCGCAACCCGGGCATCATCATGGTCGCCGAGGAGTCCACCGCCTGGCCCGGAGTGACCCGGCCGACCGACCACGGAGGACTCGGGTTCGGCTTCAAATGGAACATGGGGTGGATGCACGACACCCTCGAATACCTCAAGCGCGACCCGGTGCACCGGCAGTACCACCACAACGAGATCACCTTCGCGATGGTGTACGCCTACAGCGAGAACTACATCCTGCCGCTCTCCCACGACGAGGTGGTGCACGGCAAGGGCTCGCTGCTGAACAAGATGCCGGGCGACGAGTGGCGGCGCTTCGCGGGGCTGCGGGCACTCTACGGCTACATGTGGGCGCACCCGGGCAAGCAGCTGCTGTTCATGGGCGACGAGATCGGGCACGGCGACGAGTGGTCCCACGAGCACGGGGTCCAGTGGTGGCTGCTCGACCACGGCTACCACCAGGGTGTGCAGCGCCTGGTGGGCGACCTGAACCGGGTGTACGCCGACACCCCCGCGCTGTGGTCGCTGGACACCGACCCCGCCGGGTTCACCTGGCTGGACGGGGGCGACGCCCAGGGCAACACCCTGTCGTTCCTGCGGCACGGCGATGACGGCTCGGTGCTGGCCTGCCTGGTGAACTTCTCGCCCGAGGTGTACACCGGCCGCCGCGTGGGCCTGACCCGCCCCGGCCGCTGGCGGGAGGTGCTGTGCACCGATGCGGACACGTACCGCGGCAGCGGTGTGCACGCCACGGGGGCCACGGGGGTCGTCGAGGCGACCGCGCGCGAGTGGAACGGCCAGCCGGCGTCGGCCGTGGTGACGCTTCCGCCCCTGGCGACGGTGTGGCTGGTGCCCGACTGACGGACCGCATCACCACCGTGGGAAGGCCGGGCAGCGCGCCCGGCCTTCGACTTTCGTGGCCTCCCCACAGCCGAAAGGCGGACCCTCCCCACCTGTGCCAACCACCCGATCGGCCGATGTCGGACCGCCCCTGATCTCCCTAATCTCGCAGGGTTCGTCCACAGACCAATGCCGACACAGGGCGAGGTCACAACGCGAGGGAGAAGGAAAGCCGCATGAGTCATCGGGAAGGCGGGAGCGTCCCCGAAAGCCGGGGGAAGCCCCGGATCGACGCGCTAGACGTGCTGCGCGGGTTCGCGCTGTGCGGCATCCTGCTGGTCAACATCGGACCCATCACAGAGATGGGCTACGAGGCGACCAAGGCCCTGGGGCCCGACGACCCCCGGCCTCCAGTGCACCCGGCCGAGAACATCCTGCACATGTTCGTCGACGGCCGGTTCATGCCGATCTTCGCGTTCCTCTTCGGCATCGGCTTCGCCCTGTTCCTGGAGTCGGCCGACTCCCGTGCGGACCACCCCCGGCTGCTGCTGGTGCGCCGCCTGGTGATGCTGGCGGCCCTGGGCGGGCTGCACATGCTCCTCTACCCGGGCGAGGTGCTCCTCAGCTACGCGATCGTCGGACTGGTGGTCCTGCTCCCCGCGACGTACCTCCCCCGCTGGGCGGTGCTGATCGGCGGTGTCGCCGGATCCATCGCGGGGGTGACACTGGTCCACGGCGGCCCGCTCTTGATTCCCGGACTTTTCCTGCTCGGCCTCGGCGTCGCCCGCTACGGCATCCCCCAGACCCTCGACCAGCGCACCGGCCAGGTGGCCATCGCGTTCGCGCTGTTCGCGGCCGCGTCGGTGGCCGCCGTGGTCTGGCAGCTCAGCGACGGACTGACCAACACCGGTTTCACCACCTCCAGCGTTGTCGCCGGACTGCTGATGGCCGCCGCCTATGTCACCGCGATGTGCCTGCTGATGCGCACCCCGCTGCAACGCGCCCTGCACGCCGCCTTCGCCCCGCTGGGCCGGATGGCGCTGACCAACTACCTGAGCGCGACACTGGTCGTCCTGTTAGCGGGCTGGCTGCTCGACTTCTCCTCGCACGACCAGTACGGCGCGCTCTTCGCCCTGGCCGCCGGGCTGCTGACCGCGCAGTGGGCGTTCAGCACACTATGGCTCCGGCGCTTCCGCTACGGCCCCCTGGAGTGGGCGTGGCGCTGCGTGACCTGGTGGGAGATTGTTCCACTCCGCCGTCAGCCTGAGCGCACCATCGGCATGGCCGCCTGATTCGACAGCGCAGGAGAGCACCGCACCCACCGGGGATGTGGTGCTCCTCCGGCAGGTGCGGCGACCCGCCGCCTGCCCGGTTCCTTCCACGGCCGGAATCAGCTCGCCGGAGCCTCCGTGTCCGCAGCGGTTTTCGTCCCTGACACGGACCGCCCGCTATCGGAATCCGGTTCCGTCGGTTCCGTGACCTCCGCGGATGCCGCGTGGTCGGGAGGATCCGCGGCGTCCGTGGACTCCGCGTCGACGTCCAGCCGAGCGGTCTCTTCGGGTCGTGCCTCCACGCCCGACTCAGCGGGGGCGTTCAGCCCCAGGCGGAGCAGGATGGTCTCGGACAACCCGGCGATGGTGCCACCGGTGTGCAGCAGCTCCAACGGCGGGATGTCGAAGCTGTACTTCTGTTTCACCATGGTCAGCAACTCGGCGGTCATGAGCGAGTCCATTCCGTACTCGTCGAGGCGCCGGTACGGATCGAGGCGATCGGCATCCATGTGCAGCACGTCGGCGAGGTGCATGGTCAAGCGCTCGATCATCCAGGCACGGGCCTCGGCAGGGGGAAGCTTGCCCAGCTCCGCCGCGATGGCCTCCTTCGTGGTCGCGCCGTCAGTGGCGTCGCCACCGAAGACAGGCCCGAAACGCGGGGACGCGAGAGACGGGAACACACTCCGGGCCCTCGGTTTGTCGCTGCGATGGACCACGACAACCTCGGCGGTGTGATCCCCACCCACCAGACCGTCGAGAACGCGCAGCGCTTCGGCCGAGGTGATCGAGTCCATGCCCATCCGGTCTGCCACCGGGACGAGGCCGTGGCGGGCGACGTATCCCACATCGCTGATGTGGCCCCACGCCATCGCCCATCCCGTGCGCCCCGCCCTCCGGCGGTTCCGGATGAGCGCTTCGGTGTACAGGTTGGCCCCGGCGTAGTTGGACTGGCGGATCTGGCCGACACTGGCGGACTGCGACGAGTACGTGCAGAACATGTCGAGATCGTGATGCCGGGTCAGGTCGTCCAGAACGCTGAGTCCGCCCATCTTGGGACGCAGCACCGCACTGAAGCGGTCATCGGTCAGCTTGGCGAAGGCGGCGTCGTCCACATCCATGGCGGCGTGCACCACGGCGCGCAACGGGTACCCGCCCTCCCCGATGCGCCGCAGCACATCCGCCATGGCGTCGGCGTCGGAGCAGTCGGCGGCGTAGGCCGTCGCCTGGACGCCCTGCTCGGCGAGGTCGGCGAGCAGCTGAGGCGCCTCAGGCGCCCTAGCGCCGCGACGGGAAACGAGCGCGAGGTGGCGCGCCCCACGTTGGGCCAGGTGCCGAGCGGTGGCGGCACCGAAACCGCCGAGCCCTCCGGTGACCAGGTAGGTACCGCCGGGGTCCAGGCGGGGCGGGTCCGCGGGGCACGGGCGTACGGGAGTGGGCAGGCCTTCGTCGTCGAAGGTCACGATGACCTTGCCGATGTGCCGCGAGTGCTGCAGGAGGTCGAACGCCTCCCGCACCTGTATTGCGGGGTAGGTGGTGTGGGGGAGGGGGCGGAACCGGCCGTCGTTCAGCCCTTCGACCACCTCAGACCATACGCGGCGGGCGATATCGGGGCTGTTGAACAGCGCGTTGAGGTCGACACCGCAGAAGGTGAGGCTGTTGTGGAAGGTGCGCAGCGGCAGCGAGCCGCCCGCCATGATGTCGCGCTTGCCGAGCTCGATGAACCGGCCTCCGGGCTTGAGGAGGTCGAGTCCACGACCGATGGCCTCGCCGGACAGGGAGTTGAGCACGACGTCCACTCCCTGTCCTCCGGTCAGTTCCATGACGTCTGGGACGAAGTTCAGGTCGCGGGAGTCCAGGATGTCGTCTATCCCCAGGGCGCTCAGGAAGTCGCGCTTGACCTCGCTCCCGGCGGTGGCGATGACCCGCGCTCCCCGATGGCGCGCGTACTGGAGAGCGGCCAGGCCGACACCTCCGGCGCCTCCGTGCACCAGGACCGTCTCCCCCGGGCCGAGCTGGGCAAGCTCGCCCAACGCGTACTGCACCGTGGTGAACACGACCGGCACGGTGGCGGCCTCGGCGAAGGTCATGTGATCGGGCAGGTGGCCGACGACCTGTGCGGCGGTCTGGGTGTGGGACGCGAGTGAACGCGGAGCCACGGCGAGCACGCGGTCACCGGCCTTCACATCGTCAACGCCGTCCCCGACCGCTACGACCACTCCGGCGCATTCCAGGCCCAGGCCCTGCTCGGTGAACGTGCCTTCGATGGCTTCGGCCGGGAGCAGCCCGGTGGCCTGCATGATGTCACGGTAGTTTAGGGCGGCGGCTCGAACCTCGATGCACACCATTTCGGGGGCAGGCTCGGGGATGTCGGACTCAATCCACTCCGTCCGATAGCTCAGCCCTATGTCGCGCACGTTGATCTTGTAGGCGTCGACCGCCGCCGCCGTGAGCATGAGGGGGTCCTCGGTCTCACGCGGGACGAACCGTCCGCCGCGCGTGAGGACGATCTCGTCCTCGGCGGACTCCGTGGACAGCTCGGCCGCGAGCCGACAAGCGTCGGCCGCGGTGTCGCCGGTGCGTTCCAGACTGATGCGGGTGATCGGCAGGTCAGGGCACTCGTTGACCAGCGAGCGGGTCATCCCCCAGACGGCGGCATCACCGGGGACATCGGGCTTCTCCGGGGTGGGGAGGGCCCCGCTGGGTCGAGTGACCAGGACCAGACGGCGTATCCGGCTCCCCTCGTCCGTGGCGCGACCGACGAGGAGCCGACGCAGCAGCGCCGCCCTCTGGGTGGCTCGCCGCACGCCATCCTCTCCGTGGTCCGGCTCCCCCAGGATGAGCGTGATGGAGATTTCCCTGTCCCGACCGTCGGGAGGGTCGGTCCCCGCCCTAGTCTCGGCGGTGCCGGCGACAACGCTCGACCTGCGGCCTCGCGCCTCTTCGAGCTCCGCCACCGCCCGTGCCAGCGGAAGCTCCCCCTCACGCTCCGCAACGAGGAGGTGGTGGCACGTATCCGTGTCCGCCGCCGGGTCCTCCCCGTCCGTCTCGGGAGCTGGCAGGGCACCGACCGACGCGACGGTCGTCTGCCCGTGGGTCGACGCGAGGATGATCGAGAAGTCGTCGTGCGCATGCGCGTCCTCGCTGCCGGTCTGGACGACATGCTCGAAACCGCACCAGCGCAGCAGTTCGAGCCACTGTTCCCGGGAGAGGAACTTTCCGTCAGGGCGGAGATCGGTGTCGGCGGCGTCCCAGAAACTCTCCAGGATGCCGAATATCGCCGCCCCCAGAACGTTGTTGTGAAACTCGGCGGCCAGGAGGTGTCCGCCGGGGGCGAGGAGGGACGCCACCCTGGGCATCGCCGCCGCCATGTCGCTCGCGGTGTGCAGGGAGTTGGCGGCCAGGACGATGTCGTATCCGCCGCGGGTGAAGCCCTGATCCGCGGGGTCCGTGTCCAGATCCAGGAGACGGTAGTCGACGAAGTCGTAGTCCGCGAGGCGCTTGTCCGCCTCGGTAAGGAAGAAGGGCGAGATGTCGGTGAACGTGTACCGGGTGAGCTCTGGCGGGAAGAGGGGCAGTACTGCCTGGGTCAAGCCTCCCGTCCCCGCTCCAACCTCGAGTACGCGCAGCGGCCGGTCGGTCGGCCAGTCGGCCATGATCTGCTCCAGCAGCGCCCGGGCCACCCGCTGGCAGAATCGCATGTGGGGCGAGGTCGCGTAGATCTGACGCACCAGCTCACCCGTGTTCTCGTTGGCGAGCATCTCCAGCGGGTCGCGTTCCCCGCGTAGGAGCTCCGGGAGACGGTGCGTGTGATGGAGGATCACCGCCATCTCGTTGGTGAACGACGACAGGTCGTGAACGACGTCGTGGCCGGGTGGCAGTTCTGGGAGGACACGCGCGGGAATCCGGTACCCGCCGCCGGGGACCGGCTCCAGCAGGTCCGCTGACTGGAGCGCCCGCACTATCGTCTCCTGGAAACGCACGAGGTGGCCTGATACCCGACTGGGCGTGTCCTCCCCGTCGACGCGATCGGCTGCTTCCGGCCCCATGGCCAGCATCACCTTGGCCAGGTGCCGCGCGACGAGCGTCGGAAAGCGCTCCGTGAACCGGGCGTAGTCCTGAGCTCCCCAGGTCCGTCGTACCTCGTCGATGCGCCGAGCCGCACGGTCGACGATGCGATCCGGCGCGGGCAGCGGTGACGGGGCGGCGGGCTGGTCGAGGCGGGGGGCAGAGCGCATGACGGTACGCTGCAACGTCAGTGGCCGCCGCTGCTGGACGGCCAACCGCCGCTCTCGCACCCCGTACAGCTCCACGGTGACGGCACCGTGCGCGTCGGTCACCGTGATGTCCCAGCACAGCTCGTGTGGCACGCGTGTGCGGTCACGGGCCCAGATCCACCCCTGTCGGGTCGGGGCGCGCCAGGCTTTCACGGCACCCATCGCAGCGGGCAGAAAGACATCCCCCGTCTTGAGGAGCATTTCCGCCAACGGAATGACGGACTGCAGTGCTCCGTCCAAGACAGCCGGGTGCACCAGCAGGCGGTCGTCCAGGTCGTCGGTCCGGTAGGCGGCGATGACCTCGCCTTCACCCACCCACAGATCCTGGAGGACCCGGAAGCCGGGGCCGTATTGCAGCCCCACGTCGTCGAGCCATTCGTAGTGCTCGGTGCCGCCGACGTGACGGGGATACCGGGCGCGGACCCCGGCCACGTCCACCGGACGGGGTGCCTGTCCCAACAGGCGACGCACCCGGCCGCGGGCGTGGGCGCGCGGTTCCTTTCCCGACTGGTCGACGCTGGTGATGTGGGTGAGGCCGTCATCAGGGGAAACCGATGTCTGGACGCGCACCCTGGTCGCCTCGGGCCACGGGATCACGAGCGGCCGTACGAACTCCCAGGCGTGTGCTTCCACCGGATACCCGAGCGCTCGGCGCCCGGCGCTCAGCGCCATCTCAATGTAGGCGGTCGCGGGGACGACAACGCTTCCGGCGAGTTTGTGGTCGGCGATCCACGGGACCATCGCCGGCTCGATCGGCCCCTCCCAGGAGGGGGTGGCGGCGGGCAGCCGCGCGCCCAGCAGCGGGTGGTCGATGGGACCGGGCGGTGGTGGGGCCCAGTCGTGTGGGGCGCCATTCCAGTGGCGTTCGCGCTGCCAGGGGTAGGCGGGGAGGGTGACGACCTTTCCCGGACGGGGGAAGAAGGCGGTCCAGTCGACCTCGGCCCCCGCCCCGATGAGTGCGGTGACGGCGGTGTCAACGGCCTCTCTGCCGCCGGTGTCACGGCGCAGGGTGGCGACGAGCGGAGGGCGCTGTGGTGCGGCATGGAGGAGCCGCCGCAGGTAGGGGAGGAGGATCGGGTGCGGACCGATCTCCGCGAAGACATCGATGCCCGAGTCGCGCAGCCGCTGGGCGGCCGAGGCGAAGAGGACCGGCTCGCGAACGCCGCGCCACCAGTGCTCCGGGGTCAGCTCGGTGCCCTCGATCAGGTCACCGGTGATGGTTGAGGCCAGCGGGATGTTCCCCGGTTCCGGGGACAGTCCGTCGAGCGCTTGGAGCAGCGGCTCGCGGACCGGGTCCATGGCCGCGCTGTGGAAGCCGTAGTTCAGGTCGAGCCGCCGGGTGAACACGCCGCGCCGGTTCAGTTGATCGGCAACGGTCGTGATTCGGTCATCCGGCCCGACCAGGGTCAGGTCGTGGTCGCTATTGACCCCGGCGACCTCCACGTCGGGGTGGGTTTCCGTCAGCTCCCGAACATCATGGGGGGAAAGATCGACGGCGAGCATCCGGCCGCTGCTCGCAGTGGGCGCCTGGGCCGCGCTTCGGGCGGCCACGATCCGCGCCGCCTGGCCGAGGCTGAGCATGCCCGCGGCCCACGCGGCGGAGGTCTCGCCCACGCTGTGTCCGATGGCGGCGGCGGGACGGATGCCGTAGGCGGCCAGGACGCGGGTCAGGCCCACCTGCACGGCGAACAGCAGCGGCTGGGCGACCTCGGTCCGGTCCAGCCGCCATTCTTCGCGCGCCAGCCCCATCTCCTCGACCACCGACCACCCGAGGTGCGGCATCAGCTCGGCGTCGGCCTCGGCCACCGCCGCGGCGAACACGGGATCGGACGCCAGCAGGTCAGCACCCATGCCCACCCACTGCGCGCCATTACCGCTGAAGACGAACGCGACCCTCCCGACGACCGCGGCGGCGGGAGCATCGGCGACGGGAGCGCTCCTCAGCCGTGCGGCCGCCTCCGCACCGTCGCGGGCGAGCACCACCGACCTGAGGGAGTGCTTTCCACGACGGACACACGAGGTGTAGGCGATGTCGTAGAACTCCCGCGCTCCGGCGGCGTCCACGCGCGCCGCCATGGCCTCGGCGGCTTGGGCGAGGGCCTCGGGGGTGCGTGCCGAGACGACAACTGGCCGTCGGGGGCGCGTGTCCGGCTCGCTGTCGGGCGCCTCTGACTCCCCCGCCACCGCCCTTGGGGCCGTGTTCGGCCGATCCGCATCGGGCAGGGGGGCGACGTCAGCGTTTCCCGCGGGCTCCGTGCTTCCCCGCCCTACCGCGGTGGGAATATTGACCGGATCTTCCCGGTGGGCTGGTGCGGCGTCGCCGGGTAGGGCGCCGACGATAACGTGCGCGTTGGCGCCGCCGAACCCGAAGGAGTTGACGCCCGCTAGGCGACGTTGGGTCGTGAGCGGCTCGACGGCGCTCGGCTCGACGGCCGGAATCAGGCCCAGCCCGTGGAAGTCGATGTCCGGATTGAGCGGGGTGGCGTGCAGTGAGGCGGGAACGCGTCCGTGTCGGAGCACGAGGAGCGCTTTGAAGAGCCCAGCCATACCCGAGGCGGGTTCGAGATGGCCCATGTTGGACTTGATCGAACCGATCGGCAGCGGCCCGGAGCGGTGTCGTCCCAGCACACGACCGATGGACCGACACTCGGCGGGGTCTCCCACGATGGTTCCGGTGCCGTGCGCCTCCACGTAGACGAGGTCGTCGGGCGTCACACCGGCACGGGCGTAGACCGTGCGGAGCAGGTCCTCCTGTGCCTCGGTGTTGGGGAGCGCCAGGCCCATGGTGCGCCCGTCGCTGTTGGCACCCCACCCCAGCAGTACGCCGTGGATGCGGTCGCCATCGGCGCGCGCCTCGGCCATGCGCTTGAGCACAACTACGCCGCCGCCTTCGGCACGGACGAATCCGTCGGCGTCGGCGGAGAACGCCGCGCACCGGCCTTTGCGCGAAAGCATAGCGGCCTGCGAAAACGCCACATAGAGGGAGGGGCTGAGCAGGACGTTGACCCCGCCCGCCAGCGCCAGCCCGCCGTCGGCCGCCACCTGGCGACAGGCGCGATCCAGGGCCACCAGCGAGGAGGAGCAGGCGGTGTCCACGGCCATACTGGGGCCACGCAGGTCGAACGCGTGGGAGACACGGTTGGCCGCGATCGAGTGCGCCCCGCCTGACGCGGTGTAGGCGTTGATGGTGTGCGGAGACGCCATCTGCAGCCCGCCGTAGGAGGAATCGGAGATGCCCACGAACACGCCCGTGTCGGTCCCGGCGATGTGGTCGGGGTCGATGGCGGCGTCATCGAGGGCCTCGGCCGTCATCTCCAGCAGCAGCCGGTGCTGCGGGTCCATCTGGGCGGCCTCCTTCGGGGAGATCCCGAAGTACTCCGCGTCGAAGCAGGCGATGTCGTCGAGGAAAGCGCCCGCGGCCGTATAGCTCCGGCCGACCCGCGGCATCGCCTCGTCCACGAACCGCTCCACCTCGAACCGGTCGTCGGGCACCTTGCCGACCAGGTCGCGGCCCGCGTCCAGGGCCGCCCACAGCGCGTCGAGGTCGTTGATACCGCCGGGCAACCGACACCCGACTCCGACGACCGCCACCGCCTGGTTTCCAACGCCGTTCTCGTCCGCGCCCATGGCCTCCCCCTCACGTAGCCCGACTTGTGACGGCCCGGTTCCGAACGACCACCGCGACCAGGATCGCCGTGCGCAATTCCAAAGTTACGCACCGGACATCCCCACCCGCAGTCCTTCTGGCAAGCCCTCGGGTGCCCCCGCTCCATCGCACCTGGTCACGGCGGCGCCCGACGGAAAGACCGGCGCGCAAGTGCGCCATACCGGACGCACCGCAACCCCCGCCGAAACCGCGAAAGTCACCCGCAGGCCGGGATCACTACATAAGGTGACTATCCGTGTACGTGAGGGCGTTCCCATCAGCCGGAGGCGGTCATCTCTCCGCTTGCCCTCGGCGGTATCAGGGGGCGAAACCGCCGCTGGGACCCCGATATCTGCGACATCAACGGAGGAGGAGCGGGGAGCCGACCGTCGGGTGAGCGCACCGGGAAGGAGGGGCCATGTTCACCGCGTGGAGCGCCCTGGTGTACCGCCTTCGATGGGAGATCATCTCCTTCACGTTCACCATGGCGGTCATCAACGGCATCTGGGGTGCCGGGGTCGCGCCCCACCTCTCCGCCGGAGGACTGGTCCCCGCAGGCACCGAATCCGACTGGGTCGCCGAGGTCACCCACCAGCAGCTCGCGGCCATCGGCGACACCGTCCTCCTCTACCAAGGGACGGACAACGGCTACGGCGATCCCGCGTTCGACGCCGCCGTGCGGTCCAGCGTCCGCGCGCTACCGCGCGACGCGGCCCCCGACACCCACACACCGTGGAACACCCCGAAGGAACGGGCCGACAGGCTCGTGTCACGAGACGGGCGATCAATCGCCGTGGTGGTACGGCTCGCGGGAGACAACGACACCGAACGCCACGCCTCGCTCCGCCGCGTCCGCCACAGTGTTGAGACACCCACCCTGCGACGCGAGGGCGTTCACGTCAGCGTCACCGGCCCGACCGCGATTCGGGCCGAGTTCCGCGAGCTGGCCATGAGCGACCTGGCCCGGGCCGAGCTGGTCGCCTTCCCGCTCCTGCTCGCTGCGCTGGTGTGGGTGTTCGGCAGCGTCACGGCCGCCACGCTGCTGGTGGCGGTCGGCGCGGTCACGGCGGCCTGCTCCACCGCGATCCTGCGCCTGATGGCCGCGTTCACCGAGGTCACCACCTTTGCACTGAACGTGGTCGTCATGCTCGGCCTTGCCCTGACCCTCGACTACGCGCTGTTCATGGTCAGCCGGTTCCGGGAGGAGCTGGCCGCCGGCCGCGAGGTCCCCGGCGCCCTGGCCGCCATGATGCGCACCGCCGGGCGCACCATCCTCGTCTCCGGGCTCATCGTCACCATCTGCGCCAGCGGGCTGCTGGTGTTCGACCTCGGGGCGCTGAGGTCGCTCGGGCTGGGCGGCGTCGCCGCCACGTTCCTGGCCATGACCGCAGCGCTCACGGTACTGCCCGCCCTGCTCGCCGTCATCGGTCGCGGTATCGACCGGTTCCCCGTCGGGCGCCGCAAGGCGCAGGTCCCCGGAACCGCCGCCACCGGCGTGTGGGCGCGTCTGGCCCGCGGCGTCATGGCGCGACCACTGGGGTGGCTAGCCGCGAGCACCGCCGTACTCGTCGCGCTGGGGCTCCCCTTCGCCGAAGCGCGGTTCACGACGACGGGCCCCGAAGTGCTCCCCGCGCACGCCGAGTCCCGAGCGGCCTACGAGGCACTGAAGGCGGACCTGCCCGAGATCACTCTGCCCGACGCACTCGTCGTGGTCACCCGCCTGCCGAGGTTCAGTGCGGACGAAACGCTCAACGCCTACGTCGAACAGGTGGAGGCGCTGCCGGGCGTACGGGAGGGGCGGGTGCTGGGCCGCGACCGCGGTCTGGGCGTCGTAGCCGTCGACTTCGCCGCCGAACCCAAGAGCGACGCGGCACGCGATGTGGTGCGGGAGCTCCGCGCCCTCGCGCCGCCACGCGGCGCCGTCACGGCCGTCGGCGGTCAGACAGCCGAGTTGATCGACACCCTGTCCTCGGTGCGCGGCGACCTGCCGGTGATGTTGGGGACGGTGGTCGGGGTGACGCTGGCCCTGCTCTTCATCGCGTTCGGATCGGTCCTGCTGCCCGTCAAGGCCGTGCTGGTGGGCGCGCTGTCGCTGACCGCGTGCTTCGGCGTGGTGGTCTGGGGCTTCCAGGACGGCCACCTGGCCGGTCCCCTGGCTTTCACCGCGCCTCCGGGAATCGACCCCAGCGCCGTCGTGCTGATCGCCGTGATCGCCTTCGCCCTGTCCATGGACTACGAGGTGTTCCTGCTCGGACGCGTTCGCGAGGAGTGGCTGCGGTCCGGCGACAACACCGCCGCCGTCGCCGCCGGGATGCAGCGTACCGCCGGTCTCATCACCCGTGCCGCGCTGCTCATGGCCATCGTGATCGGCGCGCTGGCCACGGCCGAAGCGGTCCTGGTCAAGATGATCGCCGTCGCCCTGCTCGTCGCGATCTTCCTGGACGCCAGCCTGGTGCGGGTGATCCTCGTCCCCGCGGCGATGCGCCTCCTGGGCCGCGCCAACTGGTGGCTGCCCCGCCCCTTCTCGGCCCTGCACCGCAGGATCGACGTGCTGGAGCCGCGGCCCGCCTCGTCCTCGCCCCCGGAACCGGAGGAACCTGACCGGCCCCGGATCTGACCCGCTGTCCCGCACAGGACGCGGAGGCCCGTCAGCGCTTGTACTTCTTGGTGTTCATGGACTTGGCGACCTCGTCGTACAGGGCGGCGTACTGGCTGTCGACGGACCAGACGTACACGGCGATGTCGCTGAGGGGCAGGGACCACAGCCGGACCTCGAAGGTGTCGTTGTTCTTGCAGGTCACGGTCCAGACCCGGTGGTCGGCCTTGAGCCCGTCGGCGAGCGTGACGGTGCCGTTGCCCTCCCAGCCCCGGAGCTTTTGGTCATCGACCTCGACACCGCCGTCCTCCCAGGTGGTCAGGGACCGGCAGGCCGTGGGGTCGGGGGCCCACCCGTCGTCGGAGTTGTACTTCTGGTCCTTGGTCGGCCACTGGCCGGGGGATTTCTTGGCGACCTTCGGGATCACCTTGATGGCGCCGTAGCCGCAGCGGGCCTGGCCGGGCGGGCGCATGCACAGGGAGCCGTCGGACTCCTCGGTCGCCCAGCCGTCAGGGACGTCGATGGTGATCTTCTGGATCTCGGCCTTGGAGAACCCCGTGGGGGCCGGTGCCTCGGCGGCGGGCACGACCCCGCTGTAGGTCGCGTCGGCCTTGGGCGCGTCCTGGTCGGCGCCGCCCGAGGAATCGCCGCCGGAGCATCCGGTCGCGACCAGCGTCAACGCTGCGACGGCCGCCGCGAGGGCCGGGAGCGAAAAGACCCTGGAGTGCGTGCGGCCGGACGTGTCGGACATGCGGTTCCCTCTCTTGCCGCCGGGGGTGACCTTCCGACGATATCGGGAAGACGGAGGACACCGTCGACGGCGCCATCGCCCGCGCACCACCCCAGCTACTAGCCTGTGGACATGCCCGATGTAGCGAAGCTGCTCGCCCCCGTAGCTCAGATCCGCCAGCGGCGCACCGCCCCGCTGGTCCTCGAACTCGACCTCACCGACGGCATCACCGACGAGGTCCCGGCCGACCCACTCGGCCGCATCCTGGCGAAGCGGCGGCAGCGGCTCACCGATGTGGTCGAGGGGATCCGGCGCGGCGCCCTCGATCCCCGTGTCAAGGCGCTGATCGCCAAGGTCGACGGCAGGCCGCTGGGCTTCGCCCAGGTCCAGGAGCTGCGCACCGCCGTGCGCGCGTTCCGGAACGCGGGCAAGACCGCGGTCGTCTGGAGCGAGTCGCTCGGCGAGCTGGGCCCCGGAACGGTCCCCTACTACCTCGCCGCCGCCTTCGACGAGATCGCGCTGCTGCCCACCGGCACCGTGGGGCTGACCGGTTTGAGCATCCGGACCACGTTCGTGCGCGACGCCATTGACAAGCTCGGCGTCGAGTACGAGGTGGGCGCGCGGCACGAGTACAAGAACGCTGTCAACATGTTCACCGAGCGCGGGTACACCGAACCGCACCGCGAGGCCACCGGCCGGATCGTCGCGTCACTGAGCGACCAGGTCGTCGAGGGGATCGCCGAGGGCCGCGGTATGACCCAGGAGCGGGTCCGCGAGCTGATCGGGCGCGGCCCGTTCCCCGCGTCCGAGGCGCTGGAGAGCGGGCTTGTCGACCGTCTCGCCTACCGCGACGAGATCATCGAGGATCTGCTCGGGCGCTTCGCCTCCGGCGGACCCAAGGGCGACGGGGAAGGCGCGGGCGACACCGGCCGCCCGAGGCTGCAGTTCGTCCCGCGCTATCAGCACCGCCAGGTGCTGGCCGAGCGTGTCCCGGCCGTGCGGCGCGAAGGCTTCATCGCGCTGATCAGCGCCACGGGCGCGGTGCAGACCGGGCGCAGCCGCCGTTCCCCGATGGGCGGCGGCAGCGGTATGGGGTCCGACACCATCGCGGCCGCGTTCCGTGCCGCGCGCCGTGATCCGCAGGTGAAGGCGGTGGTGTTCCGGGTGGACAGCCGCGGCGGGTCGCCCGTGGCCTCCGACATCATCCGCCGTGAGTGCAAGCTGACCAGCGAGTCCGGCACCCCGGTCATCGCGTCGATGGGCGATGTCGCCGGTTCGGGCGGCTACTACGTCACGCTGGGCGCCGACGCGATCGTGGCCCACCCGGGGACGATCACCGGGTCTATCGGCGTCTTCGTCGGCAAGCCGGTGCTCAAGGGCCTGATGGGGCGCATCGGTGTCAGTACCGACGCGATCGACGGGGGCCAGCATTCCGGCATGTTCGCCACCGACCGCGGGTTCACCGAATCGGAGTGGGAGCGCGTCAACACGCTGCTCGACACCATCTACGACGACTTCACCGGGAAGGTGGCCGAGGCGCGCGGCATGTCCCGGGAGCGGGTCCACGAGGTGGCCCGAGGGCGTGTGTGGACCGGGCGGGACGCCTACGAGCGCGGCCTGGTCGACGCGCTGGGCGGGCTGGACAGGGCGGTCCGCATGGCCCGCGCGAAGGCCGGGCTCGGCGTGTCGGCACCGCTGCGCCTGTACCCGCAGCCCAACCCGCTGGACCAGCTGGTGCCCGCGGAGTCTAGTGAGGACAAGAGCGAGGCCGGGGAGGCCCGGCTGAGCATGTGGGGGCCGCTGGCGCAGGTCGCGGAGCGCCTCGGCCTGCCCGCTGGAGGCCCGCTGGTCATGCCCGAGGTGTGGGAGATCCGGTGAACCCCGGTGAGTTCCTGGAGACGATGGCCCGCTTGCCCACCGGCGTGACGGTCGTGACGGTGTCCGACGAGCTCGACGACATCGGCAGCACGGTGAGCGCCTTCGCGTCCATCTCCGCCGAGCCGCCCATCGTCATGCTCAGCGTGATCCGGACGAGTTACCTGTGCGAGGTCATCGACCTGCGCGGGAGGTTCGCGGTGAACGTGCTCGGCGAGCGCCACCGGGCGATCGCCGGGCGGTTCGCGGCCGAGGGGCGCCCCTCGGCCCGGCTGCTGGTGGCCGCCGAGGCCCACCACCGGGGGGAGCACAGCGGAGCGCTGATCCTCGACTCGGCGATCGCCGCCCTGGAGTGCTCGGTGAGCCAGCGGGTGGAGGCCGGGGACCACATCGTCTACCTGGCCGAAGTGGAGGGGCTGCCGGACGTGGAGGGCGCCAGGGCAGGGACATCTCCGCTGATCAGGTACGGCGGACGCTACCGCGGTCTGCGGTAGGCGAAACTCTCTAGAGAGGTTGCTCCCCGCACCTTGGGGAGAGCCTTTTCCCGCCCAACCGCTAGTTTCTCCCGCGCCATGTCCGCTGTGCAATGGAAGCATGGACGGCTTCTACACGGTTCTCGGGATCCTCGTGGTCGGGTTGATCCTGGCCATGATCCTGTGAACGCATCCCCATGCCCCGATCCCGCTACCAGGACCCCACACCTGTCTCTGCTACCTCCGCTATCTCCACACCTACCACCCGACCTGCCCCCCGACCTACCTCCACATCCCGGCCGTCCGCCGGCTGCGCGAGGCCCGGTGGACGGCCGTCCACGACGCGAGGGCCGCCGGGGCCGCCGCGCCGAACACGTGCCGACGCTCCGCGTCAGGCGAGTCCGGCGGAGTCCAGCCAGTCCGCGGCGACATCGGCCGCGTTCTCGTGGTCGATGCTCACGCGCTCGTTGAGTTCGCTCAGCGTCTCGGTGGTGAGCTTCGCCGACACGGCGTTGAGCGCGGCGCGCGCCTTGTCGTCGACGGCATCGCTGTTGACCAGCGGGGTGACGTTCTGCGTGCCGAACAGGCCCTCGGGGTCGTCCAGCGGCACAAAGTCGTTCTTGACGATCGCCGGGTCGGTGGTGAACAGGTTAGCGGCCTGCACGTCCCCGTTCTTCAGCGCCTGCGGCAGCAGGGAGGCGTCCAGCGCCCGGAACTTCTTGAACTCCACGCCGTAGGTCGCGTTCAGTCCGGGGACGCCTTGGGGGCGCGTCTCGAATTCGGGGGGTCCGCCCAGCGTCATGTCCCCGGCGACCTTCTTCAGGTCGTTGAGGCTCGTCAACCCCTTCTTCTCGGCGGTCTCCCTGGTGACCGACACCGAGTCCTTGTTCTCGGCCGGGGCCGCGTCGAGGATCTCCAGCCCCTCGGGCAGGCGTTCCTCCACCGCCTTGTTGGTCTGCTCGGTGTCCGTGGCCTTGGCGTCCGGGTCGAGGTAGTAGAGGATGGCGCCGTTGTACTCGGGGAACACCGACAGGTTGCCCTCCGCGATCTGGTCGTAGTAGACCTCGCGGCTGCCGATGTTGAGCTGGGTGCCGACCTCCATGCCCTTGGCCTCCAGCGCCTTGGCGTAGATGTGGGCGAGCAGGGTGCTCTCCGGGAAGTCGGCGGACCCGACCACGATCTTCCCGCTTCCCCCGCTGCCTTGGTCCGCGCCGTCGCCGCTGTAGGGGTCGCTGCCGCCGCAGGCGGCGAGGAGCGGGAGCAGGGCGAGCCCCACGATCGCGAATCGCATCGGTCTACGCATGTCGTGCCTATCTTTCTCTTCCGTCGCGCGGTTGATGGGGATCGGGTTGGGGTGAAGGGTGCGGTGGAGGTCAACGTCCGGCCGGCGTGCCACGGCGCAACGCCGGTGCGACGAGGACCCGCCCCAGCACGCCGAACAGCGCCGTCACGATCAGCGCCAGGACGACCACCAGCAGCGAGCCGCCCAGCATCATCGGCAGGTCCTGTCGGGCCTGCCCGTCGACGATGAAGCGGCCGAGCCCGCCGATGCCGACATAGGCGGCGATCGTGGCGGTGGAGATGACCTGAACGGCCGCGGTGCGCAGCCCGAGCAGGATCAGCGGCAGCGCGACCGGGAGTTCGAGGCGGAACAGCACCTCCGTGCCCCGCATGCCCATGCCCTGGGCGGCGTCCTTGAGTTGCGGGTCGACGTTGCGCACGCCCTCGTAGGTGTTGACCAGGATCGGCGGCACGGCGAGTGCGACCAGGGCGACCATGACCGGCAGGAGCCCGATCCCGACGAGCAGCACGACGAGGAAGAGCACCCCGATGGTGGGCAGGGCGCGGGCGAAGTTGGCCAGGCTGGCGAGGAGGAACCCGCCGCGGCCGGTGTGCCCGGTGAGCAGCCCGAGGGGGACGGCGATGGCCGCCGACAGCAGCAGCGCGAGGCCGGAGTAGCCGACGTGCTCGGCGAAGCGGACCGGGATGCCGCTGGACCCGACCCACTGCTCGGGCTGGGCCAGCCACTCCAGGATCCACATGATGACGTTCATCGGCCCTCCTCCCCGCGCGTTCCGCCCGCGGGACGGTCCCGTCCCGGAGCTGCCGGTCCCGGCGTGTCGGTTCCCGCTCCCGCCCCCGCGGGGGCCGCCGCCACCGCCGCGGTGCCGGTCCCCGCCGCCTGATCGGCGGGGACTTGCTGGATCCGCGTCCGGCCGCGCGCGGCTCGCCGGCCCCGTTCGCCGCTGCCACCGCGCCGCGTCCACGGGGTCAGCAGGTACTGCAGCAGCACCAGAAGGGCGTCGGTGAGGAAGGCCAGCGCCACCGACAGCACGACACCGACGATGATCGGGGCCGGGAACTGGCGCTTGAACCCCTCACTGAGGATGAGCTGGCCGAGCCCGCCCAGGCCGACCAGGGAGGCCACGCTCACCATGCTGATCGTGGCGACCGCCGCGACCCGCAGTCCCGCGATGACGACGGGGATGGCGATACGCAGCTCGACCTGGAGCAGGCGGCGCAGCGGCCCGAAGCCCATGGCGACGGCGGCCTGGCGCACGTGGTCGGGCACCTGGTTCAGGCCGTCGACGACGTTGGGCACCAGGATCGTCAGCGTGTAAAGGGTCAGCGGGATGATCGCCGTCCACAGGCTGAAGCCGGTGTAGGGAAGCATCAGGAAGAACAGCGCGATCGACGGGATCGCGTACAGGACGTTCACGCCCGTCAGCACCGGTGGGTACAGGCGGCGCCACCGCGCACTGGCGACGCCGATCGGCAGGGCGAGCGCCAGGCCGAGCAGGATCGGCGCGTACGACAGCAGCGTGTGCTCGACCAGCCGGGGCCAGACGATCGTGGCGAAATTGTCGCAGGTCCAGGTGAGCACCGACGGCCCCTCGGCCTCCTCCGAGGCCAGGGAGCGCACCGCGGTGCACAGGCCGTCGGTCACGGCGCACCCCGATTCGCCGTGGACTCCGTGCCCTCCGCGGACGCGGCGGTGGTCCCCCCGCCGGTCCCGCCACTGTCGGGCTCGCCCACCGACCAGATGGCCGAGCCCAGATCGGTCTGCGCGACGACACCGACGACCGTCCCGTCCTCGCTCACGCCGACCGCGCGGCCGGCGGGCGAGAGGACGGCGGCGTCCAGGGCGGCGCGCAGCGAGTCGGTGGGGACGGTGAACACGTGCCCGTAGGCGACCAGCTCCAGGTCGCCGAGCTTCCGGTCTCCCTCGGTGCCGTCGAGGAGCACGGCCGAGACCCAGCCGAGCGGGTGCCGCTCGGCGTCGACGACCAGCAGCCACGGCTCGTCCAGCGTCCGTGCCAGCGACCGCGCCGCCCCCGCCGACATGTCGGCGCCGACGACCACGTCGCCGCGGAGCGAGAGTTTCCCGGCCGGGAAGAAGGAGAGCCGCCGCACGCCCCGGTCGTAGCCGATGAAGGACTCGACGAACTCGTCGGCGGGGTCGGCGAGCAGGCGTTCGGGGCGGTCCATCTGGGCGAGGCGGCCGCCGGGGCGGAACACGGCGATGGCGTCGCCGAGCTTGACAGCCTCGTCGATGTCGTGGGTGACGAAGACGATGGTCTTGTGCAGTTCGGACTGGAGCCGGAGCAGCTCTTCCTGGAGGCTGGCCCGGACGACGGGGTCCACCGCGCTGAACGGCTCGTCCATCAGCAGGATGGGCGGGTCGGCCGCCAGGGCGCGGGCCACGCCGACGCGCTGCTGCTGCCCGCCGGAGAGCTGGTGCGGGTAGCGCTTGGCCTGACCCGATTCGAGGCCCACCAGCTCCATCAGCTCAGCGGCCCGCGCCCGCGCCTCGCGTTTGGGCTGCCCGATCAGCAGCGGCACGGTGGCGATGTTGTCCACGATGGTGCGGTGGGGGAAGAGGCCCGCCTGCTGGATGACGTAGCCGATCGACCGGCGCAGCATGGCGGGGTCGCGGGAGCGCACGTCGTCGCCGTCGATCGAGACGACCCCGCCGGTGGGGTCCACCATGCGGTTGATCATGCGCAGGGCGGTGGTCTTGCCGCTGCCGGAGGACCCGACGAGCACGGTGGTCCGACCGGCGGGGACGGTCATGTCGAGGTCGTCGACGGCGACGGTTCCGTCCGGATAGCGCTTGGAAACGCCCTCGAAGGTGATCATTGTGGGTGGCCGCGTCTCTCATCCGGGCGGTGACGCCCCTGGTGGTTCATGGGCATGGCAGGGGCCGGTGCCCCTGGGAGGCGGATCGGGTCGCAATCTTCCCGGGAAAGGAGGCGGCAAACAAGCACCGGCGAACAGCGGCGCCGTTCGCCCTGTCGACCGTGTTCACGGTGATCAGCCCTGGTCGGCGATCCATCCGGGCAGTTCGTCCAAGCCGTTGAGTACGACGTCGGCGCGTTTGGCGTCCGACCGTTCGGCGTGCAGGTAGCCCAGCATGCCGCGACGAATCAGCGCCGCGCGCATCCCCGCTTCCTGCGCCGGGATGACGTCGTTGTCGATGCGGTCCCCGACGTAGAGGATCTCGTTGTGGTCGACCCCGGCCACCTCACCGACGCGGGTGAAGAAGGCGGGGTCGGGCTTGGCCACACCCCAGGCGTCGGAGACGTGGATCTGGTCGACCGGCAGGTCCATGGCCGCCAGGGCGGGGGCGGCCGACAGCGGCTGGTTTCCGGCGATGAGGACGCCCAGGCCCATGCCGCGCAGGGCGGCGAGGGCGGGACGGACGTCGGGGTACAGGTCGTCGGAGTCGAAGCTCTCGCGCAGTGAGTCGGGTTCCTCGGCACGCCAGGCGGCGGATTCGGCCTCAAGGTCGAACCCGGGCTTGACCACGCGGAACACGTCCATGAGCTCGCGTCCCTGGGCGAGCATGCCGCCCATGAGACCGAAGAAGGCCAGGCGGGGAACACCGAGCCGGTCGGCCCAGCGGGCGAAGATGCGTGTCTCGTCGATCAGGGTCTCGCCGACGTCGAACACCACACTGCGAATCGTCACGAAATGGACGCTAACACGTCCCCGACTGCGGTTTCTTCCGGCACCTGCGCACGCGGAATGGGACATCACACAGCGTGCGGCCGGCACCCGCCGCGCGTTCCCGTCGTCGCCGCCGCCACGCGCCTCGTGCGCGCCCGTCGGGCGGCGGGGAGAAAAGGACGCGCCCCGTCAAGCGCGCGCCGGGGGGCGCAGGACGGCGAAGGCGTCGGTGATCTCCAGCTGCCGGGCCCGGAAGCGGAACATCGCGGCCGGGCGCCCGCCGGAGCGGCCCGACGGCACGGACTCGCCGGTCTCCTCGATCTGGCCGCGGCGCAGGAGCACCCGGCGCAGGTTGGTGGCGGCGACGTCGTGGCCCAGCGCGGCCCGGTAGTAGCGGGACAGCTCCGACATGGTGAACTCCGGCGGGGCCAGCGCGAACCCGATGTTGGTGTAGGAGAGCTTGGCGCGCAGCCGGCGGCGGCCGGAGGCGACGATCGCGGCGTGGTCGAAGCCCATCAGCGGCAGGTCGGAGGCGGTGTGCCAGGCTGTGTCGGCGGGGATGACCGGGTCGATGTCGGCCGGAACCAGGCCCAGGTAGGCGGTGGCCAGCGTGCGCCCCTGGGGGTGGCGGTCGGGCGCGCCGCGGGTCTCCAGCTGCTCCAGGTGTGTGAGTTCGCGCACATCCACTTTCTGAGCGAGCTGGCGCCGGATGGATTCGTCCAGACCCTCGGCGTGGCCGAGCTCGCCGCCGGGCAGCACCCAGTGATGCTCGAAGGGCGGGCGGCCGCGGCGCCACAGCAGGACACTCAGCCGGTCCTGCCGGATCTGGAAGACGACGGCGAGCACCTCGTGGGCGGCGACGCCCGGCCCGTGCGGCGATTGCGGCCTCGGGTGTGTCATCGGCCGCTCCGCGCCTCCCCCGTCGTGCCCCGGCTCGTCCTTCTCGTTGATGTCCGCCTCCGCCCCGGTCCCGCGCATAGGTCACATGTTAGGCTTTGTCGAGTTTTAGCCTAGTAGGCACAAACTTGGCGTGGTCGTCACGACACGCCCCGAAACACGACGCCCGGCCCCTCTGACCGGCGTCCCCCGTCCGAACGGAAGTGCAAGGACATGGCAACGGTCACCGCCACCGCGGACAACATGACCAGGGCGGCATGGGCCGAGGAGGTCCGCCGCCTCGCGAAGGAGCGCGACGCGGTCATCCTCGCGCACAACTACCAGCGGCCGGAAATCCAGGACGTCGCCGACCACACCGGCGACTCCCTCGCGCTGTCCCGTCTCGCGGCGTCGGCGGAGGCGAGCACGATCGTGTTCTGCGGCGTCCACTTCATGGCCGAGACCGCCAAGATCCTCGCACCGGAGAAGACGGTCCTTATCCCCGACCCCGCGGCCGGATGCTCACTGGCCGACACCATCACGGCCGAGGACGTCCGGTCCTGGCGCGCCGAGCACCCCGGCGCCGTCGTCGTCGCCTATGTCAACACCAGCGCGGCGGTCAAGGCGGAGACCGACATCTGCTGCACGTCGTCCAACGCCGCCGACGTCATCCGGTCCATTCCGGAAGATAAGGAGATCCTGTTCCTGCCGGACCAGTTTTTGGGCGCGCACGTCAAGCGGATCACCGGGCGGGACAACATCCACGTGTGGATGGGCGAGTGCCACGTGCACGCCGGAATCGACGGCGGCACCCTGCGCGAACGGGCCGCGGCCGAGCCCGACGCCGAGCTGTACGTGCACCCGGAGTGCGGATGTGCCACCTCCGCCCTGTACCTGGTGGGCAGCGGGGCCGTTCCCGAGGAGCGCGTCAAGGTGCTCTCCACGGGCGGCATGCTCAGCGCCGCGGAGAACACCACGGCGGACAAGGTCCTCATCGCCACGGAGACCGGCATGCTGCACCAGCTGCGCGCGGCCAACTCCACGACGACCTTCGAGCCGGTCAACCCGCGCGCCGAGTGCCACTACATGAAGATGATCACCGCCGACAAGCTGCTCGCCTCGCTGCGTGACGGCAGCGGCGAGATCAAGGTGGACGAGGAGACCTCCGCCAAGGCCCGCCGCTCGGTGGAGCGGATGATCGCGATCGGTTCCCCCTCGCGCGGCGGCGAGTAGCGGTCCGGCACCTGACGCCATAGCGGGGGTCCGGAATTCGGCATCTGGCCTCCGAACCCCCGCCCGTCGCCTTTTCTCGTCGAGTGACAGATCTCTTACCGTCCCGCCACAGGTCGGGCATGCGGCGGACAGCGCCGTTCCCGCGTCGTTAGCGTCATCCGGACAACTCAGGCGCTATTTCCTGGTCTCAAATTCAGGGGTCCGCCGGGGACGGTGTCGCACTCAAGGAGGGGAAGTGACGACGCGAAGCGAGGCCGAGCAGCGACGGGGAGAGGGGTCCGATCCGGACTTCGCTGTGTTGCTGCGCGAGGGGCGCGGATTCGACCGCTGCTATGACACCTTCGCCCCGCGGCTCTACCGCTACTGCTGGTCGCTTGTGGAGCCCGCGCACTGGACGCACGGCGAGAAGAACACGGACGCCGACGGCGGCACTGCCGAGGAGCCCGCGGCCACGGCCGTGCGGCAGACGTTCCTCGCCGCGGCCGAGCTCATCGACGAACTGGGCGACCGCACCCTCTTTCGGCCGTGGCTGTTCTCCCTGGCACGGGCCGCGAGCCAGCGGCAGGGGTTCGCCACCCGCTCGCCCCTCGCCGACCTGGCCACGGTCCCGGTCGAGCGCCCGGCCGTGGAGGTGGCCCGCCGCCTGCCCCCCAGCCACCGCGAGCTGCTCGAACTGCACCTGCGGCACGCGCTCCCCGTCTCCGAGATCGCCAAGGTGCTCAGCCTCGACACCGACATCGCGGGGGAGCTGTGCCGCGCGGCCGTCCGCCGGGCCGCCGACGTCCTGTCCGAGTTCGCCAAGGCGCCGGGATCCGTCGTCGACATGGTCCTGTCCGCCGACGCCATGGCCACTGGCTCCACCGACACCCCGGCGGCCAACATCAGTGACGCCTCGCGGGGCAGATCCGCCCAGAGCGGCGGAGACAGACCCGCCTGGACACCGTCCGACGTCGCCCGGCTCCTAGCCGTACTCGAACCGCCCGGTCCCCCCGCGGACCTGCGCGAAGAGATCCTGGAGGCGTGCACCAGCGAGGAGCGGGCGGAACGGCGACGCCGGGCCGCCGCCGAACTTCGCCCGCTGACCACCGACGGCTTCCCCCAGCACCGCGAGCGGGCCGAGCCCAAGGCCGCGGCGTCCTCCTCCGGCACGCCCGCCCCCGCCGCGGCCTCCGCTTCCTCCGGGGCGCGCACGCCAAGCGGCACGACGGCGGGACGCCGCACCGCGGCCCACCGCCCCGCCGCGCGACGGCGCAAAGGAAACGAGAAGCGCGGGCAGGAGGCACCGAAAGGGGCCTCCGCCCGGAAGGCCGCGAAGCCGGGGGCACCACGTGACACCGCGCGCGGATCCGCGCAGCGCCGCGAACCCCGGAAGCTTCCCCGCGACCGGATCACCACCCGCGACGTCGATCGGATCTCGGCCACCGAACCGGTCGCCAAGCCGACCCGGCCGCCACGCAAGGAGGACGGCCGTTCCCCCAACGCCCGCAAGGACAAAAGAGCGCCGGAGAACAAGCGGCGCCGCTGGCCCGCGTCCGCCATCTCCGGCCTGGTCACCGTGGCCGCTTCGGTCCTGCTGTCGGCGAGCGCCGTCTTCATGAACGGCGACCCCGGCGACACCATCACCGACCCGGGTCCCCCCGGCCTGCCGTCACCGGCACCGCTGACCGATGAGCTGACCGCCGAGGACGACCCCGGCGTCGGCGGCACGATCAGCGGCACGGGCGGCGGCAGGGCCGCGGGTCCCGCGCCGGGCGGCTCGGGAGGCGGCGCGCCGCAGGGCAACCCGGCAGGGCCGGCCGTCGGCGCGGACAGCGGTACCGAGGCCGCCGACCAGCGGGAAGGTGGCGCGAAACGCGGTGACGACCGAACGGATCCGGACCCCACGGCCTCGCCCAGCGTCTCCGCCAGCCCGAGCCCTCCCGAAGACGGGACCCCGACGAAGGAGGACAGCGGCAAGGGCGGCGACGGTGACGACGGCTCCGGCGGCGGCACTATGGCGAAGTTCTTCGACGACCTGAGGAACTTCCTGGGCTGACCGGTGTGCCCGCGGCACGATGGCGCAACCGTCACCGCCGGGTACGTCGCGCGGACCGTGACCGGCCGCCCGCGTTCCCGCGGCCGCGGCCCGCTCGACACGGCGTCGGCATGGGGCGGCTACTCCCTCGCCGCAGTGGGGGCCAGCCCAATCAGGACGCGCGTTCCAGCACACTCGCGGTCGCGAGCGCGCCGCCGGCGCACATCGTCACCAGTGCGGTCGCGGCGCCGCGGCGTTCGAGTTCGTGGAGGGCGGTCGTGACGAGCCGGGCGCCGGTGGCGCCCACGGGATGGCCCAGGGCGATGGCCCCGCCGTTGACGTTCACCCGGTCCGGGTCCGGGCGGTGCTGCCGGCACCACGACAGGACGACGGCGGCGAACGCCTCGTTCACCTCGACGAGGTCGATGTCGCCCAGCGTCATGCCCGCGGCCGCCAGTGCCTGCGCGGTCGCGCGGATCGGGCCGTCGAGGTGGTAGTGGGGCTCCGCCCCGGTCAGGACCTGGGCGCGAAGCCGTGCGCGGGCGGGCAGGCCCCTGGAACGCGCACGCTCCTCGCTGGTCAGCAGCACCGCGGCGGCGCCGTCGGAGATCTGGGCGGACGTACCGGCCGTGTGCAGCGCTTTGTCGGCGACGGGGCGCAGGGCGGCCAGGCCCTCGGAGGTGGTCGGGCGCAGGCCCTCGTCGCGCGTGATGGTGCCGTCTCCATCGGCGCGCGGGGGTGAGCCGCCATGGTCGGCGGACGGCTCCGCGGCCGCCGCGAGGGGTACCGGCACGATCTCGCGGTCGAAGCGCCCCTCGTCCCATGCCGTCAGGGCGCGGCCCTGGGAGCGGACCCCCCAGTCGTCGAGGTCGCGGCGGGTCAGTCCGCGGCGGTGGGCGATGCGTTCGGCGGCGGTGAACTGGTCGGGAAGGTCGAGGGACCAGTCAGGGGGGCGGGGGTCGTCGGGGTAGACGCTGCGGCCCAGCGGGACGCGGCTCATCGCCTCGACTCCGCAGGCGACCGCGGTGTCGGCGGCGCCGGCCTGGATCAGCGCCGCCGCGATGTGCAGGGCCTGCTGGCTGGAGCCGCATTGCGCGTCGAGCGTGGTGACCCCGACCTGCCAGGGCAGTCCGGCGTACAGCCAGGCGTGGCGGCCGATATGGTTCCCCTGCTCGCCGCCCTGGGTGACACATCCGGCGACGACCTGGCCGACCTCATGCGGGTCGATCCCCGCCCGCTCCACCACGGCGCGCTGCACGTGGGCCAGCAGGGCCATGGGCTTGATCTCGGATAACGCGCCGCGCCGCTTGCCGATGGGGGTCCGGACCGCTTCGACGATGACGGGGGTCGCCATGCCGCCTCCTGGCGCCGCGTGCCGCTGGGTAAAGTGCGCGCTCGAAGAGCAGACTATAACGCGTTCTATTTTTGGGGGGAAGGGGTGGGAACCCGGCATAGCGGCGTGAAAGCCCACACGCGGTGTTCACGTATCGCCCGCCCGAGCGACGGGTTTCGGGTGATCCACAACACCCGCGCGCCGGAGGCGCACGGGCCGACGGGCACCGCTCAGAAGCCCGCGAGCAGGGGTTCCGCCGCGACTTCCAGGCGCTGCTGCACCTGCTCCATGTCGCGGTGCCCCTTGAGGATCTCCAGCAGTTCGAAGATCCAGATACTCGCCAGCGACCCGACGAGGACGTAGTCGTCGGCGTCGCGGTCGGGCGGCGCGCTTTCCTCATTCCCGGCGACCGGAGTCCCCGTGGCCACCCGGTAGAGCAGGTCGGTGATGCGCGCGCCCAGCTCGGTCTTGACCTCCGCCATGATCAGCGAGCGAACCAGCGCGTCGGCCAGCTCCGGTTCGCGCATCAGGCCCCGAGTGGCGCGCATCAGCACGTCAACGGCGCGCCCCGCGGCGGTCTCGGCGTTCGGCGGGCGACGGCTGATGCTGGTCTCCAAGAGGTCCAGCTCCTCGGTGACCACCGCGACGACCAGATCCATCTTCGATGGAAAGTAGCGGTAGAGCGTGCCCAGCGCGACACCGGCGCGTTCGGCCACCGTCCGCATCTGCATGGCTTCGACGCCGCCGCGCAGCGCCAGGGCTGCCGCCGTCTGAACGATCCGCTTGCGGCGCTGGTTCTGATTCCGCATCCGCATCCCAATCGGCGCCTGGACCGCCACGGCGTTACTCCCATCATCGTCGTCGCGGGCGCATCCGCCCCGCGTGGACCCTGGCACGACCGCACCGGCCGTGTCGGCCACTCCCCCGTCACCCGGACGCCATCCGCTAACGCCCGGCCGGACTTCTATGAGAACACGTTATCCAAGGATCACCTAGGACTTCATCATTAGACAACTGTGGATAAGGCCTCATCGGGCGATGTCCACGGCGGTAAAGAGACCGGAAACACACACCATCCAGGCCTCTGGCGCGTCTTAATAGAATCTGTTCTACTGAGTGGGCAGGGTTGGGCATCGACGGCGACCAGCGGAGTGCACCGTGGACTACTCCCTCGACCGCGACCAGCAGGACCTGCGCGCACTGGCGGCCGACGTCCTCGCGCGCGCGACCCAGAGCGGGGCGCGGGACGCCCCCGCCGAGGCACCGTTCGACACGGCGACCTGGAAGGCCATGGCACAGGCCGGACTGCTGGGGACCGCCGTCGGAGAAGACCAGGGAGGGACCGGGCCGGGCCCGGTCGAGGTGGCCGTGGTGCTGCGGGAGGTCGGGGCCCGCACGTCCCGGGTCCCCGCCTTCGCCACGCTCGCACTCGGGGCGCTGCCGGTGGCACTGTGCGGCACGCCGGACCAGCGCGCGGCACTCGCCCCCGTCGTGACCGGCGACCACATCCTGGCGGCACCCCTGGGCGCGCCGGGCCGCGCCGACGGTGCCATCACCGATCCGGCGACGACCGCCCGCCGCCAGGGCAGCGACTACCTCCTGCACGGCGTGACGACGTCCGTCCCGTACGCCACCGCGGCGCACACCCTCCTGATTCCGGCGCGGCTGGACGACGGCGGGGTCGGCGTCCTCCTCGTCCCCGGCGACGCCCCCGGACTCAGCCGCCCCCCGCAGCCCGCGGGAACACCCGACCCGGCCTACGGAACCGGCCTGGACGGCGTGCGGGTCCCGGTCACCGCTCTGCTCGGCGGGGATACCACCGGTGCGGCAGCGCGCACCCTGCACCGCTGTGCCCTGGCCGGACTCGCCGCGACCGTCTCCGGCGCCCTCACCGGTGCGCTGGAGCTCACCACCGAGCACGTCAAGACCCGGCGCCAGTTCGGCCGCGCCCTGGCCGAACTCCAGGCCGTCACCATGAAGGTCGGCGACATCTACGTGGCGGCCCGCGCCCTGGACGCGGCGATGTGGGCCGGGGTCTGGCGGCTGGCCACGAGCGGAGCGCCGAACCGGCGCGCGGGCGCGGGCATCGACGCGCCATCCGCCGCAGCGACGGCGGCGGAGGACGACACCGACCACGTGCTGGCCGCCGCCGCCCTCCTCATCACCGACCAGGTCCTGGACGCCTTCTACACCGCGCAGCACCTGCACGGCGGCCTCGGGGTGGACGTCACGTACCCCCTGCATCGACATTTCTCCATCGGAAAGTGGGCCTCGGCGGTTCTCGGCGGGCCGGAGACGCAGCTCGACGCGCTCGGCCGCCTGGCGGCCCTCGGCGCTCCCGTCCACGTCCACCCCGTCCACGCCCGCGACTAAGGACCCCTGGAGCCCCCACATGTTCATCGATCTCACCGGGGAGCAGCGCGAACTCCGGGACCACCTGCGCGCCTACCTCTCCACCGTCATGACCCCGCAGGAGCGCGCGCACCCCACCGACCCGGCCGTCTACAAGCGGGTCATCCGCCGCATGGGAAGCGACGGCATGCTCGGCTGGGGCTGGCCCTCCGAGTACGGCGGCCGCGGGTTCGGCGCCGTGGAACAGCAGATCTTCGTCAACGAGGTGACCCGCGCCGAAGTGCCCTACCCGCTGGTCACCCTGCAGACCGTCGGCCCGGCCCTGCTCCACCACGGCACGCCCGAGCAGAAGCGGCGCTTCCTGCCGGGCATCCTGTCCGGCGAGACCCACTTCGCCATCGGCTACACCGAGCCCGAGGCCGGAACCGACCTGGCGTCGCTGCGCACCACCGCCGTGCGCACCGACTCCGGCGACTTCCTCGTCAACGGGCAGAAGATCTACACATCCGGAGCCCACCTCGCCGACCACATCTGGCTGGCCGCACGCACCGACCCCGGCGCCCCCAAGCACAAGGGCATCTCGATCCTGATCGCCGATACGGCCGCGCCCGGCTTCTCCTGGACCCCCATCGTCACCGCCGACGGCCACCACCACACCAACACCACCTATTACTCCGATGTGCACGTGCCCGCCGACCGTCTCGTCGGCGAGCTGAACCGCGGCTGGCGGCTCATCACCGACCAGCTCAACCACGAGCGGCTCACGCTCGGCCCCTCCGGCAACATCGGGCACCTCTACGACCGGTTCCTGGACTGGGCGCGGTCGACGCCCCTCCCCGGCAGCGCGGACGGCCGACCGCTGGTCGACGAGCCGGCCGTGCGGCGCGCCCTCGGCCGCGTCTACGCATATCTGCGCGTCAACGAGCTGCTGAACTGGCAGGTCGCATCGACCATCGACACCGGCTGGCTCGGCGCCGCCGACGCGTCGGCGAACAAGATCTATGGATCGGAACGGCTGCAGGAGGTGCCGCGGATCATCGCCGACACCGTGTCGCGCTACGGCGACCCCGCCGACCCCCGGACCCGGGACCTGCTCGCCCGCCTCGACTCCGCCGCCAAGGGAGCCCTGGTGATGACATTCGGCGGCGGCGTCAACGAGGTGCAGCGCGAACTGATCGCCACCCTCGGCCTGGGCCTCCCCCGCGCGCCGCGCTAGGCGCGCGCCAGCGGAAAGGACATTCTCCCCGTGACCGTTGACAGCACAGTGGACACAGTGGACGACGCGTTCCACGCCCGACTGCTGGAGCTGGCCGCCGCCGCCCGCGAACGCGGGGAGGTGGACGGCGGCACGGCACCGGACCCGGTCAATACGCCCATGGTCCGCCACTGGGTGCGGGCGATGGGCGATGCAAACCCCGTCTACCTGGACGAACAGGCCGCGTGCCGGGCGGGGCACGACGGTCTCGTGGCGCCCCCCGCCATGCTCCAGGTGTGGACGATGCGCGGATACCGGGACCCCGCGGAGAGCAACGGGCCGGACGACGGCGCCGAGCGCCCCGAGAGCGCGGTCGATGATCTCCTCGCCTGCTTCGCGGCGGGCGGTTACGCGGGCGTGGTCGCGACCAACTGCGAACAGAGCTACGACCGCTATCTGCGCCCGGGGGAGCGGCTCCGGCTGACGACACGCTTCGGCGACCTGACCGGGCCCAAGCGGACCGCCCTGGGTACCGGATACTTCCTCACCTGGCACACGACCTGGTACAGCGGGGACGAGCGCGTCGGGCGGATGCTCTTCCGAGTGCTGAAGTTCCAGCCACCGAAACGCGAGGCGGCCAAGGACCGTCCCGCCACGGCCACCCGCCCCGCCGCCCCCGACTCGACCGACTCCACCGGCTCCCGTGTCTCGGCGTCCGCCGCCGAGCCGGCGGGCTATCCCCTGCGGCCCGCCCGCAACGTCGACACCCACTTCTTCTGGGACGGGGCCCTCGTCGGCGAGCTCCGCATCCAGCGGTGCGCCGACTGCGGCCGCCTGCGCCACCCGCCCGGCCCGATGTGCCCGTCCTGCCACTCCACCGCCCGGGAGCACGTCGTGGCCGCGGGTACCGGGCGGGTCTTCAGCCACGTCGTTCACCACCATCCGACCGTGCCCGGCCGGACATCGCCCTACGTGGTGGCGGTCGTGGAGCTCCCCGAAGGGGTGCGGATGGTCGGCAACATCCTGGGCATCGCTCCCGAGCGCGTCCACGCGGGGATGCCGGTCCGGGTGGACTTCGAACGGGTCGACGAGGACCTGGTCCTGCCCCAGTGGCGGCCTTTGGAGAACTCCGCCGGACCGGAGGATCCCTCCGCGAGCACGCTGCCCACCCTGGAACTGGCGATGACGCGGACGTCGATCATCGCCCAGGCCCTGGCCACCCGCGACTTCCAGGACATCCACCACGACCCCGACCGGGCGCGCGCCCAAGGGTCGCCCGACATCTTCATGAACATCCTGACCACGCAGGGACTCGTGGAGCGCTGCGTCACCGACTGGGCCGGGCCCGCGGCGCGCGTGCGCTCCATCGCCATCCGGCTCGGCGTGCCCAACCACGCCGGGGACACCTTCTCCCTCGCCGGGGCGGTGACCGAACGGGAAGGGGCGCGGGCGACCGTGGCCATACGCGGGACTAACACCATCGGGACCCACGTCACGGGGACGGTCGTCGTCGACATGCCCGACGCGGGCGATCCGGCCGTGGACGACGCCGGGGAGGAAAGCTGATGTCCCTGGCGCGCGCGGCCTCGATCGCCGGTATCGGTGCCACGGAGTTCTCCAAGGACTCCGGCCGGAGCGAGCTGCGGCTGGCCGCGGAGGCGGCGGTCGCCGCGCTGGACGACGCCGGTCTGCGCCCCGCCGACGTCGACGGCATGGTCACCTTCACCCAGGACGCCAATGCCGAGATCGCCGTCGCCCGGGAGATCGGCGCGGGGGCGCTGCGCTTCTTCAGCCGGGTGGACTACGGCGGCGGCGCTGCGTGCGGCACGGTCGCGCAGGCCGCCATGGCGGTGGCCACCGGTCAGGCCGAGGTCGTCGTGGCCTACCGGGCGTTCAACGAGCGCAGCGGGCGGCGCTTCGGTCAGGTCACCCCGAAGGCGCTGCGCGCACCGACGTCGCAGGGGCTGGAGATGAGCTGGCACGTGCCCTTCGGTCTGCTCACCCCGGCCGGGTGGGTGGCCATGTCCGCCCGCCGCTACATGGACGTCTACGGCGCCACGAGCGAGGACTTCGGCCGCGTCGCGGTGGCGGCGCGAAGGCACGCCGCGACCAACCCGAACGCCTGGTTCCACGGTCGCCCGATCACGCTGGAGGACCACCAGGCGTCGCGCTGGGTGGTGGAGCCGCTGCGGCTGTTCGACTGCTGCCAGGAAAGCGACGGGGGTGTCGCGGTGGTGGTCACGAGTACCCAGCGCGCCCGCCACCTGCGGCAGCCGCCCGCGGTCATCGCCGCGGCGGCGCAGGGGTCGGCGCCGGATCAGATGATGATGACGTCGTACTACTCGTCCTGCTCCACGTACAGCTCCACCAACTCCACGTACGGCTCCACCGGCCCGGCCGACGACATGGCGGGGCTTCCGGCGATGGGGATCGTCGCCGAGGGGCTGTGGCGCGGCTCCGGGCTCACGCCGGGCGATATCCAGACGGCGGTGCTCTACGACCACTTCACCCCCTTCGTCCTGGTCCAGTTGGAGGAACTGGGCTTCTGCGGACGCGGGGAGGCCCGCGACTTCGTCGCCGAGGGCGGCGTGGAGATCGGCGGCCGACTGCCGATCAACACCCACGGCGGGCAGCTGGGCGAGGCCTACATCCACGGGATGAACGGCATCGCCGAGGCGGTGCGCCAGGTACGCGGAACGGCGGCCAACCAGGTGGAGGAGGTGGCCAACGTGCTGGTCACAGCGGGGACAGGGGTGCCGACGAGTGGCCTGATCCTGAGCCGCGACTAACGCACCCGGAGGTGGCGTCCGCCGATTACCCCGGGGCTGCCGCTTCTCTCTGACCGGCCGGTACGTACTCTAGAATCCGATTCGGTTTAAATCCGGACACCACACGAGTGAGCACGGACCCGGCGGACGCCCGCACTCGGCGGGCGAGGAGAGGGGCGAGAACATGCGGGAGACGCCACCGGTGGAGGACCTCGGCGGAGGGATCTGGAGCATTGGGGTGCCGATCCCGGACAACCCCCTGGGCTACACCCTGGTCTACGCGCTGGAGAGTCCGAGCGGGCCTGTCCTGGTGGACGCCGGGTGGGAGCACGAGGAGTCGTGGCGGGCGCTGAGCGCCGGTCTGGAGCAGATGGGGTCGAGCGTCGCCGACGTGCACGGCGTGGTCGTCACCCACTTCCACCCCGACCACACCGGGCTGGCCGGACGCGTGCGCGAAGCGTCGGGGGCCTGGGTCGCGATGCACCAGGCCGACATCGACCTGCTGCGGCACATCGATTCCCTGGGCGCCAGCGGACAGCGCGAACTGGAGGTGCGCCAGCTCCGCCTGGCCGGGGCCACCGAAGAGGAAGTGGACCTGTGGGCGCGGCTGGACCCACGCCTGGACCCGCCGCAGATGCCCGACCGCCCGCTGGTGGACGGGGAGCTCGTCGACGTGCCCGGCCGCAAGCTGCGGGTGGTGTGGACGCCCGGTCACTCCCCCGGCCACATCTGCCTGCACCTGGAGGACGGCGACCACCTGTTCACCGGCGACCATGTCCTGCCCGGCATCACGCCGCACATCGGGCTGTTCCCCTTCGACGAGGAGCACGACCCCCTCAGCACGTTCCTGGACTCCCTGGCCGGGCTGAGCGAGCTGGGCGCCACGCAGGTGCTGCCCGCGCACGAGCACCGGTTCACCGGGGTCGGCCCGCGCGCGGCCGAGATCATCGCGCACCACGAGGAGAAGCTGGGCCTCCTTGCCAAAGCGCTGGGCGAGGACCCCGCGACGCTGTGGGAGCTGGCCTCGGCGCTGCCGTGGCGCCGCCCTTGGGCCGACATGCACGCCCTGGCCCGGCGGATGGCAGCCTCGGAGACCGCGGCCCACCTGCGCACCCTGGAGCGAAGAGAACAGGCGGTCCGGCACACCCGGCCGGAGGGCGTCCTGGAGTGGACGGCGTCCAGCATCACCCCGGCCACCAGGGGGTGAGAAGGAGGGGAGCGGGTCGCACCCGTTCGCCCGGCGTTCCCCTCCTCATTCGAACCCCTCCTTTTCGCGACTCTTGTTTCCGAGACCCTTCTTTCCGAACCTCCCCCGGAGACGCATACTAGAACGCGTTCTACCCAACGACCGGCCAGGCGGGAGCTCGCAGATGAGCACAACCGGACCCACCGACCCCTGTCCCACCCCCTCCCACCAGCCGGACCGGTCCCACCGGGCCGGCCAGGGCGGCGCGGACACCAGCCTCGACGGCAGGGTGGCCGTCATCACCGGCGCCGGGCAGGGCCTGGGCCGCGCCCACGCCCAGGCGCTGGCCGCGCTCGGCGCGCGTCTCGTCCTCAACGACCTCGGCGGCGAGGTGGAGGAGGTCGCCGCCGGAATCCGGGCGGAGGGAGGACAGGCCACGGCGCTTACCGGCGACACCGCCGACATCGGGCACGGCCGGGAGCTGGTCGACGCCGCCGTCGAGGGCTACGGACGGCTCGACATCCTGGTGAACAACGCCGGGATCACCCGGGACCGGATGCTGTTCAACATGTCCGAGGAGGAGTGGGACGCGGTCGTCCGGGTCCACCTCAAGGGGCACTTCAGCACATCACGCGCCGCCGCCTCCTATTGGCGGGCCCGGGCCAAGAGCGACGGCGGCCCGGTCTACGGCCGCATCCTCAACACCGCCTCGGAGTCCTTCCTCCTCGGCTCACCGGGCCAGCCCAACTACGCGGCCGCCAAGGCCGGAATCGCGGCCCTGACCACCGCCTCCGCCCAGGGGCTCGGCCGCTACGGCGTCACCGCCAACGCGATCTGCCCCCGCGCCCGCACCGCGATGACGTCCGACGTGTTCGGCCCCGCCCCCGACGCCGGACCGGACCCGCTGGCCCCGGAACACGTCACGCCACTCGTGGCCTACCTCGCCTCCCCCGCCGCCGCCCACGTGAGCGGACAGGTGTTCGTCGTGCACGGCGGGGTCATCGGCGTCATGTCCCCGCCCTCGGTCGCCGCGACCCTGCGCGCCGACGGCTGCTGGACCTCGGCCGACCAGGTGGCGCGGGCCTTCACCGGAGCCGATCTCCCCGCCCACGGCTTCGTGGCCACCGACGTGCTGGAACTGACGTGAGTCGCGCGGGTCGACCGGTTCCCCACCCGGCCGCCATGAATCCGGCGGCCCCGGCGCGGGCGCCCTGTCGGCGGCACCACATTCCGCCCGCGGTCGCCGGGCGCACGGGCCACCGACCATCGGGGTTTTGTCCCGTCATAAGATCCACGTACTGAATATCCGCTAGTGACGGCCAGGTATTAAACTGGCCGGTAACATCGCGAGCGCCCCAGCTCCGGCCCGAACGACCCGCCCTTGAGGGGTGGCGGGGGTCAACGGCGGTTGGCCGCTGGGAAGCGGGCTGTCGACGAGGCCGGCCCCGAGCGAAACGGACCGCCGCGGGGGTGCCCCCGAGAAAGGCGGGTCCACGAGCGACGAACGAGGTGAACTGTTGACCGTGCCGGCCGGAACCGCGTCGCCGACGCTCGCTCCGCAGCACCTCGCCTCCGGCGCGCGACCGGGAGTTCCGCGAGCGACAGCTCTCCACACTCACCCCGCACCCCTGCCGATGGGTTGGACCTATGCCGCATCCTGAACGTCCCCTGCGCGTCGCCCTGCTCTCCTACCGCAGCAAACCGCACTGCGGTGGGCAGGGCGTCTACATACGCCACCTCTCCCGCGAGCTCGCCGCGCTCGGCCACCGCGTCACCGTCTTCTCCGGCCAGCCCTATCCCGAACTCGACGAGGGCGTCATCCTGGAGAAGCTCCCGAGCCTGGACCTCTACAACGACGCCGACCCGTTCAAGGCGCCCCCGATCACCCAGTGGCGCGACTGGATCGACATCCTGGAAGTCGGCACGATGTGGACCGCCGGGTTCCCCGAGCCGCTCACCTTCTCCCTGCGCGCCCACCGCGAGCTGCGCCGCCGGCGCTCCGAGTTCGACGTCGTGCACGACAACCAGACCCTCGGCTACGGACTGCTTGGGCTGCAGGCGAACGGCTTCCCCCTGGTCACGACCATCCACCACCCCATCACCGTGGACCGCCGCATCGAGGTCGAGCAGGCCACCGGGTGGCAGCGCCTGTCCAAGCGGCGCTGGTACAGCTTCGTCGGGATGCAGGGCCGCGTGGCCCGCCGCCTCCAGCCCATCCTCGTCCCCTCGCAGTCCTCCGCTGACGACATCGTCCGCGAGTTCGGCGTCCGCCACTCCGCCATCGGCGTCGTGCCCCTCGGCGTCGACACCCGCTACTTCCACCCGCGCCCCGAGGTCGACCGCGTTCCCGGCCGCCTCGTCTGCGTGGCCAGCGCCGACAGCCCCCTCAAAGGCGTCGCCACACTTCTGCGGGCCGCCGCCAAGCTCGCCACCGAGCGCGAGGTCTCGGTGACCATCGTCAGCAAGCCCAAGCCGGGCGGCCCCACCGACCAGCTCGTCGACGAGCTCAGCCTGCGCGACCAGGTCACCTTCGTCAGCGGGATCGACGACACCGAACTCGCCGGGCTCATCTCCAGTGCCCAGGTCGCCGTCGTCCCCTCCCTCTACGAGGGCTTCTCGCTCCCCGCTGTCGAGGCGATGGCCTGCGGGACGCCGCTGGTGGCCAGCCGCGCCGGGGCGATCCCCGAAGTCGTCGGGGACGACGGCGACGCCGCGCGGCTCATCACCCCCGGCGACCCCGAGGAGCTGGCCTCCGCCATCGGCGCGCTTCTGGACGACGACGCGGAGCGCACGCGCATGGGCGCCGCCGCCTGGCAGCGCGTCCAGGAACGGTTCACCTGGCGGGCGGTCGCCAAGGCCACCGCCCACCGCTACGCCCAGACGATCGAGGACGCCCAGGCCCGCCCCAACGGCCTGACCTCACGCCTGTGACCAGCACGACCCGAAGGAGCCCGCCCTGATCACCGTCGACTTCACCCTGTTCCCCGTCGGACCGGGGAACCGCGTCCTCGACCTCGGCTGCGGTGGCGGCCGACACGCGTTCGAGGTCTACCGCCGCGGCGCCGACGTCGTGGCCTTCGACCAGAACGAGAACGATCTCGCCGACGTCGCCACCATGTTCGCCGCCATGCGCGCCGAGGGCGAGGCCCCCGCCGGGACTGAGGCCGAGACGGTCAAGGGCGACGCGCTCGACATGCCGTTCGACGACGGCACGTTCGACCGGGTCATCGCGTCCGAGATCTTCGAGCACATCCCGCACGACACGCTCGGCATGAAGGAGCTGTACCGGGTGCTCACGCCCGGCGGGATCGCCGCTGTCACCGTCCCCAGCTGGCTCCCCGAGCGCGTCTGCTGGGCGCTGTCCGAGGACTACCACACCAACGAGGGCGGCCACATCCGCATCTACACCCGCGCCGAACTGGAGGCCAAGCTCAAGGCCACCGGCTTCCAGGTCGGCCCCCACCACCACGCGCACGCGCTGCACGCGCCCTACTGGTGGATCAAATGCGCGGTGGGCACCGACAACAACGACCACCCGCTGGCCAAGGCGTACCACAAGCTCCTGGTCTGGGACATGATGGAGGCCCCGGCGGTCACGCGCGTCACCGAGCGCCTGCTCAACCCGGTCATCGGCAAGAGCGTCGTCGTGTACCTGCGCAAGCCGCTCGACACCGAGCGCGAATCCGACGGCGCCTCCCCCGCGGCCTCCGCGGCCCACGGCGCGACGATTCGGGACCACGCATGAGTGATGCCTCGCCCGGGCTACCCGCTGTGCCCGGCGTGCTCGACGCCGCCGACATCGCCCGCTCCGCCGGGTACCTGCTGTCCACCCAGACACCCGAGGGCGCCATCCCCTGGTTCCCCGGCGGGCACCTGGACGTGTGGGACCACGTGGAGTGCGCCATGGCGCTGTCCGCCACCGGCCACCTGGAGGCCGCGCGCCGCGCCTACGCCTGGCTGGCCGGTGTCCAGGACATCGACGGCTCCTGGCCGGCCAAGCTCCGCCACGGCGAGGCCGTCAACCCGATCCGCGAGGCAAACCACGCCGCCTACCCGGCGGTTGGCGTCTGGCACCACCTCCTCATCACCGGCGACGAGGCGTTCGCCCAGAAGATGTGGCCGGTGGTCCGCGGCGGCATCGAGTTCGTTCTGGGCCTGCGCACCGAGCGCGGCGAGATCCAGTGGGCGCGCGACCCCGGGGGACAGCCCGGCGACCACGCGCTGCTCACCGCGTGCGCCAGCATCCACCAGGCGCTGCGGTGCGCCGCCGCCCTGGGCGACCGGCTCGGACGGCCGCAGCCCGACTGGGAGCTGGCAGCGGCCCACCTCGGCCACCTCGTCGCCGAGCACGAGTCGGTGTTCGCCGACCGCAGCCGCTACTCGATGGACTGGTACTACCCCATCCTGGGCGGGGCCGTGCGCGGCGCCGCGGCCAAGGAGCGCGTCAACGAGCGCTGGGACACGTTCGTGGTTCCCGGGTTGGGCATCCGGTGCGTGAGCGACGAACCCTGGGTCACCGGTGCCGAGACCTCCGAGCTGGTGCTGGCGCTGGCGGCGATGGGAGAGACGGAGCTGGGAACACGTCTCCTCGCCGACATCCAGCACCTGCGCGACCCGGACGACGGCGCCTACTGGACGGGCTACCAGTACGTCGAGGACGAGAACTGGCCGGTGGAGCGCAGCACCTGGACGGCCGCCGCGGTGATCCTCGCGGCCGACGCCCTGTGCGGCGCCACTCCGGGCGCCCGCGTGTTCACCGCCCCCGAGCTACCAGCGGAGACGGGCCCCGTCTTTCCCGAGTCCTGCGGATGCGCGGCGCTGGTGCGGTAAGGCGCTGAAGCGCGGCCGGTTCGGGTCCGGCCGCGCTCACCGACCACCCCCACGCAAAAAACGGTGGCCGGGTCCCCATCCTCCAGGGACCCGGCCACCGCCTTTTTCACGTGCCCAGGGCGGCATGCTCATTGGTCTGGTTGGTGCCCCCGCGGTAGGGAAGCCGGACGCCCATGCTGAGGCCCTCCTCAGCGAATGCGGCCCTCCGGCTCACCTCCGACACGATCGCTCCGTGCCGGACCGCGCCACGGCTACCAGTTTCAACCAGGGCCCACGGTCCCTCCGCCGCCCGGCTGCGGAATGTCGCCGCCCTCGTTGCCGTCTCCGCCGCCGAGGTCGTCGCCGCCACTGCCGCCGCCCGGGTCGGGCTCCTGCCCGCCGCCAGTGCCGTCTCCCCCCGAGGGCGGGGGCGTGTCACCGCCGCCGTCACCGTTGCCATTGCCGCCGCCGTTACCGGTCCCGTTACCCGTCCCCCCGTTGTCCGGCGGAAGCTGCGGCTGCGGGTCGGGCTGCTGCTGGCCCTGGTTCTGCGGCGGGCTGTCCCCCTGGGGCTCGGGGTTGGGCGCCCAGTTCTCGATGGTGCCGTCGCCGCTGCGCCCGGGGAAGGACTCGATGTCCTCGTTCTCCATGGCCCGGGTCATGAACTTCTGCCAGATGGACGCGGAGAGCGAACCGCCCTGGACCACTCCCCAGCCGGGAACGACGACGGACTTGTTGTCCGTGCTGTAGACCGTCATCGCCGTCGCGAGCTGCGGCGTGTACCCCACAAACCACGTGGCCACGTTCTTGTCCGTCGTACCGGTCTTGCCGGCCGCGGGGCGGCCCAGAGCGGCGTTACTGCCGGTACCGCCGTTGACCACCGTCTCCAGCGCGTAGGTGACATCGTTGGCGACATGCTCCGGGAACGCCTGGTTCCGCTTGACCTCCGGACGCTCGTTCTCGCCGTCCTTGTTCTGGATCTCGCGGACGACGTGCGCCTCGATGTACTCACCGCCGTTGGCGAACGTCGCGAAACCGTTCGCCTGGTCAATGGGACGGAGGCTGGAGATGCCCAGGGGGAACGAGGCGGCCGCCTTCTGCTTGTCGGTCATCCTGCTGGCCGGGATACCGGCGGCTTCCGCGGCGGCCGCCGTCTTGTCCCCGCCGACCTGCTTGTTCAGCCGGGCGTAGGCGGTGTTACTCGACTTCGCGGTGGCCTGGGCCAAGGTGAGCGGCCCATAGCTGCGGCCACCGGCGTTCTCGATCCTCTGATTGCCCGGGAGATCCATCGGCGAGCTTCCGTCCACCACACTGTCGACGCTGTAGCCCTCCTGGAGCGCCGCCGCCAGCGTGTAGGGCTTGAACGCCGAACCGGCCTGCGCGCTGCCGCTGAACGCGCTGTCGTACTGGTTTTGGATGAAGTCCTTGCCGCCGTAGAACGCCTTGACCTCGCCAGTGGACGGCTCGACGGAGGCCATTCCCGCCCGGATATGGTCCGGCAGGGAGTCCATGCCCGAGGTGGACTCCACGGCCTCCTTCGCCTCCTTCATGAGGTCTTCGTCGAACGTCGTGACGATCTTGTAGCCGCCGCGGTTGATGAGGTCCTCGTTGTAGCCGAGCTTCTCCAGTTCCCGCATGGCCTGCTGGAACATGTAGCCCTTGTAACCGCTGAGGTCGCTCTGCGGCGTCTGCTCGTCCGGCGTGGGGAACTCGGCCTTGTCGGCCTCGGCCTGGGTGATGCCGGTTTCGGGGTCCTCGCTGTTCAGCTCGACCATCCCGTTGATCACGTACTGCCAGCGGGACTCCATGCTCGGCGTGTAGTCCTCATCGGCCTGGCCGAACAGACTGGGCTGCTGGATGGCGGCGGCCAGGAACGCCGCCTCCGAGGCGTTCAGCTCACCGACGTCCTTGTGGAAGTACGCCTGGGCGGCGGCCTGGATGCCGTAAGCCTGGCGACCGAAGTAGATGGTGTTGAGGTACTGCTCCATCACCCACTTCTTGTCCTTGGACTGGTCGACCTTGAGCGAGATGACGATCTCCTTGACCTTTCGGGTGATCGTTTTGTCCTTGCTCACACCGTCGTAGTAGCCCCGGACCATCTGCTGGGTGATGGTGGACCCGCCCTGGACCTGCTGGCCGGTGACCGTCGACCACACGGCGCGCAGCGTTCCGGTGACCGAGACGCCCGGCTCCGTCCAGAACCCCCGGTCCTCGGCGGAGATGGCCGCGTCCTGTACCACCTCGGGGATCTCGTCGTACGTCAGCGGCTCGCGGTCCGTCCCGCGGTAGGCGAACTCGGTCTCGCCATCGGCGTAGTAGAAGGTGGATCCCTGTTCGGTGGCGGCGGCCTTGGTGCCGTCGGGGACGGGGATGGTCGCGTAGGCGACGCCGAAGCCGATCACCCCGAGCAGCACGCAGAGACCGACGCCGATGAAGGTGCCCAGGGTGAGGCGCAGCCACAACGGCTTCTTCGGCTTGCCGCCGCCCTTCATCGCGGAATTCTTCTTGGCCTTCTTGGCCTTCTTGGCCTTGGTGGCGGTCGCGATCCCGCCAGCGGCGGCCGCGGCCGGGGAGTCACCGTCGGCGGGGTCGGCGCCGCTGCCGGACGCACCGGGGATGTCGAAGGTCGCGGTCGTTTTCGACGCCTGAGCGTCGTTCGTCGCGTCGGGGGTGGGGGTGGGGGTGCCAGCGTCGGCAGGTGTACCGGACGAAGCCGCGGCGGCGCCCGCCGCGCTCGCTGCCGCCGCGCCGAGCCCCGCGGCAGCGGCAGGAGCGGTGACGTCGGTTTCCGTCTTCTCCGGGTCCGATCCATCGGACCCGCCCGATGCTACGGAGGCGTCCTCGTCGGCGGATGCGGCGGGGTCCTCAGCACCGTCGACGTCACTGGAGGCGGGGGACCCCTCCGAGCCAGCCTTGGGCGTGGAGGCCATCGCCGCGGCCGCGTCTGGGTCGTCGTCATCATCGTCGTCCCAGACCGGTGTGAAGGCGGCCGTGCCTTCCGGATCCCAGACGGAGTCGTTCTCGGCCTTCTCGTCGGCGTCGGTGATTCCGTCGTCGTCTAGCGGAGAGGAGGCGGAGGAATCGTCGGCGCCGTCGCCAACGGAGGTGGGATCAACGGCCGTCACGACGGTGACGATGGTGTCGTCATCCGTGTCGTCTGGCTCGTCGACGTCGTCGTTGCTGTCGGCGCCGCCGCCCGCGGCCCGTTCCGCGTCGGCATTGGCGTCAGCGCCGTTGCCAGCACCGTCGCCTGCTTCGGGGATCGACGCGGCGGGCTCGTCGCTCACACCGATCCTGCCGTCGGCGTCGAGACTGTAGCCCTGCTCGGCGAGGGTACGCGCGACCCGGTCACGGAAGAAGCTTCCGCTGTCCTTGAATGCGCTGGGAGAGGAGGGATCGTCCTCTTCGGCGTCATCGTCCCCCGCGTTCTGGTCACTGTCACTGGACGGGTCGAACCAGCCGAAGCTTTCAGACGTGTCTTCGACGCCGGGCTCCCCCGCTGAGTCAGACGTCGTAGTTTCGGTCACCCCGTTGGCGCGGCCCTCATCGTTCACCTCGGCGTCCGCCTCCGGAGAGGCGGCGCCGACCTCATCCGGATCGGAGGCCCCAGGCTGGTCGGTGCCGACGTCGACAATGTCGTCGCTGTCCTCCGCGTTGTCAGCGTTATCCGTGTGTGTGTTGGGCGTTGAGTCCTGGGGTTCGATACCGTCCATGGCCGCAGCTTCGTCGTTCTCGGGCGTGTCAGCTTCAGGGCGCGGCTCGTTCTCGCCGCCGCCATATGTGCTCTCACTCAGTTGGTGGCCCCCTGGCACTCTCGATCCCCCAGCATGCGACATCGTTCACACGTAACTACGCGTGCATGGGTCGAATCGGTTCCACGAAAATCTGGATCGGTACCGGCGTTGCGGGGGATACCGCCGCTACCCTCCCGGAACACGATACCTTTCTCCGCCTACCACAAAGCCGTCCAAGAGCGTCGTAGGCGGGGTTCTCATCGCCCTCTTAGATGCAAGGTCCTGCGCCCGAAAACCCCACAGGCGGGGGAGACGTCAGGTGTACGGCTCCCCCACATCCGTGAGCGCCTGCCTGCCACGTGGGCCGGATCCGGGGAGCGGCCGCCGACTGAGCAGTGTGTGCCATATCACTCCACCCCCGCGCAGGGGGGACTCACCCCGCCACTGCCAGTCAGCGGACCTGCGCCTTGCCCGAGAACTGAGCCGGGGTTCCACAGTCAAGCGAGAAACGGTTGAGGCCGTACGCGGCCTCAACCTCCATGTGGAACCCGACCAGCTTGTCGCGTTCCTCTGCCCGAATAGCGCTGGCAAGCCCCGCCAAAGAACGTGACATCAATATGGCGCGGAGGTAAGGCGACACCGGGATACCGACCTCCTACGCGACGTATCGAACCTCGCGCGCCAGGTCCGACAGCCACAGCGGGGCGTTCGGATGATGCGTAATCCCGCTCAGTGCGCTGCGGAGCCGCCTCCGGTTACGGCCTGAACTCACCACATCGAACATGGGTGGGATGCTGGCTAGCTCCGCCTCGCAGTCACGCCATGCTTGTACCGCTGTGTACGCCATCACGAGCGACACGCGATAGTAGAGGGCTCCCCGACCGTTCGGTCGGACGGCAGCAGCCAGCTCGGCAGCGCGCTGCAACTTCGGCAGAGCGGCGCCCGCGTCCCCCAGCCTTAGCAGCGCTTCGCCTTCATGGCCGGACAGCTCGCACTCGTTCACCCACCATGTCCACGCAGGATCGCGAGTCCTGATCGATTCCGCCATAGCCCCCCGTGCGGCGTCCAACTCGGCGAGGGACCGGCGACGATCATCAGCGCGAGCAAGTGCGCGTCCCTTGCGGATCCGTGCCAGCAATGCGACGCGTGGGGGAATCCGTGGTTGATCGAGAAGTTCATCGGCGATGCGCAGGGACTCCCCAGGTCGGCCGGCTTCCAGGTCCATCATGGCGAGGTTCGTCAACGCGAATCGCTCCATGGACCGGTCTCCGGCATGCCGGGCCAGCATGTGCGCTTCGAGCGTCGCAGCTCGGCATGCGTCGTGCCGGTTCGCGTCGAATAGCAGCCAACCCGCCAGCTCGGCCACCTCAGCGACTGTCACCAGGTAGTCCCGCTGGTGCTGTTCGGGAATCACTCCATTGTCCAGCTGGCGTTGTCCCGTCTTCCATACGCGAACGGCAGCCGGGGCGATTTCGTCACCCCCGTAGCGGCCATCGTGGGCTACGAAGTACCGCACAGTGTCACGCATGTGCGCGATCTCGCCCTCAACGCCGGGGGGCTCCTCGGATAAGACCGTTGTAGGTTTCTCTGCTGCCGCAATCAGCTCACCGTTCGCTTCAAGCAGCTGGTCCAGAGCCGCAGCGAGTTGAGGCGATGGCTGCTGCTTCCCGTTGAGCGTGCGCGACAGATATCCGACGTCGTACTTCAACTCGCGAGCTGCTGAGCGCATGGACATGCCGCGCACTTCTAGCGCGGCGCGTGCACGCGCTGAGAAGTCGGTCATTGGGGGCTCCGAGGGGTGTTGACCGCGTTGACTTTCAGCTTAGTCAACACTCGTCAACTCCCACCGGGAGATCCGTGCGGCTAAGCATGGACAGACGAGACCCCGGCGAGTCGTGGTGGGACAGGACTCCCGGGGCGCGGCCACCAGCTACGAGGGAGCTAGTGACATGTCCATCCTGCCATCACGGCGGAGCCGCCGTATCCGCCCCTACGTCGTGGTCCTGGAACAGTGGCGCGCGATCGAAGGCCACCGCTTCCAGCAGTTCGCCGCTCTGGCCGGTGCGGAGGTGGCCCGGTGACCGCCACTGTTCGCGTCGTCCTCGGCGACATCACCGTGATCTGCGACCCGCAGTCTTCGCCCCTGCTGCGCTACACCGTGCGCGGACTCGGCGGCCGGATCGTGCGCCTGCGTGCCCCGCGCGGGGAGGTCTACCGCGCTCTCATCCGTGAGTGCGGGCTCGCCCGCGCCGACGCCGCCCGGCTTCTGAACCAGCTGGACGGGGGCGCGCGATGACGACCTATTTCGAGGTCCACCAGGCCGCCACCATGACCGAACTGCGGGAATGGGCCACCACTCACGACGTGGCGCTCACTCGCGGGGGATACACCCTTGACGGCCACGTCATCTACAGCGCGACGTGCGGTCCCGTCACGATCGTCGTCGTCAGCTCGGAGAGGGACCCCGGTCCGATCGTGTGGCGGTCGCCCTTCGAGTAGCCCGAGCCCCGCGCGCCTCCTACGCCGACCGACCGCGTGAGGCGCGCGGACCTCCCCCAAGGGTCGGCGACGGCACCTACTGAGACGACGAGCTGCCAAAGACCTGACCACTCGCGGGGTGTCGTCAAACGCCATTGCTGTCCGACGGCACCCCTACCAGACATCACCCTCACGCCAGTCACAGGTCAGTTCGCCCGACAGGTCCAGCGGAACCGCAAGAGGGAAGACGTAGACGCAATCGTCCTCCTCCTCAGTACGCATGACGCCCGAGGGGGTGAGAGCCGAGGTCGGGCCCTGCCACCGCTTCCAGCCGCGCGCCGCGTAGAACTCCGCAGCCGCATCGGTGGCGGCCAGCGCGCCCAGATCGTAGGCGCCGCGAATCACCTGTTCCAGCGCCTCCATCATCGCCGCGGCGTGACCGCGCCGACGCCGGTCCGCGCGCACTCCGACACCCTCGACATAGCCCGTGCGCAGTGCCTGCCCCCCGTGCAGCAGTCGGCGCTGGACCACGGACGCATGCCCAACCAGCTCGGCGCCCTCCCACACCAGGGCATGCGTTCCGCCCAGGCAGTGCTCCCAGTCGTGCCCGGTCAGCTCCCCATGGAAGACGTCCTTCAGGAGGGCCCGCGCGGCAGTGAGGGCGGCGGGATCCAAGTCCGCGGTGTGGGCGGTGCGCAGCTCCGTCATGCGGTACATCGTGCCATTTCCCCCGGTCTCATCCACGGAAAGGCACTATTTCCGCACCATCGTCCGCTTTCGAGAAGGGAGACGCGCCGACAGCGAGAAAGCCACCGTGGCGACGACAGCCGCCACCGCGACGACGATGACCGCGGTCTGGTGGGCCTGGACCCAGCCGGACAACTCTGCGGCCAGGCGTTCGCCCCCGAACGACGTACTGCCCGGCCGTCCGGTGGCGGCCGGAAGCCAGTAGTAGGCAAGGTAGAGGCCGCTGGCCATGAGGACGGCGCCACTCACGCGGGCGGTGTAGCGGGCCAGGCCGGTGATACGTCGGGTGAGCGCGCTTCCGGCCGAAGACACCGACACCGCCAGCAGCATCAGCAACACAGCCGATCCGGCGACGTAGGCGGCCAGCACCCCCAGCAGCCCAATGACGCTGGAGGCGGCGGTGGCCTGGGCAATGACGGCCAGCAGCACGCCAAAAGTGCAGGCCATCGACGCGGCCGCATATGCGGCGCCGAACACCATCAGTCGTCCGGCGCCTGCGGGGGACGGCAGCGCGGCGCGCCAGGCGGTGCGGGCCACGGCTGGGGGGTGAGGACTTCATTGCTTGCGGAAGTCCTCACGGGGCAGAGTGGGGCGGGGCGGGCGGCAGTCGGCGTCACCGCCGGTGTGGCGGCGCGCCAAGATGAGCCAGACCGTGGCGGTGAGCGCGAGCAGGGCGCCGCCGATGAGGTAGGGGTTAACCAGGAGGGCGCCGACCAGGCCGAGACCCCCAGCGGCGATCAGAACGGGGGCAGCGCAGCACAGCACCATGGCCGCGGCGATACCGATGAACCCCACATAGGACCGCATGGTCGGTCCCTCCCTTCTCAGTGCTGGTGGGCGTCGATGCGGTCACAGCAGGCCAGGGCGGCACGGTTGTCGGCGGCCAGGGCGTGGGCGAGCACGACGAGGTCGGCCACACGCGGGTCAGCCACCCTGTAGTAGGCGCGGCGGCCCTCGCGGCGCGCGGCGACGTATCCGCAGTCGGCCAGGCACGCCAGGTGGGTGGAGACTCGCCCCTGCGACAGACCGACATGCTCGACGCACTCGGTGACGGTGTGCTCGGCGTGCAGGAGGAACTCCAGCAGCCGCAGCCGGGTGGGGTCGCCTAGCGCGCGGAAGAATTTGGCGACCGTATCGGGCCCTGCCTCGTGGTCAGGCAACAGTGCCTGCCGCACGGCCAGAGCCTGATCGGGCGCATTCGCCATGTCGTCGTTCAACGCGGTGGCACGCTCCTCCGGACGGCTCACGTATTTGCTTTAGCGAATACTATGCTGGCAGGATACATCCGCCAAAGCAAATACAAGCAGGGCAGTGCAGTGCCGTGATCGGTGCTGCGAGGAGGAATCGGCCATGTTTGATCTCGCGGTCATAGGGTCGGGCGGCGCGGCGTTCGCCGCCGCGATCGCCGCGCGGCGCAAGGACCGGTCCGTCGTGATGGTGGAGCGCTCCACGGTCGGTGGGACGTGTGTCAACACCGGGTGCGTGCCCTCCAAGGCGCTGCTGGCCGCCGCCGAGGCCCGACACGTCGCCCTGGAGGCGGGCCGGTTCCCCGGCATACGGGCCGACGCCGAGGACGTGGACCTCGCCGAGCTGATCGGCGGCAAGAACGCCCTGGTGGACGACATGCGCTCTGGCAAGTACGTCGACCTGGCCAAGGAATACGGCTTCGACATCGTGGCCGGCCACGCGCGCTTCGCTGATGACGGCGCCGACCCGGTACTGGATGTGACACTCTCCGACGGCGGAACGCGGCGCATTGAGGCCGCCCACTACGTCATCGCCACCGGCTCGGCACCATGGGCACCGCCCATCGACGGGCTCGCTGACGCCGGATACCTGACCTCCACGACCGCCATGGAGCTGACGGAACTGCCCGGCTCGCTGCTGGTGGTGGGCGGTAACTACATCGGCCTGGAACAGGCCCAGCTCTTCTCCCGCCTCGGGGTGCACGTCACGGTGGTGGAGATGATGGACCACCTCGCCCCCACTGAGGAGCCCGAGGCCGGTGCGGCTATCACCGAGGTATTCGCCGACGAAGGCATCGCGGTGCGCACCCGCGCCACCGTCAACGAGATCCGGCGTGCGGGCGGCCGCGTCGCGGCCACAGTCGACGGCGAACAGCTGAGCTTCGACGAGGTACTGGTGGCCACTGGACGCCGCCCGGTCACCGGCGACCTGAATCTGGAGGCCATCGGGGCCGCGACCGGCACGCGCGGCGAGGTCATAGTCGACGCCCACCTGCGCACCGCCAACCCCCGCGTGTGGGCCGCCGGAGACGTGGCCGGCCAGGCCCAGTTCGTCTACGTCGCCGGAGCCCAGGGGGCCATGGTCGCCGACAACGCCTTGGAAGGCGCGCAACGCTCCCTGGACTACTCCGCCCTGCCGCGGGTGACCTTCACCAGCCCCGCCATCGCCGCCGTCGGCATGACCGACGCCGACGCCGAGCGTCAGGGCTTGGAGTGCGAATGCCGCGTCCTCGGCCTGGAGAACGTCCCGCGCGCGATCGTCAACCGCGATACCCGCGGTCTGGTCAAGATCGTCGCTGAGCGTGGCAGCGGCCGCGTGCTCGGTGCCACGGCAGTGGCCGGAGGGGCGGGGGACGTGATCGCCGCAGCCGTCTACGCCGTTCAGGAGGGCATGACCGTCGACCAGGTGGCCCGGACGTGGTGCCCGTATCTGACCATGGCCGAGGGGTTCAAGCTGGCCGCCCAGACGTTTACCCGTGATGTGGCCAAGCTGTCCTGCTGCGCCTCCTGAGCCCACCGGCCAAAGAAGGAGCCACAGAAATGACCACAGACATCGACACCCTGACCGCCCGCCTCGCACGCACCCTCGACAGCCTCGACGGGGACAGGGCCTCCGTGCAGCTGTTGCAGCCGCTGCTGCGGCTACTTGCCCGCGGCGAACCCGTGTCGATCGAGGCACTCGCCGCAGCCACGGGTCACACCGTCGACAAGGTGCGCGAGACCCTCGCAAAGCAGCCCGATACTGAATACGACGCTGTCGGCCGGATCATCGGCTACGGCGTGACCATGAAGCCCACTCCTCACCGGTTCGAGGTCGGCGGCCGCACCCTGTACACCTGGTGCGCCCTGGACACCCTGGTCTTCCCCGCCGTGATCGGAGTCCCCGCCGATGTGACCTCACCCTGCCGCGCCACCGGCGAGCCGGTACACCTCACGGTCGAGCCGGACCACATTACTGGACTCGAACCCAGCGCTGCGGTGATTTCCCTGGTCACGCCGGACCAGTGCACCTCAGTCCGGACCGCCTTCTGCGACCAGGTCCACTTCTTCACCTCCCGGGACACGGCCACCGAATGGCTTAGTGACCATCCTGGGGGCACCGTGATGGACGTCAGAGACGCCTTCACTGTCGGTCAGCGTCTCATCCAGCCTCCTTTGGGCGGGGCCGAGGAGTCCGCCTGCTGCTGAACCCCGGCCGGGCCGGGAGGATCACGGCTGGGCGCTAGCATCCTGTGGCCAGCTGCGGTTACTCATCACGAGCAGCACTGAGAGCGCAGGGGTGCCGGTCCCGCACAGGCACGTCAGAGTTCGCATCGAGAAGGCGGCCTTCGCTCCGGTATCGCTCCCGTTGAGGAATCCTTGTGCCCCATGTCCTCCTTGCCCTGATCGGACACTGCACGGCTGCAACCGCCCACCACCGTCCAGCGCCGCCCCCATCGATCCGCACGCCCGCTGAGGTGGACCCGCGCCTCTTTCTGAGAGCCGGGCCCCACCTCCCAACCTCGCGGCGAAAAAGGACGGGGTCCCCGCGGATCAGCTGTGAAACCCCACCCGCTCTCCATGATCCGTCGGGTTTTGCTCGTTGATCGACTGGCCAGCATGTTGGCCGCGCGAAGTTCGGATCAGCTCTGGGCTGTGGGCATGCTGCTACCCCGCCGGGCTTCCCGCCCGGCGGGTCATCTATTCAGCTTCGCGCGCTCCGATCGATCAACACCAATCCGGATCGCCGGACCCCTCACCCGGTCCGCCCTCCGCGGCCGGAGGGCGGGCGCCCCGGCCCGGCCGCTTGCGCTGCTCGGACCCGGGCTGCCCCGACGCCCGCGGGGGTGGTGGCTTGGGCTTCTGGCCGGGCCGGGGCCCCCAGCCCCGCTCCCGCGCCCGACGGTGCTCTTTCTCCAAATTATGGAACCGGCACAACGGCTGAGCGTTATCCAGATCCGACCGGCCCCCGTCCCACCACGCGACCTTGTGATCCACCTGGCACCACGCAATCGGCCGATCACACCCGCCCTGCCACGCGCACCTCTGGCGCTGCGCCATCAACGCCGCCCGCACCGCCGGGCTAAACAACCGCCGCGAGCGCCCCACATCCAACGGCGCCCCACTGGCCGGGTCGAGCACCACCCGCCGCAGCGCGCAATCGCCCGCCTGCGCCCGCACCGCCGAGGCCGGCCACAAGGTGCCATACTCACTCACCGCCGGGGACGCCCCGCTCTGGCCTTGGAGCAGGTCCAGGCCCACCACCACCGCCACCGGGGCGGCGCCCGCTGTGCGGCGCGGGGCCTGGCCGGGCGCAAGCTCTACCACGCTCTGGCACATCTCGATGAGCGCGTCATGCGTGCGCTGATAGCAGGTGCGCTCGTCCCCGTGCTTGCCCGGCGGGGCCAGGAACGCATCCAGGGCGTTGCGCAGCACGTCCCCGCTGGCCTCATCGCCCCAGGCCTCCAGATGGAAGGAGTCATCCATCCCCCGGGTCAAGCGGGCTCCCCGGCCCGCGTAGCGGTCCTGGTACTCCTTTTCCTGGCGGGCCGGATCCAGCGTGTAGCGCAACCGCCGCCCGGCCTGGTCCAGCCCCCGCACCGTCACCGCGGGCTGTGCGGCCAGCCCCAGCAGCGGCCCCTCCGCAGCATGCACAAACCCCGCCGCCTCCGGCCACACCCCCACCGACCGGCACGCCAGCCCCTCATTCACCCAGTGGCTGATGCGCTCCAGCTCGGCCAGGGAGATCTCACCGTGGGCGTGCGCCTGCTCGGACTCCTCCAGGTGCGGGCTGCGGTGGGCCAGTTCCGCTATCTGGCGCGCCTCGCCCGGAGACCGGTCGGCGACATGCTGCAACCAGTGCGACAACCGGAACTGGC
>NZ_BAAAPC010000017.1:0-156622 GCF_039530945.1 Nocardiopsis rhodophaea
GGTGTATGGCCCCAGCGCCGAGACCGTGCTGGACCGGCTTGTGAAGCTGGAGGCCTGAGCCCACCATGCTGCGCACCACACTGGCCGGCCTGCGGATGCACAAGAGCCGGCTGATCACCACTGCCCTAGCCATCGTCCTCGGCGTCATGTTCGTCTCCGGCACCCTCGTCTTCACCGGGACCCTCAAGGAGGGCTTCAGCTCCCAGGTCATGGGGTCCGCCGACAAGTTCGCCGCGATCGTGCAGCCGGAGGACAACGGCCCCGCCGCCCCCGATGCCGACCCCGAACTGCTGCCGAGCTCGACCCTGGACGAAATCCGGGACCTGCCCGAGGTCGCCAAGGCCGACGGCGTCATCAAGGCCGACGCCCCGCTCCTCGACAAGGAGGGGCGTGCCGTCGGTGCCTTCCCGACAGTGGGCCTGTCGGTCAGCGACGCGACCCGCTACTCGGCCACCGAGGGGCGCCTGCCCGAGGCCGCCGACGAGGTCGCGCTGGCCACCAACACCGCCTCCGAGACCGGCTACGAGGTCGGCGACAAGGTCACGGTGCTCGACCCTGACGGGAAGAAGCACACGTTCACCGTGACCGGCCTGATCGACTTCGGTATCGACCAGGAGCTGGCCTTCATGGGCGTCGTCGCGTTCGCCCCCACGACCGCGGCGGAGATGACCGGCGTCTCGGACTTCACCGAGATCGACGTCGTCGGCGCCGACGGCACCGAGGACACCGCTGTCGCATCGGCCGTCGAGAAGGTGGCGGGCAGCGGCGCCGAGGTCATGACCGGGCAGAAGAAGGGAGAGGAGCTGGCCAAGAGCGCCGGAGCCCAGGCCGACGTGATGGCCACCGCCCTCATGCTCTTCGCCCTGATCTCGGTGTTCGTGGCCGGCATCGTCATCTACAACACCTTCGCCATCCTCATCGCCCAGCGCCAGCGCGAAATGGCCCTGCTGCGGTGCGTCGGCGCCCAACGCGGGCAGGTGTTCCGCAGCGTGCTGATCGAGGCACTGATCGTCGGCCTGGTGGCCTCCGCCCTGGGAGTGCTCGCCGGCATCGGCATCGGGTACGGCGCCTACGTGGTGGGCGGCGAGGCCTTCGGTGCCGGTGGCGCCTCCACGCCCCTGGTCGTCAGCCCGGCGGCGGTGATCGTCGGAATGCTCGTGGGCACCCTGATGACGCTGTTCGCCGCGCTGGTCCCCGCCCTGCGGGCCACCCGGGTACCGCCGCTGGCCGCCCTGCGCACCAGCGCGGTGGCGCATGGCCTCGACAAGGGCGTCGGGTGGAAGCGCATCGCCGGTGGCTCGGTGTTCTTCCTGGCCTCCGCCGGACTGCTCGCTATGGCGCTGCGGGGGGCGCAGGGCCAGATGGGCCTGGTCCTGACAGCGGTGGCGGGCATCCTCGCCTTCATCGGTGTGGTGATCACCGGCCCACTGCTGGTCCGCGCCGTCGTGAGCGTCGTGGGGATCCCCATGCGCAAGGTCGGCGTGCCCAGCATGCTGGCAGCCGACAACGCGCGGCGCAGCCCCAAGCGCGCCGCCACCGCCATGATCGCCCTCACCGTCGGCGCCACCCTCATCACCGGCTACTCCGTCGTCAGTGCCTCGGTCTCCAAGACGATGACCGACATGATGGACAAGCAGTTCCCGGTCGACTACCAGATCTCCCGGCAGGTCGGCATGGATTCGGGTGAAGTCGAGGGCGTCCCGGACGACGTCGCCGACCGCTTGGAGAAGTCCTCGAAGATCGCCACGGTCATCGCTGAGCGCTCCACCTTTCAGGAGAACGGGGGCGAGCCCACCCGGGTCACCGCCTACTTCAATGGCGAGGTCGGCACCGACGTCACCGCCGAGACGACGTCCGGCGACCTGGCCGACCTCGGCCCCGGCAAGGTCGTGCTCTCGGAGGACATGGTGTCCGGCGGGCTCGGGGTGGGCGACACCTACACGCTGGAGACCGAGAAGGGCGAGCGTTCCTTCGAGATCGTCGCGGTCACCAAGGAGTCCGCCCAGATGTTCGGCGCGATCCTGGACAAGGAGGACTTCGCCGCGGACTTCCCGAAGATCAAGGACAACCAGCGGGTCTCGGTGAAGGGCGCCGACGATGCCGAATCGGACGAGGTGCGCAACGCGGTCTACGCCGCGGTCGACGACGACCCGACGCTGCAGGTCACGTCGTTGTCCCAGATGAAGAAGCAGTTCGATGACATGCTTGACACGGCGTTCCTGGCGATCGCGGCCATGCTCGGCCTCGCGATCGTGATCGCGGTGTTCGGCATCGCCAACACCATGGCGCTGTCGGTGCTGGAGCGCACCCGCGAGTCGGCGCTGCTGCGCGCGCTGGGGCTGTCCCGGGGGCAGCTGCGGCGGATGCTCAGCCTGGAGGCGGTCCTGCTGTGCCTGATCGGCGCGGGCGTGGGCATCGGGCTCGGTGTGCTCTTCGGGTGGGCCGCGGGCGCCTCCTCTTTCCGGGGGATGCTGTTCGCCCTCCCCGCCGGGCAGATCGCGGTGTTCATCGCGGTCGCGGTGGTCGCCGGGCTACTGGCGTCGGTGCTGCCGGGCCGCAAGGCCGCGCAGACTTCGATCACCGGGGCTCTCGCCAGCGAGTAGCCGCACCCGGTGCGACGCGGGGCGCTTCCACCGGGCGGCCTGCGCGACACACCGGAGGCGCGGACGGTTCCCTGTCTCGGGGGCCGTCCGCGCCGTAGTGTGTGCCGGGGGTGAGCCGCATGGGCAAGGCGGGGGCCGGCCGGGCCGAAGCGGGCGGCGTCGCCTGGGGAACACCGGCGGCGCGGTGGATCCTGGCCGCGACGATCCTGGGCTCGGGGATGGCGTTCCTCGACTCCACGGTCGTCAACGTCGCACTCCCCGACATCGCCGCCGACCTGGACGCGGGCATGTCGGGGCTGCAGTGGACCGCCAACGGCTACATGATCACGCTCTCGGCGCTGATCCTGCTCAGCGGCTCGCTGGGCGACCGGTTCGGCCGGGTCCGGCTGTTCTCGCTGGGCGTGGCCTGGTTCGCGGTCGCCTCGGCGCTGTGCACCGCGGCGCCGGATCTGTCCTGGCTGGTCGCGGGGCGGGTGCTGCAGGGGGTGGGCGGCGCCATGCTGACGCCCGGCAGCCTGGCCATCATCCAGGCGGGGTTTCGCCGTGAGGACCGGGCACGGGCCATCGGCGCGTGGTCGGGGCTGACGGGGGTGGCCGCGGCGGTCGGACCGTTCGTCGGCGGCTGGCTGGTGGACGCCGGCTCATGGCGGCTGATCTTCCTGATCAACCTGCCGCTGGCCGTGGTGGTACTGGTGATCGCCTGGCGCTTCCTCCCCGAGTCGCGCGACGAGGCCGCACCGGAACGGCTGGACTACCCCGGGGCGGTGCTGGGCGTGGCCGGGCTGGCGGGGATCACCTACGCGCTGATCGAGTCGGGGGCAGCGGAGGTCCCGGTGGCGGCGGTCGCGGCCAGTGCCGTGGTCGGTGCCGCGGCACTGGCGGCCTTCCTCGGGGCCGAGCTGCGCAGCGCCCACCCGATGCTGCCGCTGGGGATCTTCTCCTCAGTGCGGTTCAGCGTGACCAACGCGGTGACCGTGCTGGTCTACGGAACACTGGGCCCGCTGTTCTTCCTGCTGGTGATCTACCTGCAGGAGGTGCGTGCCTACTCCGCGGTCGCCGCGGGTGCGTCCGCGCTGCCGATCACGGTGCTGATGCTCCTGCTCTCCGGTCGCTCGGGGAAACTGGCCGAGCGCATCGGGCCGCGTCCGCAGCTGACGGTTGGCCCGCTGCTGGTGGCCGCCGGGGTGCTCGTGCTGGCGCGGCTCGGCGAACCTGAGCCCGGGAGTACGGCGACGCTGGCTGACTACGCCACGGGCGTGCTGCCCGGGGTGCTGCTGATCGGGCTGGGGCTGTCCGCGGCGGTGGCGCCGCTGACGGCGACGGTGCTGGCCGCGGCGCCCGAACGGCATGCCGGGGTGGCCTCCGGGGTCAACAACACGCTGGCCCGCGGCGCCCAGCTGATCGGCGTGGCGGCGGTGCCCGTGCTGGCCGGGGTCACCGGTGGGCGCGGCATCGCGGGCGGGTTCGGCTCGGCGATGCTGATCCTGGCCGGGCTGAGCGTGCTCGCTGCCCTGTTCTCCCTCCTGCTGCTGCGCCCGAAACCGCAGGCCCCGGCGTTTGAACGCAGCTTCTGCGACGTGTCCGGGCCGCCGATGAGCCGCTGCCCGGGGTCGACTGCGGGCAGCGGCTCATCGGCGCGCGGCTGACCACGGCGACATGGGCGTCACGATCCGCGTTGGCGGTGTCGCTCCCCGTGCGAAACTCTCCTAGCCGGACCGGGAGGATGGCACCCTCGACATATGGGTGTGGGACACGGGGCTGTTGCCGCCGAACCGGTCATCGCCTTCGCGGGCGGGGGACCCAGCGCCACCCTGGCGGTGATCGCCCTGCTGCGCGCTACCACCTGGCTGCGGCTGGGATATGAGGTCGTGCTGCTCGACGAACACGGTCGCCACGCGCGCGGGACCTGCTGCTCGGCAGGCGACGGCCAGCGGCTCGACGCCCCGGTCGGCGCCCTGTCCGCGTTCCCCGACCGCCCTGCCCACCTGCTGGAATGGGCCCGGGGCACCGGGTTGGCATGCGGCCCCAAAACCCACCTGCCCCGCCGGGTCTACGGCGATTACCTCGCGGCGACCCTCGCGCGGACCGCTGATTGGGCGTGGCCGCACGTCGGTGTCCACCAGCGCACGGCCCGCGTCGCCGCGGTCGAGGCCGACGCGGAGGGGGTCGTGCTGCACCTCGCCCCAGGCCGACAGCCGCCCGCCGGAGCCGAGTCGCGGTCCGCCGACCAGGAGCGGCTGCGCGCGGGCTCCGTCGTGGTGGCCACCGGTGACCCGGGGCTCGACGCGCCGCCGCCGATCAGCGGCGTACCCGCGCCGTCGGCCGAGCCGGGACTGGCCAGCTGTCCGCGCGGCGCTCTGATCACCGTCGCGGGCGGCCCGTCCCGCTGCATGTTCGTGGTTGGTCCAGCCCGGCGCGGGCACCGGGCCGATGCTCTCCCGCACATCCGCGATCAGGCGGAACGTCTCGCCGACCTGATCACGGACACGGTGCTGCGCGAGGGCCGCGCCCGCGTGCGGGGCTCTGCGAGGGACGGCGGGCACGGGTAGGGTCAGTCCTCCTGGTGGAGGCCGATGAGGTTGCCGCAGGTGTCGTCGAACACGGCCTGGGTCACCGGGCCCTCCCTGGTGGGCTCCATGATGAAGTGCACGCCCAAGTCGCGCATGCGCTCGTACTCGGCGTGGATGTCGTCGGTGCCCAACGACGTCATGGGGATGCCCGCCTCCATCATCGCGCGCTGGTACTCCTGGGCGATCCGGCTGCCCCCGGGTTCTAGGAGGAGCTGCACGCCATCGGGGTCGGCGGGCGATACGACGGTCAGCCACCGGTCGCCGTCGACGGGAAAGTCGACCTTCTTCTTCAAACGCAGCACGTTGGTGTAGAAGGCGAGCGCCTTCTCCTGGTCGGTGACGTAGACGCTGGTCAAAGCGATCTTGATCATGGGAGGCCTCTTTTTGGGGCGGGTGTGGGCGCGCGGACTGGGCCTGAGTCTGGCACCTCCCGGTGACACGACCGGCGGACGGACACGCACCGGGTCCGGATCGCCGTCCCACCGGCGGTCCGGCGGCACGCTCGGCCCGGGACCGTGCTGGCGGCTACTTCCCTCGGGCGTCGCGCTCGTACCTGCGCAGCCGGAACGGGCGCAGCGCGGACTCGACCTGGACGGCCAAGTCCATCTTGCTGGACCCCTCCTGCCGATCCTCGAAGTGGATGGGGATCTCCACCATCTTCTGCCCGCGCCGGTAGGCGCGGAAGTGCATCTCCACCTGAAAGCTGTAGCCGCTGCTGTGGATGCTCGGCAGGTCGAGAGCCTCCAATGCCTCGCGGCGCCAGAGCTTGAACCCGGCCGTGACGTCGCGGATCGGCATCGCCAGGATCGTCTTGACGTAGGCGTTGGCCCACCCGCTGAGCAGGCGGCGGCGCAGGTCCCAGTGTTCGGAGAGGCTCCCACCGGGAACGTAGCGGCTGCCGATGACGACCCCGGCGCCGGTGGACAGCAGGGTGCCCAGCAGCTGCGGGAGGTAGCCAGGCGGGTGGCTCAGGTCGGCGTCCATCTGGGCGACGAAGTCGGCGCCGTCGTCCAGCGCCCTGGTCATCCCGGCGATATACGCGCGCCCGAGACCGTCCTTGGCGGTGCGGTGCACGACCGTGATGCGCGGCGTGCCCCCGCCCAGTTCCCCATGGTCGGCGGCCAGCTTGTCGGCGATCTCCCCGGTGCCGTCCGGGGAGTTGTCGTCCACGATCACCAGCCGCAGTTCCGGAAGGTCGAGCGCGAAGAGCCGCTCGACCAGGACGGGGAGGTTGTCGGCCTCGTTGTAGGTGGGGACGACAACGGTCACCCGGGCCTGCGACCACGGCTCCGGGAGTGTCACGGGAATCGGCATACAGCGCGCTCCAGGGGATGACGATCGGGCGGGCCGGCGTGGGGAAGCAGCCCACGCGCGGGTAGGCGGTAGCGTACGCCCTCGGACGGCCCCGGCGCTGCCCGTGCCCACCCTCACTGACCAGTATCGGCCGTTCGGCCCCGGGCCGCCAGCGACCTGGGGTCACGCTCGCCGAGCGCGTCGGCCCCCGCAGTACCGGAATCCTTCCGCCCGCCGGGATGCGGACCGCCGGAACACCGGGGCCTACTCGCCCCGGTCGACGTCCAGCACCGCGACGTGCACCAGTGTGCCCATGTCCTCCAGCGTCATCAGGACCTCGGGGTCGGCGTGGTTGTCGGTGATCAGGTGGGCGATGTTCTCCGGCGCCACCGTCTGCACCATGGTGTCGGCGCCGACCTTGGTGTGGTCGGCCAGCACGATCACCTCCTCCGCGCAGGCCGCCAGTGCCCGGTCGGTGCTGCCCACGGCCGGGTTGGGGGTGCTGAGCCCCCGTTGGGCGGTGACGCCGTTGCCGGAGACGAACGCGCGGTGGACCCGCAGCCCGGCCAGCGACTGCTCGGCGGCGGTACCCACGAGCGCGAGTGTCGTGCCGCGCAGGGTGCCGCCGGTCATCACCACCTCCACCCCCGGGGCCGCGGCCAGCACCTCGGCGACGGGCAGCGAGTTGGTCACCACGGTCAGGTTCCGCCGCCCGACGATCTCGCGGGCCAGGGCTTCGGTGGTGCTCCCGGGGCCGAGCACGATCGCGTCGTCGTCCTGCACCAGCCGCGCGGCGGCCGACGCGATGGCGAGCTTCTCGGGGGTGGACGTGCCCGACCGCTGTGTGTAGCTCGGCTCGTGGCCGAGCCGTCCGGGCAGCGCGGCCCCACCGCGCCGCCGGTCGATCAGCCCCTCGGCCTCCAGCACGCGGATATCGCGGCGCACGGTGACCTCGGAGGCGCGGACATGGGCCGCGATATCACGCAGGGCCATGGCCCCGTTGGCGCGCACCAGCTCCAGGATCCGCTCCCGGCGTTCCGCCGCGAACGCGGGCTTGGTCTCCTCGGTCATCCGTGTATCCCCCCTGATCGCGCCGGGTCGTCGGCTCGATCATAGGGCGGGATCAGGCGGGGCGCCTTCAGCCGATGTGCACTCCGTGGGCGTCGAACGACCGGTTGATCTCCTCGTCATCGGCCTGGTCGTCATCGCTCACGTCGCCCGACGCGGCCAGCAGAGCCGTCATGAACAGTCCGACGAGGAGAGCGAACATGGCGAGAGACCCGATTCCGAACATCAGCATGATGGACACGGGGCCTCCTTTAGGGGGACGGACCAACCGGCGCCCCGACTCCCGGTGACGTGAGCCGCGTCACCGCGCGCCGGGGCCTGGAGAACGGATTCCCAGCCGGGTGCGCGGTTACACATCCCGCCCGACCGCGGGCGCGGGGATCAGGCGCGGATGACCGTCACCCCGGCCGCTCGGATCTCGGCCACGATTTGCTCGGGGGCGTCGGTGTCGGTGACCAGAGTGTCGATGGCGGTGACGGGCGCGACGTGGCCCATGGCCACCTGGCCGAGCTTGGTGGCGTCGGCCGCCACGACGGTGCGCTGGGCCGAGCGCATGGCGGCACGTTTGACCGCGGCGTCGCCCAGGTCATAGGCGGTGATCCCGTCGGTGACGGTGAGGCCGCAGCTGCCCAGGACGGTGACGTCGAACCGCACCGCCTGGAGGGAGGCCTCGGTCAGTGGGCCGTGCAGCGTGAGTTCGCCGGGGCGGAGCTCGCCTCCGGCCAGCAGGACCTTGGTCTCGCGGTCGGCGCTGAGTACGTGGGCGGCTTGCAGGCTCAGGGGCATGGCGGTGATGGGTCGCCCGGCCAGGACGCGGGCGACCTCCGCTGCGGTGGTGCCGCCGTCGATGGCCACCGCGTGGCCGGGGCGGATCAGTTCGCCGACGGCCGCGGCGATGCGCTTCTTCGCCCCGGCCGATTGACGCTCGCGCAGCGCGTAGGGCGGTTCCTGGCCGCGTGGGACCAGGCTGACGGCCCCGCCGCGGATCCGCCGCAGCACGCCGTGGGCGGCGAGCTGGTCGAGGTCGCGACGGATGGTCATCTCGGAGTGCCCGGTGAGTTCGGCGAGTTCCACCACGTTCACCTCGCCCGCCTCCCGGATCCGGGCGACGATCAGATCGGTTCTGGCGGCGCTGTCCATACCGGCCATTCAAACACGCGTGATGTTCGAACTGCCGAAGAAGGTCCGTCATCGGTGTTTGAACAAACACTGACCCCGCGTGCGTCAGGCGGGTGGGCGACCCGCCAGAATGGGGGCGTGACGCAAGCGACCTGTGACGTGTGGTGGGCGGACCCGGCCCAGGCGCACCCCGGCCTGTTCGACCTCCTGGACGAGCGCGAACGCGCCCGGCACGCACGCTTCCGGCTGGCGGCCGACCGCGACCGCTTCGTCGTGGCCCACGCCCTGGCGCGACTCGTGTGCGCGCAGCGGGCCGACTGCGCGCCGGAGCAGGTGCGGTTCACCCTGCACTGCAGAAACTGCGAGCTGCGCCGCGAGCCCCGCACCGATCCGCACGGCAAACCGCGGCCCGCGGGAGCGGCGCTCGGTCTGGAGATCTCGATCAGCCACTCCGGCGACCGCGTCGTGCTCGCCGTGACCGACGGCGTCGAGGTGGGCGTCGACGTCGAGGCGGTCGCGGAGGAACGCGACATCGACGGCCTGGCCTCCTACACGCTCACCGCCGAGGAACTCGCGCTGTGGCGCGGGCTGCCGGCCGCGCGGCGGACCCCCGGCTTCTTCCGCTACTGGGCGCGGAAGGAGGCGCTGCTCAAGGCGACCGGGGACGGCCTCTCCGGGGGCTTGGGCACGGTCGGTGTCACCGGTCCGGACGCCGGGGCGCGCGTCGTCTCCTGGGACGCACCCGACGCCCCCGCGGACGTGTGGCTGACGGACCTGGACGCCGGAGCGGACTACCGCGCCGCGCTGGCCGCGCTCGTCCCCGGCCCCCTCGACCTCACCATCCGCGAGGCCGCCCCACTGCTGTGCGCCTGCTGAACCGTGCTTTTCGCATGCTTCGGGGCCGTGGGCGGCCCCCCAGGGCGCGGCACGCAAGCGGCTGCCCGACGTCGATTCAGGTCGGCATGGCGAGTGGAGCGGCGCGGCGAGTGCTGCCCGGGCCTCGCTGCGCGACCATCGTGGAGCGTGCACGGTAGGGGCGCGGCCACGAGCCCGGAATGACGCGAGGAACACGGCCCGAGGGCGGCGTGCTGGCCGGATGCGGTCAGGCGGCCAGCGCCAGTGCGACGCCGAAGGCGGTGAGGGCGACGCCGCTGCCCAGTTCGATGCCCTGGCGGACACGGCGGCGGCGCAGGAACGCGCTCAGCCGCGTGATCGACGTGATGTAGATGAGCCACCACACCGCCGTCAGCGCCACCACGATGGAGCCGAGGACCGCTGTCTGCGCGGTGGCGTTGGCCTGGGAGTCGATGAACTGCGGCAGGGCGGTGAGGAAGAACGCGAGCGGCTTCGGGTTCAGCACGTTGTTGAGCAGCCCCTGCCAGAACGGCGCGCCTCCGCGGCCCGCCGCCGCACCGTCCCCGTGGCCGATCTCGGACGGGTCGCCGGCGACCTCGGCCAGCGTCCCCGAACGCCATCGCCGCCAGAGCCGCACCAGGGCGCTGGCCCCCAAATAGACGAGGTAGGCGGCGCCCGCGAGGCGGAGCACGAGCAGGATGGTGGGGTTCGACGCGACGAGCACCATCAGCCCGGCCACGGCCAGCGCGGCCCAGGCCGCCATGCCCAGGGCGCATCCCGCGGCAGTCGCGAATCCGGTGCGCCGCCCTCCGGTCAGGGTGTTGCGGGTGACCAGGACGAAGTCGGGCCCTGGGAGGACCACGATCAACACCGTGGTGAGCGTGAAGAGGAGCAGGTGCTCTGGCTGCGGCATATCCGATCCCTCCCATCGAGCGAGCCGCGTCACCGCCGTGGCCCGCAACACGACGAAACGACCGGGGCTTGAGCCCGGTCGTTTCACGGAAACAACAGCATAATTATGAAGAGTCTTCGGAGAGTTTGGCAAACTGCCGTGATAAATTCGGTCCATGACCGAAAATATGCGACTTGATTCGACAGACCTGGAGATTCTGCGGGTCTTGCAGAACAATGCACGGATCACCAACCGCGAACTCGCCGCCACGGTGGGGATCGCGGCCTCCACCTGCCTCGACCGCGTCAACCGGATGCGCGAGAACGGCGTCATCCTCGGCTACCGCCTCCAGGTCGCACCGGAGGCCCTCGGGCGGCCCATCCAGGCGTTCCTCACCATCCGCGCCCAGCACCGCCGCGAGCTGCTCACTGCGCTGGCCGAGCACATCCGCGCCCAACCCGAGACCCGTGCGCTCTACCACCTGGCCGGACGCGACGACTTCCTGGTCCTCGTGGCCGCCGAGAGCGTCGCCGACCTGCAGCGGCTCGTCATCGACGAACTCACCGGCCGTCCCGAGATCAACCAGGTGCAGACGACCCTGGTGTTCCAGGAGTGGGAGGGCGGCCCGCTGCTCCCGCCCGATGGGCCGCGGTAGCGGGAGAACGGTCGGGGTGATCGGGGTCACCCCCGCTCGGGCCGCCCGCCGGTCTATTGTGTGCACGTGGCCCCCGCCGGGGCTGGTGGAAGCGCGACCCCACGGGGTCGACCGTCGCAGCAAGAGAAAGGCCGTGCCGTGGCCGTCGGAACCCGCGGAGGCAGTGGCAGCACAGCGAGATCCGCGCCATTATCGCCGGCGACCCCCGCCGATCGGGCTGACGGCCCCGCGGCCGATGCGGAGACGGTTCCGCGGCGGCTGCTCAGCGCGGCCACCCGGCTCTTCGCCGAGAAGGGCTTCGACCGCACCTCGGTGCAGGAGATCGTGGACGCCGCCGGCGTCACCAAGGGCGCGATGTACCACTACTTCGCCTCCAAGGACGACCTGCTCGCCGAGGTCTACGAGCGGATCCTGCGCATGCAGATGACCCGGCTGGAGGAGATCGCCGCCTCCGAGGGGCCGGTCGCCGACCGCCTCGGCCGGGCCGCGGCCGACGTCGTCGTCAGCACCATCGCCAACCTCGACGACGCCACCATCTTCTTCCGCTCGATGCACCAGCTCAGCGCCGCCAAGCAGCGCGAGGTCCGCGCCGATCGCCGCCGCTACCACGAGCTGTTCCGCTCCCTGATCACCGAGGGCCAGCGCGAGGGCGTCTTCGCCGCCCGCGTGCCCGCCGACCTCGTCGTGGACTTCTACTTCGGCTCGGTGCACCACCTCAGCACGTGGTACCGCGCCGACGGCGCCCTGACCCCCGACGAGATCGGGGCGCACTACGCCCGCCTCCTCCTGGACGCCCTCCGCCCCGCACCCGCGCACCCCTGAGCCCGTCCGCGCCCGCCACCCGCGCCGACGGCACTGGAACACCCGCCCCGGGAACGCGCACAACCCCTGCCGCGCTTAGGATTCGGGCGACGAGCACCGACGCCCAGCGCAGAACATGGGGGGACCGCATGACCGAGCGTCCCGACTGGATGAAACCCCGCTTCGACGCCCCGGCACCACCGGCCGAGATCGACACCAGCACCGCCCACCCGGCCCGTATCTGGGACTACTGGCTGGGTGGGAAGGACAATTTCGCGGCCGACCGCGCGACCGGCGACCAGATCCTGCGCGCTATGCCGCAGATGGGCGCCAACGCCCGCGCCGACCGCGCGTTCCTCGGCCGGGCCGTGCGCTACCTGGCGGGGGAGGTCGGCATCCGACAGTTCCTCGACATCGGCACCGGTATCCCCACCGCCGACAACACCCACGAGGTCGCCCAGTCGGTCGCCCCGGACAGCCGCGTCGTCTACGTCGATAACGACCCCATCGTGCTGGCGCACGCCCGCGCCCTGCTGGTCGGCGATGAGCGCGGCACCACCGACTACCTCCACGCGGACCTGCGGAACCCTGCCGCCATCCTGAAGGAGGCCGCCCGCACCCTGGACTTCGACCGGCCGATCGCGGTCATGCTGCTCGGCGTCCTGGAGTTCATCACCGACACCGACGAGGCCGCGTCCATCATCCGCACCCTGATGGACGCCGTGCCCTCCGGCAGCCACCTGTCCGTCTCGCTGTCCACCACCGAGGTGGAGACCGAGGCCATGGAGGAGGCCGCGCGGCTGTGGAACGCGGGCGGCTCCACGCCGCTCGTGCTGCGGACCAAGGACGAGCTCGCCGCCCTGTTCGACGGACTGGTGCTGGTGGACCCCGGCGTCGTCACCTGCCCGGCCTGGCGCCCCGGTGCCGGCGCCGACACCACCCCGGTCGCGCAGTTCTGCGCCGTCGGCCGCACGCCCTGAACATCTCCGCGGACACTGGACCACGGGGACCGGGTGGGTCGATCGCGCTCACGGTCCCCGCATGAGGTAGAACGTCGGCATGACGGAAAGCATGAGTGACAGCGCGCCCGGATGGTTCTCGCCCGAGGAACTGGACGCTGTGCGCCGTCGGCTGCCCATCCTCTATGTCAACGCCGTTCCGGTGCGCGCCGACGACACCGGAATGGTGACCCACGTCGGCCTGCTCCTGCGTGCCGCCCCGGACGGCACCATCAGCCGCGCCCTGGTCTCCGGTCGGGTTCTCTACCACGAGCGCATCCGCGACGCGCTCGTCCGCCACCTGGAAAAGGACCTCGGCCCGATGGCGCTGCCGCACATTCCGGCCTCGCCGCAGCCGTTCACCGTCGCCGAGTACTTTCCGACACCGGGCATCACGCCGTTCCACGACCCGCGCCAGCACGCGGTCTCGCTGGCCTACGTCGTCCCGGTGACCGGGGACTGCCAGCCCCGACAGGACGCGCTCGACCTCGTCTGGTTCACCCCGGAGGAGGCCGCGGGCCCGGCCGTCCAGGAAGAGATGAGCGGGGGCCAGGGGGTCCTGCTGCGCCAGGCGCTGGGCCACGTCAACCGCTTGGTCTGACCCGCCCGCGGCCGGAACGTCCCCGGCGCCGGGGCACCTCCGCCGACGCCCCGGACCTCGGTCCGGGACGGTTGAGCGGGCTCCTCGACAGCGGGGCAAAGGAGCGGTGGCGGCCCCATGCGCGGAGCGTGACGCACCGCGGCATTCGGACCGCTTGCGACATAACCCGAGATTGAAGTGTCCGAAAAGAAACGAACGGGTGGGGAGCCGGGATTCTGGTAGAGAAGATCCATGGTTCCCCCTTACCGCCAGTGCGCCCTGAGTGAGTGCACGTACTGCGCCGGACCGTTCGAGCCCTGTGTCCACTGCCGCGGAACCGGCGTCTGGAGCGCGGAGAAGCCCGCGCGTGAGGCGTCGGGAAGCATCGGGTGGGAGCGGGTCGTCGAAGAGTGCCGCATGTGTGCCGCCACCGGCCGCCACCATGACCCGTCGCGCCTGCTGTGATCCGCCGCCCGGCCGCACGGGCGCGCGTGGCGGTGCCGCAGGCACGCGCCCGCGGCGGCCCCGCGCGTCGTCGTGTCACCGGCCCGGGGGATGCTTCTTGAGGGGACATGCCAGGTCCTCCCACAGGTTGGGGCAGCAGACCACCGCGGTGAACACCTGCTCGCCGCCGTGGAGGCGGTAGTTCCAACAGGCGTCCCGCCCCGCCCCCAATGCCGCCGTGGTCGCCCCTCGGAGATCCTCGGTCGTATTCCACGGCGATGGTTCGACCACCAGGTCGGCGATCCCGTCATGGCACCGCACCATCCATGCCACCCCCGCCGCGGCCGTCTCCCAGGTGCCGCGGTGCATGGGGGGACTCTTCCGCAGCCAATGACAGATCTTCAGCGGAGGGATGTCGGATACCGCGAAGCGGGGGCCGTCCGGGTGGGAATCGTCGATTTCCTTCTGCCGACGTGCCCGCAGGCCGCGCCAGTAGTACCCGTGGAAGTGCATGATCGGACTGTAGCCCACGCCATCCCTGAGTAACCAGGCCCGTACCAAGCGCAGTCGGCCCCGGTGGGGCCAAGCGGAGCCCCGGCCGGTCGCTTCACGGCGGGGCGCGACATTCGGCGCCGGGGGCTGGGCGCCGGGGTGGCGCCGTCGATCCAGTGGTTGCCGAACCACAGGCCGCTGTCGCGGCCCAGGGGCCGGATGGCGGCGCGGATCAGCGGCGCCTCGGAGTGAGATACCGACCGGATGGTATGTTGGTCGCTCTCTGTGGTGTCGAACAGTGGGAGGGCCGACAGTGGTCACGGATACGACGAATCCTCCGGGGCTCGACCCGGCGCGGCTGCGCTCCTACCTTGACGCGGAGCGGCCCGGTCTGGTCGGCGGCGACCTGAGCGCCACCCTGATCGCCGGAGGCCGCTCGAATCTCACCTATGACGTCACCGACGGGCACCGGCGCTGGGTGGTACGCCGCCCGCCGCTGGGCCACGTGCTGCCGACCGCCCACGACATGGCCCGCGAGCACCGCGTGATCACCGCGCTGGCCCCCACCCCCGTCCCGGTGCCCGGCACCGTCCTGTACTGCGACGACCCCGAGGTGATCGGGGCGCGCTTCTACGTCATGGACCACGTCGAGGGCACGCCCTACCGCGCGGCCGACCACCTCGCCCGGCTGGGAGCGCGGCGCACCCGCTCCATCGCCCTGGCGATGATCGACACCCTGGTCGACCTGCACGCCGTCGACCCCGCCGAGGTCGGCCTCGCCGACTTCGGCCGCCCGGAGGGATTCATCGAGCGGCAGCTGCGCCGGTGGGCCACGCAGCTGGCCTCCTCCCGGAGCCGCGACCTCCCCGGCATCGACGAGCTGCAGGCCAAGCTCACCGCCGCCGTACCCGCCTCGCCCGCGCCGACCATCGTCCACGGCGACTACCGGCTCGACAACCTCCTCGTCGACGCCGCTGACGGCATTACCGCCGTGCTCGACTGGGAGATGTCCACCCTCGGCGACCCCCTCACCGACCTGGCACTGCTCATCGCCTACAGCGACCCCGACCTCCCCGCTGTCCCCGGCGTGAGCGACGCCCACCGGGCCGCGGGCTACCCCGGCGGCGACGAGATCACCGAGCGCTACGCCCGACGCTCCGGGCGCGACGTTTCCCGCCTCGACTGGTACGTCGGGTTCGCCTACTTCAAGCTCGCCGTCATCCTTGAAGGGATCCACTACCGCTTCGGCCAGGGGCAGACCGTGGGGGAGGACTTCGACCGGATCGGCGACGCCGTCCCCCGTCTCATCGAGGTCGGCCTCACACGCCTTGGCGCGGACTGACGATGTCGCCCGGGCGGATGAGCTGTGCGTGCGGGTCGCGCTCGCTCAGGTGCGCGCGGTCGTGCGGAGCGCTGAAGTCCAGGAGCGGCCCGGCCGGGACGATCCGCCGCGGGTTGAGCGCGCTGTGCGTGACGAAGTAGTGCCGCTTGATGTGGTCGAAGTTGGTGGTTTCGCGGAACGCGGGCTCGGAGTAGAGGTCGCGGGTGTAGCCCCACAGGTTCGGGTAGTCGACCAGCCGCCGCACATTGGTCTTGAAGTGCGTCACGTAGACGACGTCGAACCGCACCAGGGTCACCCACAGCCGCACGTCGGCCTCGGTGATGTGGTCGCCGAACAGGTAGCGGCGGCTGGACAGCCGCTCCTCCAGGTCGTCGAGGGTCGCGAAGAGCTCGCTGACCGCGGTGTCGTAGGCGGCCTGGCTCGGTGCGAAGCCGCACCGGTAGACCCCGTTGTTGACGGTCGAGTAGACCCGGCGGTTGAGCGTGTCGATATCGGAGCGCATCCCGGGCGGGTACAGCTCGACGCGGTTGCGCGCCCAGGCGTTGAAGCAGGCGTTGAGGTCCGTCGTGATGTCGGGGAAGTTGTTGCTCACGATGCGGCGGGTGAAGGTGTCCCACAGCACCGGGACCGACACGTGGCCGTCGTAGCCGGGCCGGGAGGAGGTGTAGACGTCGCGCAGCAGGGCGAAGTGGCCGACGGTGTCGGGCCCGTGCCCGGGACCCTCGCGAAACGCCCAGCCCCGGCCGTCGCGGATCGGGTCCACGATGCCGACCGAAATCACGTCCTCCAGGCCCTTGAGTTTGCGGACGATGAGCGCGCGCTGCGCCCAGGGGCAGGCGTAGGAGGCGTAGAGGTGGTACCGGCGGGACTCAGCGGGGAACCGCTGGGAGCCGATCCGGCCCCGGAAGGTGTAGGGAGGGCGCTCGAAGGCTGCGGCCCCCGGGCTGGTCATGGACGTGCCGTAGTCGCCGTAGGTGTCGAAGTCGACGGGTGATGCGGTGGTGATGGTCTTCATGGGTCCTCCCCATGCTGCGGGCGGCGGGTAACCCGGGTGCGTCTGCCGCAGACCGGCACGTCTGCTCTGTACCCGCCCAGCCGCCTCCTGACGCGATCGAAATCGATCTTGACCCGCGGTTTTGCCGTCGGGACGCGACGGGGCGCCGCGAGGGGGGCCGGCCCTCGGTTCTGCCGCCCGATTCCCCTACCGCCGGGTAGGTGGATACGCTGCTGTCCGTTCTGACATGGTTGTCGCCGCGCTCATCAGCGCATTCGGAGGTAGTTCACGTTATGTCACGCACGGCACTGGTCACCGGCGGCAGCCGGGGGATCGGCCTGGCCATCGCCCGTGAGCTCGCCACGGCCGGTGACGATGTCGCCGTCACCTACCGCTCGGGCGAGCCACCGGAGGGCCTGTTCGGCGTCCACTGCGATATCACCGACACCGCCGCGGTCGACGCCGCGTTCAAGCAGGTCGAGGAGGCGTACGGCCCGGTCGAGGTCCTGGTGGCCAACGCCGGCATCACCAAGGACCAGCTGCTGGCCCTGATGAGTGAGGAGGACTTCTCCTCGGTCCTGGACACCAACCTCACCGGGGCGTTCCGCGTCGCCAAGCGCGCCGTGCGCGGCATGATGCGCAAGCGCGGCGGCCGGATCGTCCTCATCTCCTCCGTGGTCGGCCTCCTCGGCTCCGGCGGACAGGCCAACTACGCGGCCTCCAAGGCCGGGCTCGTCGGCTTCGGCCGCTCCCTCGCCCGCGAGCTCGGTTCCCGCAACATCACCGTGAACATCGTGGCCCCGGGCTTCATTGAGACCGACATGACCGCGGAGCTGCCCGAGGAACGGCAGGCCGAGATCAAGAAGAGCGTGCCGCTGGGCCGGTACGGATCCGTCGGCGAGATCGCCAAGACGGTGCGGTTCCTCAGCAGCGAGGACGCCGCCTACATCACCGGTGCCGTCATCCCCGTCGACGGCGGCCTCGGTATGGGCCACTGACCTGACCGTCAGCTGACCTGACCAGCACCGGGCGGCGCCCTCGCGCCGCGGTCCCCCCGGTCACCCGCGCGAACGCAGAACAGGATTGAAGACTCCAATGGGAATTCTTGAGGGCAAGCGCATCCTCGTCACCGGGGTGATCACCGACTCCTCGATCGCCTTCCACGTCGCCCGCCTCTGCCAGGAGCAGGGCGCCACGGTCGTGCTCACCGGCTACGGCCGCCTGAGCCTCGTCGAGCGCATCGCGCAGCGCCTCCCCGAGGCCGCGCCGGTGCTCGAACTCGACGTCACCGACGAGGACCACCTCAACAGCCTCGCCGACCGGATCCGCAAGCATGTCGACGGTATCGACGGCATCGTCCACTCCATCGGCTTCACCCCGCAGGGCGCCCTGGGGGGCAACTTCCTCGACACCGCGTGGGAGGACGTCGCCACCGCGATGCACACCTCCACGTTCTCGCTGAAGTCGCTGACCACCGCGGTGCTGCCGCTGATGCGGGACGGCGGCTCCGTGGTCGCCATGGACTTCGACAACAGCGTCTCCTACCCGGTCTACGACTGGATGGGCGTCGCCAAGTCCGGGCTCACCTCCACCGCCCGCTACCTGGCCCGCTACCTCGGCGACCAGAAGATCCGGGTCAACCTCGTCTCCGCCGGGCCGCTGCGCACCATGGCCGCGCGCAGCATCCCCGGCTTCGACGAGCTCGCCGGGCACTGGCCCGAGCGCGCCCCGCTCGGCTGGGACACCGCCGACCCCGAGCCGGCCGCGCGCGCCGTCGTGGCGCTGCTGTCCGACTGGTTCCCGGCCACCACCGGCGAGATCGTCCACGTCGACGGCGGGTTCCACTCCACGGGAGCATAGGCTGGACTTCCCCCCTTTCGTGATCACCGCGGGCGCCCCCTGGCCTCCAGGGGGCGCCCGCGACCGCGTTCGGGGGGACGGGCAGCAGCCACATCAGAGAGGACACAGCGCAATGGATCTCGGACTCCAGGGAGCCAGGGTCGTCGTCACCGGGGCGAGCCGGGGCATCGGCCGCGCCATCGCCCAGACCTTCGCCGATGAGGGGGCCGACCTGGCCATCTGCGCCCGGTCGGCCGATCCGCTGAAGCGAGCCGCCGAGGAGCTGCGGCGGACCGGCGGCACCGTCGTGGAGCAGGCGGTCGACGTCACCGACGCGGAGGCGCTGCGCGGCTTCATCGCCCAGGCGGCCGACGATCTCGGCGGCATCGACGTGCTGGTGTCCAACGTCTCCGGCGGCAGCGCCGCCACCCCCGACCAGTGGGAGCGCGGCCTGACCACCGACATCCTGCCGTTCGTGCGGATGGCCGAGTACGCCGGGCCGCACCTGGCCGCCTCCGAGCGCGGCGGGTCCGTGGTGCTCATTTCCACCACCTCCGCGCTCCACGTCACCGCCCCCTCCGGCCCCACGGCCTACGGGGCGATCAAGGCGGCGCTCAACCACCACGCGTCCGCCCTCGCCCGCACGCTGGCCGCCGAGGGCGTGCGGGTGAACACGGTCTCGCCCGGCCCCATCGAGTTCCCGGGCGGCGGCTGGGAGCGCCGCAAGCACAGCGACCCGGACTTCTACGAGAGCGTTCGGGCCAGAATCCCCTACGGGCGCCTGGGGCGCCCCGACGAGGTCGCCCGCGCCGTTGCCTACCTGGGCAGCCCGGCGGCGAGCTTCATCACCGGTACCAACCTGGTGGTCGACGGCGCGTTCCTCGACCGCGTCTGACACGCGCGTCAGAGCGGCGCCGGTCCGTGGGGCAGAGCGCTACGGACCGGCGCCGCGCCGCCTCCCTCCTCCCGACGGCGGTGCGCGGGCGCGACGGATGGGGGAAGGGGGAAGGGGTCATTCGGCTGCGGCCACCAGCCCCAGTTCGTCGGCGGCCTGGGCGCGCAGTTCCACCTTGCGGACCTTGCCGCTCACCGTCATCGGGAAGGACTCCACCACGCGCACGTAGCGGGGGATCTTGTAGTGCGCGAGCCGGTCGCGGCAGAATTCGGCGACCTCGTCGCGGGTCGGCGGGTCGGCGGGGTCGCGGGGAATGACGCAGGCCAGGATCTCCTCGCCGTACTTCGCGTCGGGAACCCCGATGACCTGCACGTCGGACACCTTGGGGTGGGCGTAGAGGAACTCCTCGATCTCGCGAGGATAGATGTTCTCCCCGCCCCGGATGATCATGTCCTTGATCCGGCCGACGATGGCCGCGTAGCCGTCGTCGCGCATGACCGCCAGGTCGCCGGTGTGCATCCACCGCCCGGCGTCAACGGCCTCGGCGGTCTTCTCCGGTTCCTCCCAGTAGCCGGCCATCACCGAGTACCCGCGCGTGCACAGCTCTCCCGGCACGCCCCGGGGCACGGTCACCCCGGTGGCCGGATCGACGACCTTGATCTCCACGTGCGGCATCACCCGGCCCACCGTCGCGGTTCGGCGCTCCAGGTCGTCGTTGACCCGGGTCATCGTGGACACCGGAGAAGTCTCGGTCATCCCGTAGCAGATGGCGACCTCGGGCATGTGCATCTCCGACATCACCCGCTTCATGATCTCCTCAGGGCAGGGTGAGCCCGCCATGATGCCGGTACGCAGGCTGGAGAGGTCGTAGTCGGCGAAGTCCGCGAGCCCCAGCTCGGCGATGAACATCGTCGGTACCCCGTACAGCGAGGTGGCCCGCTCGGTGGCGGCGGCGTGCAGGGTGGCGGCCGGTTCGAAGGACGGCGCGGGGATGACCACGCAGGCGCCGTGGCTGGTGGCCGCGAGGTTACCCATGACCATGCCGAAGCAGTGGAAAAAGGGCACCGGCAGGCAGACGCGGTCGTGCTCGGTGTAGCCCAGCAGCTCGCCCACGAAGTAGCCGTTGTTGAGGATGTTGTGGTGCGACAGCGTGGCGCCCTTGGGGAAACCGGTCGTCCCCGACGTGTACTGGATGTTGATCGGGTCGTCGCAGGACAGCCCGGCGGCGCGCTCGGCGAGCCGCTCCTGCTGCATGCCGGCGCCCAGGTCCACCAGCAGGTCCCAGCTCGGGTCGTCGAGGTAGACGACGTCGCGCAACTCGGGGCAGCGCTCCCGGCTCTGTTCGGCTATCCGGCGGTAGTCGCCGGTCTTGTGCCGCTGGGCCGCCACCAGCAGTCGCACACCCGACTGGTTGAGCACGAACTCCAGCTCGTGCGAGCGGTAGGCGGGGTTGATGTTCACCATGATCGCGCCGACCTTGGCGGTGGCGTACTGCACTAGCGCCCACTCGGGCCGGTTGGGAGACCAGATCCCCACCCGGTCGCCGCGCTCGATCCCCATGGCGAGCAGGCCGAGCGCCACGTCGTCGACGGCCGCCGCGAACTGCGCGTACGTCCACCGCCGACCCGAGGGAACGTCCACGAGCGCCTCTCGGCCTGGTAACGCCTCCACGGTCCGGTCCAGGTTCTCCCCGATGGTGTCGCCCAGCAGCGGTTGGGGGGAGGCACCGCTGGTATAGGACTTGGTCATGGTCGTCGTCCTTCGCTTCGGTCGCGTTCGCTCGGCGTCGGGGGACGCAGTACGATCGTGAGCGATGTGACCCGCGTCTCCCTACCCCCGAATGGGGGTAACGGGACGCCACCGGCCGCACCCGAACGGGGATCGGTATGCACGCCCGCGCGTCCCACGGCGACGACCTCGCGGAGATCCGCGCCGCACTGCCCCGCCTGCGCCGCGACAGCGGGTTGCCGGTGGTCTTCGGCGGCGCCGCCGGCTCCGGGGGCCGGGTCCGCTACAGCGAACTCACCGGAACCCGCACCGACGCGATCCGCGGTCTGGTCGTCGAACCGGGGCGCGGGCTGGGCGGCAAGAGCCTCGCGACCCGCCGTCCGGTCTGGGTGCGCGACTACATCACGGCCGACGCCATCAGCCACGAGTACGACGCGGCCGTCCGCGCCGAGAAGCTCGGGGCGATCATCGCGGTCCCCGTGGTGGTGCGCGACCAGCCGCGCGGCCTGCTGCTCGGAGGCCTGCGCCAGACCCTGCCCATCGGCGACCGCGCCATCGCGGCCGTCCACGCCGCCGCGCGCGGTGTCGAGCAGGAGATCGTGGTGCGCGATGAGGCGCAGCGGCGCCTGCTCGACCTCCAGCGGGTACGCGCCGGCCAGACGGGGGCCGCCCCCTCAGCCTCCAAGTGGGAGGAGATCCGGGTGCTCAACGCCGAACTGCGTTCGCTGGCCGGACGGGTGGTCGACCCCGACCTCCAGGCGCGGCTGCTGGACGTCAGCTCGCGGATGGCCTCCGCCGCCGACGAGCAGGGCGCGCGGCGGGACACGCCCGCGCTGGCGCCGCGCGAGCTGGACGTGCTCGCGTGTGCCGCGCTGGGCTGCACCAACGCCGGGATCGCCACGCAGCTGGGGCTGCGGCCGGAGACGGTGAAGAGCTACCTGCGCTCAGCCATGCGCCGCCTGGGCGCGCACACGCGTCTGGAGGCGGTCAGCGAAGCGCGCCGCCAGGGGATGCTGCCCTGATTCTTTGGCGCTGCCGTTGACCCGCCTCGGCGCGGACCGTGCATTTCTCGATTGGCCTGATTTAGTGTGAATTGTCGAACGCGATGGATGCTCTTTGTTGTCTGTGTGAATACGTGATTGCCCTTCCGGGTATCCGTTCCTGAAGACTGTGGATCGTGTTTCGGGGGGTGGGCATAATGGCGGATGCGGTGAATTATCCGGTGCGGGTCGAGGGGCATATCGATGCGGTATCGCGATGGCTGTGGCTGGTCAAGTGGATCCTGGCCATCCCACATTGGATCATCCTGTTCTTCCTGCGGATCGCGTTCGCGATTCTGACGGTGATTGCGTTTTTCGCGATCCTCATCACCGCCCGCTATCCCGAGCCCATCTTCAGGTTCAATGTCGGGGTGCTGCGCTGGCGCTGGCGCGTCAACTTCTACACGTACTGGGCGCTGGGCACCGACCGGTATCCGCCGTTCACCCTGGCGGCCGTCGAGGACTATCCGGCGCGGTTCGAGGTCGACTACCCCCAACGGCTGTCCCGCGGGCTCGTCCTGATCAAGTGGTGGCTGCTGGTCATCCCGCACCTGATCGTGGTGGGCTTCTTCACCGGCATCACGGCCTGGATGACGCGCCAAGAGGACATGCCCGGGGTGTGGACCGACGAGCACAACACCTACGTGGCCGTCCCGGGCCTGCTGTTCGTCCTGGTCGTCTTCGCCGCCATCGTCCTGCTGTTCACCGGCGGCTACCCGCGCGGGATCTTCGACTTCGTCCTGGGCATGAACCGGTGGGTGCTGCGTGTGATCGCCTACCGCTCCCTGATGACCGACCGCTACCCGCCGTTCCGCATCGATCTGGGCGGCCGCGACCCGCACCCGTCGGCCCCGCCGCCCACCGCTCCGTCCAGCGGCGACGACATGCCCGTGGCCGGCGGCGGAACGGCCTGAGAAGCGGCACGCGGCCGCCCCCTCACCCCTCCCGCAGGATCGGGACCAGGCGGGTGTGCCGGGAGATGGACGGAGTCTCCCGGACGGCCTGGGCGAGGGCGGGACCGGCCGCGTGCACGATCGACAGGTGCCGCAGCGCGCGGGTGGCGGCCGTGTAGACCTGCGGCCGCGACCCGCGGGTCTCCGGGCCGAACACTGCGATGACCGCGGGCCAGTGCCCGCCGTGCGCCGCCGCAACGGTGACAGCCCATCCCGGGCGCAGGTGCGCGGGGTCGGCGACCGGGGCCGACGTGCCGTCCGGGAGCTCCACGGCCAGCCCGCCGTCCCCGACCTCGCGCAGGTAGCCGATATCGCCCGCCGTGTAGCCCGGGCCGTCGGCCGCGAGCAGCACCCGGTCGCCCGGGTCCACGCCGTTGTGGGCCCCCGGGCCGGCGTTGAACCGGGCCTTGCAGGCGGCGTTGAGCGCGTCGGTGCCCGCCTCGCCGCCGCGCGTGGCCGCGACGATCTGGGTCTCCTCGGCCGGGACGCCCAGGGCGCGCGGGATGGAGTCGGTGATGAGCTGGAGCGCCCGGTGCGCCGCCTCACTGCCGGAACCCGCGGGGATGGCCACGACCTCCCGCCCAGGGGCGGACACCTCGCCCAGCTCGCCGACCGCTACTCGCGCGGCCAGCTCGGCGAGCGGGTCGGGCTCCGCCCCGGCCGGCAGCTGCGCCACGGCCACGGTGCCGGACGCGACCAGGTCGGCGACCACCTGTCCCGGCCCGGCCGAGGGCGCCTCGGCGGGGTCGGCGAGCAGCACCAGGTGGGTTGCGTCGGCGCAGGCCTCGACCAGTGCCGCGGCGTGCTCCACGTCGAGCGCCATGGCGTCGGTGACGATCACCAGACCGGCCTCGATCGGCCGCTCGGTCCCGCGCCCGAACACGCCCGGACCGCGGCACTCCAGCAATCTGCCCAGCGGCACGACTTCAGCGGTGGCGGCACCCGTGCCCAGAGCGGCCAGCTGCGCGTTGAGCCCCGCCGCGGACTGCGCGGTGGGCGCGGCGAGGGCGACGCCGACCTCGCTTCCGGCCGCGATGTCGGCGGCGCACGCCAGGACGCGCGCCACGACCCCGGCCCCGCGCGCCCCCGCGCCGTGCGGCAGCACGCACACGCCGCGCAGCGCCACCGTGACGAGCGCGGCCGCGGTCTCCGGGGCGACCTCGACCCCCAGCCGCTCCGCTGTGGCCTCGACCGTCTCGGCGGCGGTCGCGGAGTCCATGAGGGGCTCGCTGGTGCCCGACAGCCGCGCCAGCCCCTCACCCAGGTCCTGTTCGGCCAGTCCGACCCGTGCCAGCCCGTAGAAGCGCTCGGGATCGGGCATCTCCGCGACCTCCCCGCCCTCGCCGAAGGGGTCGTCGTCCGGGACGACCTCGAAGGCCATGACCTCGCCGCCGTCGAGGGCGGCCGTCATGGCGGGTTCGGGGGAGGCGATCCCCATCGACCGCATCGCCCGGGCCAGACGCCGCTCCTCGATGGCGGTGTGCCCCTCGCGCGAGGCGCGGTGCAGCAGACGGGCGACGACGGCCCGACCGCGCCTCGGGTCGTCGGGGGAGGCGGTGGCGTCGCCGAGCGCCCGGCGGGCACAGTAGTCGGCCTGCTCCAGGGTGACGTGGGGGAGCTCCAGCAGCCGCCACGGGTCCGCGGTGAGCTCGGTGGGGGCGCCCGGCCCCAGAGCGGCCACCAACGGCTCCGCCAGCGCCTCAGGCGCGCCCATGCGCGCCAGTACGGCGCGGGTGCGCTCCGCGGGGCCGCCGCCCCCGGATCCCGCCGCGATCGGCGCCTCGGACATCGGGGATGTTCCTCTCTGCGGGACGGTGGTCACTCGTCCCTGGGAGCTTAGCGAGAACACCCCGGCGGTTCGGCCGCGGCGACGGGCGCTGTGGACAACCGGACCCGTCCCACCGGGGTCACACGGGGACGAACGGCGGGGCCGTGTCAATCCGCGCCCCTAATCCCCGGACGGCGACCGAATCCCCGCGGAAGCTTCGATGGACCTTCGGTGAAGAACCGGTGAACAGTTCGCGCCCCAGCGCCGGGCGCTCCGAGCCGCGCCGCCCAGCGTCGCGCGGCGGGCGCGCCGTCACCGCATCGGGGCCGAGGAGGCGTCGTCGAGCGCTTCCCGGATCTCCCGGGGCAACTCGACATCCTCGGCGGCGAGCACGTCGTCGAGCTGGGCGGCGGTGCGCGGCCCGACGACCGCCGAGGTCACGCCCGGCCGGTCGCGCACCCAGCTCAGGGCGACGGCCAGGGGCGAGACCCCGAGCCCGTCGGCGGCCGTGCACACGGACTCGACGATGCGGCGGCTGCGCTCGTCCAGGTAGGGCTCGACATACGCGGCCATGTGCGGCAGCGCGGCGCGCGATCCCTCGGGGACGCCGTTGCGGTACTTGGCGCTCAGCACCCCGCGTCCCAGCGCCGACCAGGCGATCACCCCCGCTCCGCGGTCGACCGCGGCGGGCAGCAGGTCGTGCTCGGCCCCCCGGTTGAGCAGCGAGTACTCCGTACCGGTGGTGATCACGGGCGCGCGCCCACCGCCGGGGGCGGCCTGCTGCCAGGTGGCGTAGGTGGCGAACTGCCAGGCCGCCAGCCCGCCGACGCCGATGTAGCGCACCTTGCCCGAGGCCACGGCGGTGTCCATCGCCGCGAGGGTCTCGGCCGGCGGCGTATCGGGGTCGTGGACGTGCAGCTGCCACAGGTCGATGTAGTCGGTGCGCAGGCGGCGCAGGGAAGCGTCCAGCGACGCCAGCAGGTGGCGCCGCGAGGTGTCGCACGGGCGGTAGCCCTCGGGGGTGTGCCCGGCCTTGGTGGCGATGATCACGTCGTCGCGCCGGATGACCCCGGTGAGCAGCCGCCCGATCATGCGTTCGCTGTGCCCGCCGGTGTAGATATCGGCCGTGTCGACCAACGTTCCCCCGGCATCCACAAAGGAGGTGAGCTGGTCGCCGGCCTCCTCCTCCGAGGTGTCCTTTCCCCAGGTCATAGTGCCTAGAGCAGTGCGTGACACCCAGAGTCCCGACCCGCCCGCCTGTCGCTGTTCCATGGCGCGGAGAGTACCGCGTCACGTCCCGATCGGCGGTGATCCGCTCCGGGAAGGGCCGATGGTGGCCGCACGTCACAGCGCCTCCCGGGGCTCGATCGCCCCTTCCGACCCGCCGCGGACCCGGCCGCGCGGCGGGCGGTCGGCGGACCGAAAACCGGGGCACGGTCCGTTTTCTCCGCCGTCGATCGGTGCACGCGGCGTTCAGGCCCCCTGCGGAGAGGAGCCCGGGGTCTTCGGGTTCGGGGGAATCGCCCCGTAGTGGCGTGGTAACGTGCGGTTCCCGCGCGCGCCCTCCACACCCGCCTCGCTGGGCGAGGGGACGGCCGCGCCGGGGCGCCGGAGCGTGAAGGTCCGCCGGGTGCGATTGCCGGTGCGCGGGGCGGCGGCCCTCCGTGGTTGGCGGGCTTCCGGCCGCCTGGACGCGGGGTTCCCCCAGCACCCGGTGGCGGCGTTCGCTTTGCAAGCTCGGTCCTTGCAGTACCGAGAAGCTGGCTAAGCTGCTCACGTCTGCCCGCGCCGCCATCTGAGTCGGCGCACCGCCCCTTCAGGTCCACGGGCCCTGCCCGAGCGGCGCCGTGGAGTCAGCATGTTGTTGGAGACGAGTCCGCCGTGAGCATTCTTGAGGCCATCATCCTTGGGCTGGTCCAGGGACTGACCGAATTCCTGCCGATCTCGTCCAGCGGCCACCTGCGGGTGGCCTCCGCGCTGTTCGGATGGCCCGATCCCGGTGCCGCCTTCACCGCCGTGAGTCAGCTGGGCACCGAGCTCGCGGTCGTCATCTACTTCCGGAAGCGGATCTGGACGATCATCTCCACCTGGTTCCGCGCCCTGGTCAACAAGGACCTGCGGCGCGACATCAACGCACGCATGGGCTGGTACGTGATCCTCGGGACGATCCCCATCGCCGTCCTGGGGCTGCTGCTCGAAGACCAGATCGACAGCGTCTTCCGCGACCTGCGGCTCATCGCGCTGACCCTGATCATCTTCGGTGTGATCCTGGGCATGACCGACCGCTACACCCGCAAGCACCGCGAGCTCACCGACCTCAACGTCCAGCGGGGCATCACCTTCGGCTTCTTCCAGGCGCTCGCGCTCATCCCCGGCGTCTCCCGCTCGGGTGGCACGATCACCGGTGGGATGCTGCTGGGCTTCAAGCGCAAGGACGCCGCCGAGTACTCCTTCCTGCTCGCCATCCCGGCCGTGTTCGCCTCGGGGCTGTACAAGCTGACCGACATCGGCGGCGGCGAGTACGCGGGCGTGCTGGCCACCATCATCGGCACGGTCGTGGCGGGCGTCGTGGGCTTCGCCGTCATCGCCTGGCTGATGCGGTTCATCTCCACCCACAGCTTCATGCCCTTCGTCTACTACCGCGTGGGTCTGGGCATCCTCGTCCTCACGCTGGTCAGCTTCGGCGTGCTCGAACCGCACGGCGGTGCCGCCTCGGAGAACCCGAAGAAGGAGGTCGTCGCCGAGGAGCAGGCACCCGAGCCCAGCGCCGACCCGACACCGGAGCCCTCCCCCTCCCCCTCGCCCTCTGCGTCCGTCGACCCGGAGACCGGCTGGCCCGTCGACCCCGAGACCGGCCTGGCGCGCGACCCGGAGACAGGACAGCACAAGGACCCCGTCACCGGCGAACTCGTGCAGATCGACCCGAACAGCGGCCTGCCCATCGACCCCTACACCGGCCAGCCCTACGACCCCAAGGTCGTCCACGGGCAGCAGGAGGGGCGGCAGGGCACTGCGCAGGAGGGGCAGCCCGCCCCGGCGGGATGACCGGTCGGGAGGCGGGCCGCGGGCGAATCGACGAGCGGGGCCCTATGCTGGCCCACCATGGGGTCCCCAGCGCAGCCATCGCCGCCCGAAACCGTCGCCACCCTGCTGCTCGTCCGCCACGGGCTGACCGAGGTGACCGGCAGCCGCCTCGCGGGCCGCGCGCCCGGCCTGCACCTCGACGAGCGCGGGCGTGCCCAGGCCAAAGACGTCGCCGACCGGCTCGCACCGCTCCGCCTGGACGCCGTCGTCTCCAGCCCGCTGGAGCGCTGCCATGAGACCGCCGGGGCGATCGCCGACGCCGTGGGCACCCCCGTCACCCCGGACGAACGGTTCCTGGAGTGCGACTACGGGCAGTGGACCGGACGCGAGTTCGACGACCTGGCGCGCGAGCCGCAGTGGCGGGTCGTGCAGAGCCACCCCAGCGCCGCCCGCTTCCCCGGTGGGGAGACCCTGGCGGGGATGGCCTCGCGGGCGGTCGCGGCCGTGCGCGATTGGAACGACCGGCTCATCGCGGCCCATGGCGCTTCCGTCTACCTCGTGTGCACCCACGGCGACATCATCAAGGCGATCGTCGCCGACGCTCTCGGCCTTCACCTCGACCACTTCCAGCGCATCGTCCCCGACCCCTGCTCGCTGACCGTCATCCGCTACACGCCGACCCGGCCCTTCCTGGTCCGTCTGAACGACGTCGGCGGATCGGTCGAGGGCCTGATGCCGCGCCCCTCGGACGCCTCCGGCGACGCGGCCGTGGGCGGCGGCGCAGGGCAGGCCGCATGTGGCCGGTCCGCTGACCCGAGTCGCGGAACATGCCGGTGACCGCCATCCTCTAGGGTTAATGACCATGCCCGTCTACTCTTACGATCCCCCTGAGCGCTTCGTGGCCGGAACGGTCGGCCGACCGGGGGAGCGCACCTTCTTTTTGCAGGCCACCGGCGGCGGCCGGATCACCAGCGTGGTGCTGGAGAAGGCCCAGGTATCGGCCCTGGCCGAACGCATCGAGGAGCTGCTCGAAGAGGTACGGCGGCGTTTCGGGGAGCTGCCGGGCGACACCCCACCCGCCCCCGAGGACATCGACGACGGCCCTCTGGAGCAGCCCATCGAGGAGGACTTCCGGGTGGGGACACTCGCGCTGGCCTGGGACGCTGACGCCGGCCGCGTCATCGTCGAGGCCCAAGAGGTCGAGGAGGCGGAGGAGGGCGTGGAGGACCCCGTCGCCGAGCAGATCGAGGTCTTCGCCGAGGAGGCGCCCGCCACCCGCGACGTGCTGCGTGTTCACCTCACCCCCACTGCCGCGCGGGCCTTCGCCGGACGTGCGATGCGCGTCGTGGCCGCCGGGCGGCCCAACTGCCCGTTGTGCGGCGGACCGCTCGACCCGGGGGGCCACATCTGCCCGCGGCAGAACGGGTACAAGCCCTCCGGGCGCTGACGGGCGGGACGAGCACGTATGACCGCGTCGTTCCAGGGGCTGCCGGTGACCGACGCCCTGGATCTGCTGCGAACGGGGGAGCTGGTCGCCGAGGGGCGGCTCACCACCGCCTCCAACGCCACCCTCTACTGCACCATCACCGCGCGCGGACGCAGCGCCCCCTGCGTCTACAAACCCGTCGCCGGGGAGCGCCCGCTGTGGGACTTCCCCGAAGGGACGCTCGCCGGGCGGGAGGTCGCCGCGTTCGCCGTCTCCGAGGCGCTGGGCTGGGACATCGTTCCGCCCACCGTGTACCGTGATGGCCCGTTCGGCGAGGGCATGGTGCAGCTGTGGGTCGACGCCGACCCCGAGGCCGACCTCATCGGCCTCGCCCGCGACGTGCGGAACCCGGGGCTGCGCCGGATGGCCGTGTTCGACGCGGTCATCAACAACTCCGACCGCAAGATCGGCCACCTGCTGCCCACACGCGACGGCCGCCTGTACGGCTGCGACCACGGCGTCTCGTTCGCCGAGGACTACAAGCTGCGCACGGTGCTGTGGCAGTGGCAGGGCGAGCCGTTGACCGAGGAGGCCCTCGCCGCCCTGGAGTCCCTGCACGCCCAGTTGACAGCGCGGGACAGCGCCGTCTCGACCGAACTCGCGCGGCACCTCACCCGTCCCGAGGGATACGCGGTGCGCCGCCGCGTCGAGCTGCTGCGCGAGCACCGCATCCACCCCTACCCCTCACCGGAGTGGCCCTCGGTTCCCTGGCCGCCGGTCTGACGCGGCGGCGCGGTCGGCCGCCGCTCAGACCCCCGCGCCCCGCCGCTCCGCGGCGCCGGCGACACGCGCGTGGTCCTCGCGCTCCTGGGCGCGGCGGATGAACCGGTCGTCGACGACGCGCACGAGCGTGATCAGGCTGGCCGCCACCGCCGCGACGGCCAGAGCGGTGATGATCTCGCCGGGGTCGCTGATGTCCAGGGCGAAGAACTCCCGTCCATACGGTGTGGCCAGCACGGTGCACAGGAGCCCCACCATCGCGCCGACCAGCACCACCTTCCACCACACATACGGCTTGGCCACGAGCAGCAGCACCCACAGGGTGGTCGCACACAGGGTGATCACCACGGCCGTGCGGTCGGTCAGCTCGGGCGTGGCGGCCCCGCGCAGGACGATCAGGTAGGTGGTCACGGCCGCCAAGCCGCTGATGATGCCCGCGGGGACGGCCAGCCGGAGCGTCCGTGCCACGAACCCGGGACGGGCGCGCTCGTTGTTGGGCGCCAGGGCCAGGAAGAACGCCGGGATGCCGAAGGTCACCGCGTTGATCAGGGTCGCGTGCCGCGGGAAGAAGGGATAGGAGACGGCGAGCAGACCGACGATGGTGGCCATCGTCATCGAGTACACGGTCTTGGTGAGGAACAGGTTGGCGACCCGCTCGATGTTGCCGATGACCCGCCGCCCCTCGGCCACCACCGCCGGGAGGGTGGCGAACCGGTTATCCAGCAGCACGATCTGCGCCACCGACCGCGACGCCGGGCTGCCCGAGCCCATCGCCACGCCGATGTCGGCCTCCTTGAGCGCCAGGACGTCGTTGACGCCGTCACCGGTCATCGCGACCGTGTGCTCCCGCTGCTGCAGGCCGCGCACCATGTCGCGCTTCTGTTCGGGCGTGACCCGCCCGAACACGGCGGTCCGTTCCACCACCTCGTCGAAGCCGCGGCGTTCGCTGGGCAGGTCACGGGCGTCGACGGGGTCGGCGGCGCCGGGCAGGTCCAGCTCCCGGGCGACGGCCCCGACGGAGGCGGCGTTGTCGCCGGAGACGACCTTGACCTCGACGTCCTGGTCGGCGAAGTAGCGCAGGGTGGGCGCGGCGTCGTCGCGCACGCGCTGGTCCAGCACGACCAGTGCGAGGGGCGTGAGGTTCCCCGGAGCCTCGACGGAGTCGACCGGCACGCTGGAGCGGGCCAGAAGCAGGACCCGCATCCCCTGGGCGGCGATGCGCTCGGCCTCGGCCGCCTCCGGGCTGTTCGGGGCGGCGAGTACATCGGGCGCGCCGAGGACCCAGTGCCGCTCCCCGGCCGGGGCGGCGAAGCTCGCGCCGCTCCACTTGCGCGCCGAGGAGAACGCGGCCGTCGCCGTGACCGGCCAGCCGGGTGCGTCGCCGCAGGCCTCCGCGATCGCCGCCAGGCTCGGGTTGGGCCGGGGGTCGGCCGCGGCCAGCGCCGCCAGCACCTCGCGCGGGACGGTGCGCTCCCCGTTGGGCCCGCCGCCCAGATCGCGCAGCTCCGCCACGCGCATGCCGGCCTCGGTGATCGTGCCGGTCTTGTCGGTGCACACGATGTCGACGCGGGCCAGGCCCTCGATCGCGGGCAGCTCCTGCACCAGGCACTGGCGGCGGCCCAGCCGGACGACGCCCACCGCGAAGGCGATGCTGATCAGCAGGACCAGGCCCTCGGGGACCATCGACACCAGGGCGGCCACCATGCCGCGCAGCGCCTCGGCGAGCGGCCCGGAGACCTGGCCGTCGCCGATGCTCTTGCGGATGCCGACCTCACCGCCGAGGGCCAGCTGGCTGTAGATGAGCAGCCCGCCGATGGGGAACAGCGCCCAGGTGATGAACTTCAGGATGCGGTTGATGCCCGAGCGCAGCTCGGAGTGGACCAGGCTGAACCGGCTGGCCTCCTCAGCCAGCCGGGACGCATAGGCGTGGCGGCCGACCTTGGCGGCGCGGAACCGGCCGGCGCCAGCGACGACGAAGCTTCCCGACATGACCCTGTCACCCGGGGCCTTGAGCACCGGGTCGGCCTCGCCGGTCAGCAGCGATTCGTCGACCTCCAGCCCGGCGGCGGAAACGACGTCGCCGTCCACCGGCACCTGGTCGCCCTGACCCAGCTCGATCACGTCGTCGAGCACCACCTCCTGCGGCCGGACCGCGACGATCGCGCCGTCGCGCAGCACCCGGGGGTGCGCGGCGTTGACGATCGCCAGCCGGTCGAGGGTGCGCTTGGCCCGCAGCTCCTGGACGATGCCGATCAGCGTGTTGATGACGATGACCAGGGCGAACAGGCCGTCCTGCACCGGACCGATCACCGCGATGATGGCGAACAGGACGGCGATCATCGCGTTGATGCGGGTGAAGAGGTTGCCGCGGATGATCTGGCCCAAGGTGCGGCTGGCGCGCACCGGGACGTCGTTGGTCCGTCCCTGGGCGACGCGTTCGGCGACCTGATCGGCGGAGAGCCCGCGCACGTCCTCGGCGGCGTCCGCCACCTGCTCCGTTCGTCCGCCTTGGGGGCCCATCCACACTCCAGTAAGTTGCTGCGGTCACAATGAAAAGGAGAATCGGGAACCGGCAGACGAGGGGGCCACGCTTCGCACCCGACCGATCAGAAGCCTATGTGAAGCCGTGGTCCCCGGCGGTCGTGCTAGGACCCGTTCTGCCCCTGGTGCTGCCGCCTCCCCGTTTCTCCCGGGCGGTGCGGCGGCCGACGGACGTCAGGGCGCCGCACGGCGCCACCGCGCGAAGAGCGAGGAGAACGCGGATGTGCACGGCTATCGTCGGCTTCGATCCCGAGGCCGCGGTCCCGTTGCTGCTCGTGGCGGTACGCGACGAGATGGTCGAACGCGGCTGGGAGGGGCCGGACCGGCACTGGCCCCGGTACCCGGAGCTGCTCGGTGGCCGCGACCCCCGCGAGGGCGGGACCTGGCTGGCCGTGCGCACGAGCGGGGGCCGCGGCAGCGGTCCGCGCGTCGGCGCCCTCCTCAACGGGTGGCCGCGCGGCGACCGCACGCCGACCCTGGAGCCGACCGTCCCGGCCGACGTCGACCGGCTCAGCCGGGGCCGCCTGCCGCTGCTCATGGCCCAGTACGGCAGGCTCGGACTCGGCACGGAGGAGCTGCACCGCTACGAACCCTTCCACCTGCTCGGCGCGGACGCCGAGTCGGCCGTGCTCTACAGCTGGGACGGCCGCGACCTCGCCGTACAGTCCCTGCCGCCGGGCGTGAGTGTCCTGGTCAACAGCGGTCTCGACCCCGACGAGCCGCGCGCCAAGCGCTACACCCCACTGTTCGAGGAGACCCGGCCGCGCCCCGGTGCCGATGTGCTGCACACGGCGACCGAGCCCGGCGAGGTGTGGGGTGCCTGGCCGCGCCTGGTCGACGAAGCGGCACGCGGCCCCGCGCGCACCGGCGGGCTCGGCCGCGCGCCGGACGACCCCTCCTCCCTGATCGCTCGGGCGGATCTCGGCGAACACGGGGTGTGGGCATCGGGGTCGGTCTCCTTGGTCGCCTGTTCCGAGCGGGAGGCGCGCTACGCCTTCACCGGCGCCCCGGGGGATCCCACCGCCTGGCGAATGCTTCTCTGACCTGGTGATCTCCCCGAGGAGGGGGACGTGGGTGGTAAACCTCGGCGCCGGGTGTGGCGTCTCCTTACGGCGGGATCGGACCGCGATCGGATCCCGGCCGGGTGGTGTCTCGCCACGACCGGCTCCAACCACGCCAACCCACCTACAGGCGCCCCCTGTCGTCGGGGACGGTCCGGGATTGCGACATCACGTGATAGCTCGAAGAACGTACAACGGGAGGCAGAGGGGTGAGGACGGTCGGATCGTCCGGCCCCGCCCGCCCGGCTACTATCTGGAATCCGCTGCCTACTGGCTGCTCTATGTGGTGTCCTTCGCCGCCGCGGTGATGCACTGGCGGCTGGGCAACGAGCTGCTCGCCGCGCTGTGCGTTGTCGCCGTGTTGATCAGCGCCTCCGCCATTGCCCGCGTCTACCGGCACGGCCGCACCCTGTGAGGCCGTGTCCGGGGCGGCGACCGCTCCTGGGGGTGGGCACCGGGCGCGCGCACGGTCGGCGGCGGTCGGCCGCGCCGCGATAACCGCGCTATTCCCCGCGACACTGGGAGGATCGCCTCTTTTCCGCGGACTGAGTCCGGGCATTCCCGCCCACACCGGCGGATAGTCTCGGATGTATGCGTTCTTGGTCTGCGCCTGACATCGTCCGCCTGCCCGGCAACGGTGGGCCGCTCCGCGTCCACGACACCGTGACCGGCACCCTGCGCACCACGGATCCGGGCCCAACCGCGCGGATGTATGTCTGTGGGATCACCCCCTACGACGCCGCCCACATCGGCCACGCCTTCACCTACCTCACGTTCGACCTGGTCGGCCGTGTTTGGCGGGACGCCGGGCATGAGGTCGACTACGTACAGAACACCACCGACGTGGACGACCCACTGCTGGAGCGCGCCGAGGCGAACGGCGAGGACTGGCGGGCGCTGGCCGAGCGCGAGATCGAGGTGTTCCGCGAGGACATGGCGGCGCTGCGCGTCCTGCCGCCGCGCGCCTATGTCGGGGTCGTGGAGTCTGTCGACCTCATCGCCGAGTTCGTGGCCAAGATCCGCGAACGCGGTGCCGCCTACGAACTCGACGGCGACATCTACTTCGCCGCCGAGTCCGCACCGCACTTCGGCGAGGTGAGCCGGCTGGAGCGGGAGGAGATGCTGCGGCTGTTCGCCGAACGGGGCGGCGACCCCGACCGCCCCGGCAAGAAGGACCCGCTGGATTGGCTGCTGTGGCGCGCCGAGCGCCCGGGGGAACCCGCCTGGGACACGCCGCTGGGCCGCGGCCGCCCGGGGTGGCATGTCGAGTGCAGCGCGATCTCCCTGCACGAGCTGGGCATGGGCTTCGACCTCAACGGCGGCGGCAGCGACCTGGTCTTCCCGCACCACGAGATGGGCGCCGCCGAGGCGCGATGTGCGACGGGCACCGGACCCCACGCGCACAACTACATGCACGTCGGCATGGTCGGCCTGGACGGCGAGAAGATGTCGAAGTCGCTCGGCAACCTCGTGTTCGTCTCCGGCCTGCGTGAGCAGGGCGCCGACCCGATGGCCGTCCGTCTGGCCATGCTCGCCCACCACTACCGCGGCACCTGGGACTGGACGGCCGACGAGCTCGCGCGGGCCACCGACCGCCTCGCCCGCTGGCGCGCCGCCACCGCCCGCCCCGATGGTCCCGACGCCATGCCCCTGCTGGCCCAGGTGCGCGCGGCCCTCGCCAACGACCTCGACACCGGCACGGCCCTGATGGCCATGGACTCCTGGGCCGAAGCCGCCCTGGCGGTGTCCCCGGCGGGCGATCCCGCCGCCCCGGCCCTGGCCGCTGACATCGCCGATACCCTGCTCGGCGTCCGGCTCTAGACGCGCGGCACCCGGCGGCCGCTTCCCCGTGCCGGGGAAGCGGCCGCTGTGCATTGGCCGTCCTCCCGCCGAACGCGGACGGACGCGGCGGTGCGCGCCCCTGTCCGACCCGGTCCGATTCGCTCAAAGAGGACCGGCCGAATCTCGCCCGGATCCCGTGCTCCGTCGGCTTTCCCGGTCGATCATGGCCCGATGCGGCCGAGACGGGCACGACCGGCTCCAGGCCGACCCCGGCCGTGGTGAGATGGGAGCATGACGACCCCCATCCAACTCTCGACCGCGGCAGATCTCGTACGCTCCTTCGTTGTCACCGGCGACACCCTGGGTGACCGTGCGGACCTCGCGCGGTTCCTACGTGAGCATCGGCTGACGACCGACGGAGCCATTCCGATCACACTCGCCGACTTCGACGAGGCCATCACGCTGCGCGATGGCATGTACGCGCAGCTCCGCCGCGCCGCTGGCCATCCCGCCGACACCGAAGTGATCAACAAGGCGCAGCGCGTCCTCGACGGGCTGCGGGTCACCGTCCGCATGGAGCCCTCCGACGGCGCGGTCTCCGCCCTGGCGCCCGCCGTCGTCGACGAGGTGCGCCGTGGGCTCGCCCGCATCGCGGGCGCCTGGGCGACGATCCTGGCCACCGGTGAGTGGCGCAAGATCAAAGTCTGACCCACCCCCGCGGGGATTCATCGGGGTGGGAAAAGCTCCGGTGGACCCCCGTTAGCGCGAGGAAATACATCCCATCACATGATGATGTGTTGTTGAATCGGTCGGAATGAAACTACCGGGTTGAGCAGTGCGCATTACGAAGTGGCGCGGTGCGGCCACTCCTCGGGCGAACACAGCACGATCGGACGGCATCGGACATAGGCAGACGAACACCCCCGTCCCGAGGGAGAGGAATGGACCGGTGGAGGAAAGGAACGCGGTCTACGTCTACGCGGTCGCGCGGCCGTTTCCACGGCACAGACTGGGTGACGCGCGCGGTGTCGGCGGATATCCGGTGTACCTGGTGGCACAACAGAATCTCGCGGCCGCTGTCAGCCCTATTCCCGTGAACTCCTATGACGAGCGTGGATTCCGGGTGCACCTGGGGGACATCGAGTGGCTGGAGGCCGCGGCGCGCGCCCACCATCGCGTGGTCGACGAGATCTCCCAGAACAGCGCGGTGATCCCGCTGCGGATGGCGAGCGTGTACAACGGCGAGGAGCAGGTGCGCGCGCTGCTGCGCGATGAGGGCGGGGCGTTCGAGTCAGTACTGCGGCGGCTGAGCGGACGCGTCGAGTGGGGCGTCAAGGTTCTCACCCGCCCGCCGACGGCACCGGGCGGCGCCACCCAGCGCGCCCGTCGCACGCCCGGCCGAACCTACCGGGACGAGCGCCGCCCGCCCCCCGAATCCGCCGAGGACCGCTGGCGCGACGCCGCGGCGCTGGCCCGGCGCGTCGACGACCTGGTCGGCGGGCTCGCCGAGGCGCGCGAGGACCACCGTCCCCTGCTCACCCGCCGTACGGGAACGGGAGGAGAGACCGCCATGCACGCCTCCTACCTGGTTCCCGCTGACCGCACGCCGCAGCTCGTGCGCATCGCCGAGCGGCTCCGGGCCAGCGCTCCCCGCGGCACGCGGATCGTGGTGTCCGGGCCGTGGGCGCCCTACTCGTTCGCGATGACCGCCCTCGGTACCGCGGACACCCGCCACATGTGCCCCGCGGCCACGGTGCGGTTGTAGGCGCCGCCCGTACCGGCGCCCGGATCCGCCCCGAACGCGCCGCCCGCACCTGACCGCCGCCCCCGCGGTCAGGTGGCCCGCACCGGCGTCGCCCAGCGAACGGGCATGTGGGTGATGCCGTTGATGAAGTTCGAGGTCAGCCGGGTCACCGGCGCCTCCAGCTCGATACGGGGCAGCCGGGTGAGCACCTCGGTGAAGAAGATCCGCATCTGCAACCGGGCGAAGTGGGCTCCGATGCACAGGTGCGGCCCCTGGCCGAAGGCGAGGTGGTCGTTGGGAGCGCGGGCGATGTCGAAGCGCAGGGGATCGGGGAACACCCGCTCGTCGAAGTGGGCCGACGCGTGGTAGACCACGACCTTGTCACCGGCGCGGATGGGCTGTCCGGCCAGCTGGGTGTCGCGGGTGGCGGTGCGACGGAAGCTCAGCACCGGGGGATGCCAGCGCAGCACCTCCTCGATCGCGCTCGACAGCAGCCCGGGGCTCTCCCGCAGCCGGCGATACTCCTCCGGGTGGTCGATGAGCGCGAGGATCCCCCCGGGCAGGGCGCTGCGCACCGTGTCGTTGCCCGCGATGACCACCAGGAAGAAGAACATCCGCAGCTCGGCGTCGGTGAGCGCGCGTCCGTCGACCTCGGCGTGGACCAGGGCCGTCATCAGGTCGTCGGCCGGACGCGCCCGCTTGTCGTCGGCCAGCTCCCCGGCGTAGTCGAACATGTCCCGCAGCATCCGCGGCGAGCGGGGGTTGACGGGGCGGCCCTGGGCGTCGACGACGACCTCGGCGTGCTCGTCGTCCTGGTAGCCGATGACCCGGTTGGTCCACTCCAGCATCAGGCGGCGGTCGGCGGCCGGGACCCCGATCAGGTCGGCGAGGTTGCTCAGCGGGAAGTCGTCGGTGACGTCCACCGGCAGGTCGCAGCGCCCCCGCGGGGCGACCGCGTCGATCAGGCGCCGCGCCCGGTCGGTGATGGCGGCGGTGAACCGCTCCAGGCGGCGCCGGGTGAACACCGAGGTGACCAGGCGGCGCAGCCGGACGTGCTCCGGCGGGTCCATGTTGAGGATCATCCGCTGGAGGAACGGCAGGTCGTCGGGGTCGGGGTCGCGGATCTGGGTGGCGCCCAGGCGGGAGGAGAACACCTCGGGGGTGCGCAGCACGTGCTTGACGTCGGCGTGCCGGGTGACCGCCCAGTACCCGGGGCCGGCCGGCCAGCCCGCCACCTCGTGCTCCTCCTGCCAGCAGACCGGCGCGGAGTCGCGCAGCGCTCGGAAGGCGGCGTGGGGGAGCCCGCGGGCGAAGACACGCGGATCGAAGACATCGGGCGGCTCCGCCCGCGTACCGGCCGCCCCGGCCGTCATACCCGCACCAGGAACCGCTCGATACTGGTGGCCAGCGCGATCGGCGTCTCGTCCATCGCGTAGTGGCCCGCGTTGGCCAGCACGTCGATCTCCAGGTTGGGGTACCACTTCTCGAAGGTGGAGCGCATGACATCGACGCTCATCGCGGGGTCATGCTCGCCCACGATCGCCTTGATCGGCACCGTGCTCCCGATGACCTCGGTGTGGAAGTCGGTGCGCGCCCAGGCGTCCAGGTAGGCGGCGAAGGCCGCCTTGTCGGAGTTGGCGAACGAGTACTCGACCATGATGTCCAGCCACACGCCGGTCAGCCGGTGCCCCGTGGTCAGGTCAATGATGGCGCGCCGCTTCGCTGGCTCCTCGACCGCCCCGTGGAACAGCTGCCAGGACTGCTCGTCGAAGGGGACACCGCTCGCCGGAACGGGCGAGATCCCCACCAGCGCGCGGACCCGCTCCGGCGCGTCGGCGAGGATCCGCTGCATCACGCTGCCGCCCATGGAGTGCCCGATCACCGAGAAGCGCTCCCAGCCGAGCTCGTCGGCGAAGTCCAGCGCATCGCGCGCCGCCTCCGCCAGCGAATACTCCCCCGAGATCCCCTTGCGCGCGCCGTAGCCGCGATAGTCCAGGCACACGTAGGAGAAGGCCGTGGGGTCCAGGTGCGGAAGCAGCGGGCGCCACGCCTCCGCCGACCCGAACCAGCCGTTGAGAGCCAGCACCTTGTGGTCACCGTGGCCGAAGGTGCGGTAGCCGTCCGTCATCCGTGTCTCCTTGCTCCATCGCGGCTGGTTCGACGAACGGCAGAGTGAATCAGATCACCGCGAAAGTCAACGGGCGACGCCGGGGTGGCGGAAGCCCGCCATTCGCGGCCGCGTCCGGGGCGTGGCGACCGTCGCCGCGGGGGCGGGTTCCTAGTCGCGGCGCTGGTAGACGGTGCCCGGTTCCAGGCCGGTGCCGCCGAACAGCTCGGTGACGGTGACGAAGTGGAAGCCCCGGTCGTGCAGGGCGCGCAGCACCGTCGGGATGGCGTCGACGGTGGGGGCGTGGATGTCGTGGAAGAGCACGATGCTGCCGGGAGCGGTCTCGGTGGTGGCGGTCTTTACGATCTTGCGGGTATCGCGGTTCATCCAGTCACGGGTGTCGACGTCCCACATGATCACCGGATAGTCGGTGTGCTTCAGGGAGGTGTCGTCGTAGGCGCCGTAGGGCGGCCGCATGGTGCGCGGCGGCGCGCCTGTGGCCTTCTCGATGGCCTTGGCCGTGCGGGCGAGGTCGGCGGCGACCCCCTTGCCGGACTTGGCGGTGAGGTCGTCGTGCTTCCAGGTGTGGTTGGCGATCTCGTGTCCCTCGCGCGCGGCGCGGGCGACCACGTCGGGTGCCTCCTCGACCATGGAGCCCAGAACGTAGAAGGTGGCCTTCGCGGAGTAGTCGGCGAGGTCGTCGAGGAGCCGCTCGGTATGTTCGCCGGGTCCGTCGTCGAAGGTCAGGGCGACGCAGGGCACCCGGGCGCAGTCGAGGGTGGTGATGGGTCCGCTGGTGCGCGCGTCGCCGAGGTCGACCGTCTTGTCCTCGCTGGCCGCGGCGGCCAGGGCGCGCTCGCCGAACGCGGAGAGCAGCGGCCGGGTGGCGTCCGCGTCGATCGCCACCGAACGCTCGCCCCCGCCGTCCTCCCCCGGCAGGCCCGGGAAGCTGACGACGAGGCCGCCGCTCGTACCGAAGCCGACGTCCTCCAGAGGCGAGCCCTCCAGTTCGGCCGCCAGCTTCCAGGCGTCGTCCGCCGCGACCTCGACCGGGCCGGACGGAGCATCCTCCACGGCATCCGAGGGCGCGGCGGAGACGGCGGCCTGGCCCAGCCCCTCGGGCTGCTCGTCGAACTCGACGCCTTCCTCCTCGTGCAGTACCCGGGCGACCTCCGCGGCCGTCGCCCGGATCGCGTCCCTGTCCCGGAAGAGCGCGGTCCACGGCAGGACCTCCCCACGGGCGGCGTCGTACCAGCGGGTGGTGGCCGAGGCCGATGCCTCGGAGCCGCCGTTGTCGCGCCGCGTGGTGATGCGGGCGCCCAGCACATCGTCGTTCGCCACCAGGAACTCGGCCTTCTGCTCCAGGCTCGCCGCGCCTTTACCGTCCCGCGCGGTCATGAACGCGGTCTGTTCCTCGGCCATGGTCGTGTGGATCTCGGTGCTGAAGGGCCGAGCGCCCGGGACCACCGGGTGGACGGTGCTGATCCGCAGCCCGTCCTCGTCCATCGACCGCTCCTGGACCTTCAGCCCGTCGATCCACGTCGGCTCCACCGTGCGCAAGCGGGGTGCGCCCTCGGCGCTGCCGCCGAACGCGCACCCGGAAGTCGGGAGCAGCCACAGGACGATGCCCGCGGAGAGCAGGCGCCGGATACGGGTCGACAGGTGCACGGCCATGGTCCTGACTAGGGATCGGATGGCGGAATGGTGGGTGAAGGTGGCACGGAGCCCAGATACGGAATGTCACCGTCGGTCCCCGTACAGTGAAAATACGACGCAGGCCACGTAAGTGCAACGAAGCGGTGACGACGCGCGTCGCCGTGCCATTCGTGGTCGGGGGACCCCTGTTTGCCCGGTAAGGTCGATCCGGCGAAATGTTGTCATTTGTGACAACCAGCGATTAAAGCGAAGTTTGTTACGCGGCGTTCCAGCGAGGTCGGGGTGCGGCCACCGCCGACGCCACGATCCGGCCGCATTTCGCGCCACACCAGGGGAACAGACCAGGGGAACCATGAGGAACAAGCCGACGACGCGGCGCTATCCGCCGTGGCTGCTGATCACGGCGGGATCGGCCATCATCGCCGCCACCTATCTCTATCTGGTGGTGTGGCAGCCGGAGAGCCTGGTGGGTGGTGCCGGCGTCGGCCCGGCGGCGCTCATCGCGCTCGGCGGGTACCTGATCGGCTCGGCGCTCATCATCGCCGGGGCCATGGCGCGCATGCCCACGTCCACCGTGACGCTGCTGCCGATCGCCATCGCGATCAACATCGTGGCCGGCCAGATCAACAACATGGTCGGGCTGCCGCTCTACCTCGACTCCATCGGCACCGTCCTGGTGGGCCTTTTGGCGGGACCGGCGGCCGGTGCCGCCACCGGCGCGCTGAGCAACGTCATCTGGGGCATCAGCATCAGCCCGGCCTCGCTCCCGTACTCCACCACCCAGGTCATGATCGGCCTGCTCGCCGGTGTGTTCGCCCGCTGGGGATGGACCCGCCGGGTGCCCACGGCCGTCGGCGCCGGTGTCGTCACGGGGGTCGTGGCCGCGTTCGTCTCCGGCCCCATCTCCGCGTTCATCTTCGGCGGGGCCAATGCCTCGGCCGGGCGCTCGGCCATCGTCGCGGTCTTCCAGACGCTGGGGCTCGACACGCTCGGCGCGTCCATCGCCCAGGGCCTCACGGTCGATCCGCTGGACAAGTCGATCGCGTTCCTGGTCGCGGTGATCATCCTGCGCGCACTGCCCAGCCGGTTCTCCCAGAGGTTCCCCTTCGCCCGCGAGCACTCGGTGTTCGCGCCGCGCAGCGCCTCCGTGCTGGCCAGGGCCCGCGGCGTCGAGGTGCTCGGCGAGGCCGACCGCGCCTCCGTCTCGGCGTCGCTCACCGCCACCGCCCCGACCGCCGCGTCAGCCGCCCCGAATAGCAGGGACGGCGGGAGCGGCGCGGCGCCGACCGCCACCGCCCAGGACGAGGAAGGAGGCCGGTCGTGAGCCAGACGCTCAACTTCTACCAGGACGGCGCGACCTGGATCCACCGGCTCAACCCGGTCACCAAGCTGGCGTTCGTCGCCGCCGTCACCATCGCCGCCTTCGGTGTGGACAACCTGTGGTGGCCCGCTGTCCTCTTCCTCCTGCTGGAAGTCCCCGCCGCGGTCATGGCCGGGGTGACCACCCGCTTCATCAAGCTCGTGCTCGGCTTCTTCGCCCCGTTCCTGGTCATCCTCTTCCTGCTGCAGGGTCTGACCTACCCCGACCCCGGTACCGTGCTCATCGAGCTGGGCCCGCTCGCGGTCAAGACCGAGGGCCTCGTCTTCGCCGGGACCACCGCGCTGCGGCTCCTCGTCATGGTGAGCGCGTTCATCGTCCTGCTGCTCACCACCCACCCCGGCACCCTGATGTCGGCGATGCAGCAGGCCGGCCTGCCGCCCAAGATCGCCTACGTGATCTCGGCGACCATGCAGATCATTCCGTCCTTCCAGGCGCGGGCCGGGGCCATCATGCAGGCCCAGCAGGCGCGCGGGCTCGACCTGGGCTCCGGCGGCGCGCTGAAGCGCGCCCGCAGGCTCGTTCCCCTCATGGGCCCGCTGCTCCTCGGGGCGCTCACCGACGTGGAGAACCGCTCCATCGCCATGGAGTCGCGCGCCTTCGGGTCGCCGCAGCGCCCCACCGCCTTCACCATCGTCCCCGACAGCGCCGGGCAGCGCCTGGCGCGGTGGGCGATGATCCTGCTTGCGGTCCTCGCGATCGCCCTGCACACGTTGGGGGTCTAAGTCAGTGATCACCTTCCGCGACTTCACCTACGCCTACCCGACCAGCGAGGCCCCCGTCCTGCGGGACATCTCGCTGGAGGTGCGCCCCGGCCGCTTCCACGGCCTCATCGGCGCCAGCGGGTCGGGCAAGTCGACGCTCGCCATGGCCGCGGCCGGGTTCATCCCGCACGCCCAAGGCGGCGAGCACACCGGCAGCGTCACCGTCGGCGACCTCGTGGTGGCCGACACCCCGCTACCCGAGCTGGTCACCCGCGTCGGCCTGGTCCAGCAGGACCCCTTCAACCAGATCTCCGGCGCGCGGTTCAGCGTCCGCGAGGAGATCGCCTTCGGGTGCGAGAACCTCGGCATCGATCGGGACGCGATGCTCGAACGGGTCGAAGAGGTCCTGGAGCGGCTGCGCATCGGCCACCTGGCCGACCGCTCGCCCTATGAGCTCTCCGGCGGCCAGCAGCAGGTTGTCGCGGTCGCGTCGATGCTGGTGATGCGCCCCGACGTGCTGATCCTCGACGAGCCCACCTCCCAGCTCGACCCGGGCGGCTCCCGCATGGTCGTCGAGGCGCTGGCCGCGATCCGCGCCACCGGAATGACGGTGCTGCTGGTCGAGCACAAGCTGGAGCTGCTCGCCGAGCACGCCGACGAGCTGCACGTGGTGGCGGACGGTCGGATCGCCGCCGAGGGCGCGCCCGCCGACATCCTCACCGACCCGCGCATGGAGGAGTGGGGCATCGGCCGCACCCGCTTCACCGTCGCCGCCACCGAGGCGCGGCGCGACGGCATGTGGTCGCGGGAGCGGGCGCTGCCCGTGACGCTGGACGGCGCCGCCGACGGGTTCCGCGCGGCGATCAAGGGGGAGCAGGAATGACCGCCATCAGCATCGCCGACCTCGTGTACACCTACCCCAGCGGGGTCACCGCGCTCAACGGAGTGAACCTGGAGATCGCGAGCGGCGAGCGCGTCGCGATCATCGGACAGAACGGGGCGGGAAAGACCACGCTGTCCCGGCACCTCAACGGCATCTACACGCCCTCCAGCGGCACGATCCGCATCGGCGGCGAGGACACCGCCGGGCGCGGCATCGCCCAGCTCTCGGCGCATGTCGGCTACGTCTTCCAAAACCCGGCCGACCAACTGTTCGCCAAGACGGTCCGCGCCGACGTGGAGTTCGGCCCGCGCAACCTCGGCAAGAGCGAGGAGGAGGCGCACCGGCTCGCGGACACCGCCATGGCGGCCACCGGCATCGCCGAACACGCCGAGCACCACCCCTACCACCTCTCTCCGGCCGAGCGGAAGCGCGTCGCCCTGGCGTCCGTGCTGGCCATGGACACCCCGGTGATCGTTCTGGACGAGCCGACGACCGGCCAGGACCACGCCGCCGTCACCCAGATCGCGCGGATCATCGGCGAACTGCACGAGCGGGGCACGACCGTGCTCGCGGTCAGCCACGACATGGACTTCGTCGCGGAGAACTTCGACCGGGTCGTGGTCATGGCGCAGGGCCGGGTGATCGCCGACGGAACCGCCGACGTGGTCTTCACCCAGGCGGAGAAGCTCGCCCAGGCCCGGGTGGAGCCGCCGCAGATGCTGCGGCTGGCGGCCGACCTCGGCTGGGACAACCCGGTGACGACGGTCGACGGTTTCCTCGGTGAACTCCGAGAGCACGTCCCCGACGCCTAGCGCCCCTGGCCACACCGCGCGCTGCGACGCGACGGCCGCTGCCCCCGGCTCATCCGAGCCGGGGGCAGCGGCGTGCGCGCCCGCGCCTCAGCGGAAAAGAACTTGCAGGCTCGGCGCTCCCCTCCTAAGATCCTCTTCGTGCGTTGCTGACATCGAGACCACGCCCGCGTCCGCGGCGGCTCGCCCGAACCCCAGCGTTCTCGGGCTGGAGCCAGTGCCCGGCGGGTGATCCGAAGATCCTTCGGTGCGGCCTCGGTGTCTTTTTCTGTGTCGCGCGTTCCGCCTGCCCCCGCCGGGCGGCGCCACGCGCGTCCCCGACCGAGGCCCACCTCCGACGCGAACAGGAGGTGGTCGTCCTTGCAGACCACGCAGACCCACCGGTCGACCCCAGCCCATGCCGGACCCGCGCCGCTGCTGCGCGCCCGCGACCTCGCCAAGGCCTACGGCGCGGTGCCGGTGCTCGACGGCGTCTCCCTGGACGTCGCGCCCGGTCACCGCCTCGGCCTCGTCGGTGAGAACGGCGTCGGCAAGTCCACGCTGCTGCGCCTGCTGGCCGGAATCGAGGATCCCGACGGCGGCGAGGTCACCCGCCCCACCGACACGGGGTTCCTGCACCAGGAGGTGCCCTACCCCGGCCATACGACGCTGGCCGACGTCGTCGAGGAGGCGCTGGCCCCCAGCCGCGCCATCGAGGAGCGGTTGACCCGGCTGGCCGACGCCATGAACGACCGTCCTGGTGACCCCACCGTGTTCACCGCCTACGCCGCCGCACTGGAACGGGCCGAGGCCCAGGACGTCTGGGACGCCGACCGGCGGGCCGACCTCGTCCTGGCCGGGCTGGGGCTGGACACGGTCGAACCCGGGCGGCGCGTCGACGCGATGTCCGGTGGGCAGCGCGGCAGGCTCGGCCTGGCCGCCCTGCTCCTCCGGCGTCCGCGGGCGCTGCTGCTGGACGAGCCCACCAACCACCTCGACGACGCGGCGGTGGAGTTCCTGGAGGCGCACCTGCGCGGGCTGCCCGGCGTCGTGGTGGTGACCAGCCACGACCGGATGTTCCTGGACGAGGTGTGCACCGGCATCCTCGACCTCGATCCGTCGATCAGCGGCCCGACCTACTACGGCGGCGCCTACAGCACCTACCTGCGCGAGAAGCGCGTCGAGCGGGAGCGCTGGGGCCACCGGCACCGGGCGGAGCAGGAGGAACTGCGCTCCCTGCGCCGGGCGGTGCGGACCACGGCGCGCCAGGTCGGGTACTCCCGCCCGATGAAGGACAACAACAAGATGCCCTACGACGCGCGGGGGGATGCGGTCCAGAGGCAGATCTCCCGGCGCGTCCGCAACGCCCAGCGGCGGCTGGACGAGCTGGAGCGCGCGCAGGTCGCCAAACCGCCGACGCCCCTCCGGTTCGACACGGCGCTCACCGGCGACACCGTCCCCGGCGGGACCGCGCTCACCGCGCGGGACATCGCGGTGCCGGGGCGGCTCACCCTGGACCACCTCGACCTGCCCGCCGACGCGCGGCTCCTGGTGACCGGCCCCAACGGCGCGGGCAAATCCACGCTGCTCTACGTGCTGGCCCACCGCGTCGGCCCGGGACCGGGAACCGTGCGGTGGCGGCGCGGCGCGACGGTGGCCCTGCTCGAACAGGACGTGCGCTTCCCGCGTCCCGACCTGACGCCGCGCCGGTGCTACGCGGCCATGACCGCCGGCCGCGCCGATGCCCCGGCCCTCGCCGAGCTCGGCCTGGTCGCGCCGCGCGACACCGACCGCCCTGTCGGAGAGCTGAGTGTGGGCCAGCGCCGCCGCCTGGCCCTGGCCCTGCTGGTGGGCAACGCCCCTCATGTCCTGCTGCTCGACGAGCCCACCAACCACATCTCGCTCACCCTCGCCGAGGAGCTGGAGGAAGCGATGGGCACCGCTCCCGGGGCGGTGGTGGTGGCGACGCACGACCGCTGGCTGCGCCGCGGCTGGGACGGCCCGGAGCTGCGGCTCGAAGGCGGACGGGTGCGCGAGCGGATTGCCCCGATCTGACCGCGGACGCCGCGACGCGGGCCGCGTCGCGGCTGCACAGACCCATCACGAAGCACGAGGAACCAGCGACAAGGAGCTCCATGACCGCACCGAACCCGGCCGCCACCTTCCCGCTCGCCGAGGGCGAGCGCCGGTGCGTCTTCATCCGGCCGACCGTCACCTCCGAACTGCTGGAGGTGGGGGAGTACACCTACTACGACGCATCGGAGGACCCCGGAACCTTCGAGGAGGACCGGATGCTCTACGCGTTCGGGTCGGCGCGCCTGGTCATCGGCCGGTTCTGCGCGATCGCCGCGGGCAGCCGCTTCCTGCTCGACGCCGACCATATGTGCAGCGGCCCCTCCGCCTACCCGTTCAGCATCTTCCCGGGCGCGTGGCAGGACGCCACCCTGGCGACGTTCATGGCCAACCACCCCTCCAAGGGCGACACAGTGGTGGGCAACGATGTGTGGATCGGGCGCGACGCGATGATCATGCCCGGCGTGACCATCGGCGACGGCGCGATCATCGCGGCGGGAGCCGTGGTGAGCCAAGACGTCCCGCCCTACACCATCGCCGGCGGCAGCCCCGCCCGCGTGGTCAAGCGGCGCTACAGCGAACAGGACGCCGCGCGGCTGGTGGAGGCGGCCTGGTGGAACTGGCCGATCGACGCCGTCACCGAACACGCGGCCACGCTCATGGGCGGCACGGTGGACGAGATCGTCGCGATCGGCGAACGGGTCCGCGCTGATGAGGCCCCGGATCTGGAATCGGCGACAAGATGACAATCTCCTGATTGTCTGCGATTCTCCTGAAGGCTCTGGCCGCGTCGGCTCCGAACCGGCGCGGCCTGGTTCGTTCCCGGCCGTCCACAAGCGATCGGCCGGTCGGAATGGAAAGCAGGGGAACACACGATGACCTATGGTCCTGGACAGGGAGGACCACCCCACGGCGGCTGGCAGCCGCCGCCAGGCGGGCCGAGAATGCCCCCGCCGCCCGGCTACGGGCCCGGCGGCATGCCCATGGGCGAACCTCCGGCGAGTATCGGGTCCGCGATCGGCGCTCTGGTCGCCAACATTGTCGGGATTTTCCTGTGCACGCCGTTCGCCCTTATCGGAATCATTCTCGCGATCATCGGCCTGGCGACCGCGAACAGCAGTCCGGGCACCTCGCGTGGCTGCACCTCGGCGGGGTGGATCATGTTCGGCGTCGGAACGGTGATCTGGGTCGGCATGCTCCTGTGGTCCGTGTCCTTGTCATAGTCGATTTCCCGAAGGCGCAGAAATGAGCCGGCCCCCGCGCGTGGGAGACCACGGCCCGTCCGCGGTGGAGGTCGCGGCCGAACGGCCGGGACTCCACCAGCGCCGACGCCTCTAACCTTGCGCTATGCACAGCACAGTGATGGGCGCGCTGCGGCGCGTGGTGCGCGGCGAGCAGTCGCGGGCTCTGGACGTCGTGCTGGTCATCGGCGCCCTCGGTGTCTTGGGGGCGACGTGGGCCGTCGACCTCGGGCTCGCCCTGGGGCGGCCCGGCGACCAGACCGATTGGCTTGGGCCGCCGCCTTCCTACCGGGACTATCTGCCCCTCGCCTCGGGCGGGGTGATGAGCCTCATCGCGGTGAGCGCCGTCCCGCACGTCGCCGGTCCGCGCCGTACGGGGCTGAGCGCGCTAGCCGCCGTCGGGGTGATGCTCGCGACGTCCGCCGCCCTGATACCGGGGCCCAAGGGCCTGTTCGGTTACGCCTTCGCGGCCAGCGAGGGGATGGCGCTGGCCCTGGCGGTGACCCTGGTGGCGCTGCGCTGCCGTCCCTGGGCCATCGCCGGAATCAGCCTCCTGGCGATGCTGTGCCTGGCTTCCGACACTCTGCGCAGCGGACAGCTCGCGGCGGCACTGCGGGGCGGGGATGCCGTGGACTTCGATCCCACCGTCGCGTCGACCCTCGTCTTGATCATGCTCGGCCCCGGCCTCTACCTGCGGTGGCGGGCGGCCCAGCGCGCGAGCCACGTCGCCCAGGCCCGCCGGGAGGAGCGCCTCTCCCTCGCCCGCGACCTGCACGACGTCGTGGCCCATCAGGTCACCGGCATCGTCGTGCAGGCGCAGGCGCTCCAGCACGTGGGGGCGCGCGATCCGCAGCTGGTGGTTACGGCCCTGCCCGAGATCGAAGCCGCTGGGGCGCGGGCGCTGACGGCGATGCGCCGCCTTGTGGGAGCACTGCGCGAGGGCGACGAGGTGCCGCTGGAGGCCCTCGACCTCCCGGCCGCGCTGCGCGCGCTGGGATCCGGCGACGACAGCGGGCCGCCGGTGGAGGTGCGGCTGTCCGGGGACCTGACGGCGGTGGCGCCCGACGTGGGTGCGGCCATCGCCAGGATGGCCCAGGAGGGTGTCACCAACGCCCGCCGCTATGCCCGCGACGCCACGTGCATCCGGATCCGGGTTGACGCAGCCGAGGGCCGCGTCCGGCTGGAGGTGCGCGACGACGGCCGGGGCGGCGGGTCGCCGTTCGGCGAGGGCGGGGGATACGGTCTGATCGGCATGGCTGAGCGGGCCAAGCTGCTCGGCGGTACCTGTACGGCCGGGCCCGTCGCCCATGGCCCGGGGTGGAGGGTGCGGGCCGACCTGCCCGCGGGCACGGCCGACCCCCCGGATGCCGACGCGGCGGAGGGGATGCAAGGGGAGAGATGACGATCAGTGTCCTGCTCGCCGACGACCAGAGCATGGTCCGGACGGGCTTCCGCTACATGCTCGACGCCGAAGACGACATCGAGGTGGTGGGCGAGGCCGCGGACGGCATCGAGGCGCTGCGGCTGGCCCGGGAGCTCCGTCCCGACGTGTGCCTCATGGATATCCGGATGCCCGGCCTCGACGGCCTGGAGGTCACCCGGCGGCTGGCCGGTCCCGGGGCGGCCGACCCGCTGAAGGTCGTCGTGGTGACCACGTTCGACCTCGATGACTACGTGCACGCGGCGCTGGAGGGCGGGGCGGTCGGCTTCCTTCTGAAGGACGCGGGGCCAGCACTGCTGATCGAGGCGGTACATGCGGCGTCCCGCGGCGACGCGCTCGTCTCGCCGCGGATCACCGTCCGGCTACTGCGCCACTTCGCCCGATCGGGCGGTGCGGGCGCGCGCCGCGCCGCCGACCCCCGCGAACAGGGGCTGACCGAGCGCGAGGTGGACATCGTGCGCGCCGTCGCCCAGGGACTGACCAACGCGGAGGTCGCCGAGCGGCTGTTCGTCTCGCTGAGCACGGTCAAGACGCACCTCGCGAGCGTCCAGGGCAAGCTGCGTGCCCGCAACCGCGTGGAGATCGCGGTGTGGGCCTACCGCACCGGCCTCATGGACGCGGACACCGAGGGTGAGAGGCGGCCCGAGCGGCGGTGATCCGCCAGGGGGAACCGGCCCGATTCCCCCTGTTCTCACTCGTCCGGGGCGGCCGGTCGCACGGCGGCGGTGATGATGGCGCGCAGCTGCTCGACGATGTCGGCGCGGTCGCGCTCGAAGTCGGCGTCGGTGAGCGCTCCGGGGTCGGTGCCGCCCAGGCGGAGGACCGGGGTGTGCACGTGCCCGGCGGGGATGGAGCGGCCGGTGGCGTCCCGGAGCACCGTGTTGCGGTAGGCGATCTCGTTGGAGACGTAGTCGCCGCCCGCCCCGGCTCGGGCCGCGGAGGCGGGCGTGGGGCCGTTCGGTCGGCGCACAGGCTCCCCCTCCGCGCCCGCGTCGGCCGGGATCTCGGTGACCTCGGTGTTGTCGTACACGGGGAAGCGGCCCGCGGCGTGCGCGACGATGGCCTGCCGAGGCAGGGACGAGGGGCTCCACTGCGGCTGCGGGTCCAAGCGGGGCGCTTCGGCACCGAGCGGGATCAGACCGGGCGCGGTGCGGCCCTCATTGTCGGCGCGTCCACCGCGCCAGGCGCCGTTGTGGGCCTCCAGGTCGAACCGGCCCTCGCGGCCCTGGCTGACCGTGATGACGGCGTCGGCCGCCGCTGAGCTGCCGGGGTCGGCGGTGTAGTGGGGGAGCAGGACGCGCTCCACCATGCCGTGGGTGAGATCCCGCCAGCGCACCGGGAAGAGCGCGGTGCGCACGACCGCGGTGTGGTCGGCGGCCTCGAAGGTCGCGTCGTGCAGGCTGAGGGCCGCGACCCCGGAGGGGTTAGACGCGCGGATGTCGGTGTCCAACCCGAAGGGGTCGAATCCGGTGACGATGACGCGCAGCTTCCGGTCGCCGGGCGGGAAGACGAGGTCGTCGTGGCCGCGCGAGGCGTGTTCGAGCCGGGTGAGGAGCGCCGCGCGGTCCTGGTCGTCGACCGCGAAGTCCGGGCGCCAGGCGTGCAGCCGGGCGCTGAGCGTCAGCCGCGCCCAGTACAGCGGACGGTCGTCGATGATCGCCCCGTCCTTGCGCACGGCCTCCGACCACAGGCGGCGTCCGTGCGACGCGACCACCTGCTCGGCCTCGTCCAGACTCCCGGCACTGGCCAGATCGGCGGAGAACAGGGGGGCCGCGGCTGCGAATCCGGAGCGGCGCAGGAGCTGCTGCGGCACCTCCAGCTCGACGCGGCTTTCCTCCACGGTTGGGTCGGTGGCGTTCACGCGGTGTCCAGTCCGGGTTGGCGATGCGAGGGGGATGGGCGGTGGAACCGGTGCGGAGTTTACCGGTCACGGCTCGCGCCCCCTCCACCCGGCCGCGCCCGCCGCGGAATATGACGTGGATCGCGTTCGATTCCCGAACCCTCCCGCTGGTGAGCGGCGATAGGGGTGGTGTTCAGGGCGGAGCCGTTCGCGTCGACGGAGGGGATGGCGGGGCGGCGCCGCTGAGCACTGGTGGGAGATAAAGGAGACGTACGGTGCCATTCACGCTCTGCCACGCCGCTGTGGCGATCCCGATGTCCCGGGACCGGCTGGTGCCCTCGGCGCTGGCGATCGGCGCGATGTCGCCGGACTTCGTGAAGTTTGCGCCGATGGCGGTGCCGGAGGTCGATGGCCTCGGCTACCAGCTGTCCGACCTCCTCCTGGGGTCCCTGATGGGGATGGGTGTCTTCCTCGTCTTCCAGGCGCTGCTCAAGCAGCCGCTGGTGGCGCTCGCGCCGGGATGGGCCCGCCGCAGGCTCACGGGGCCGGCGCGGGGCTTTGGCTGGAGCGCGCGGACGCTGGGCTGGGCAGCGCTCTCGGTGGTCCTCGGCGCGATCACGCACCTCCTTCTGGACGGCATCACCCACGGCGAGGTCCTGCCGTGGCTGACGACCGATGCCGTGGCGGGCAGCGTGTCCCGGCAGCAGGTGGTGCAGGACGGCCTGAGCATCGTCCTGGGGCTGGCGATGGCCGGCTGGATCGTGTGGTGGATGCTGCGCGCTGTTCCCGCCGCGGAGGAGCCGGCGGTGGGACCGCTCCGCTGGTGGCGGGTGCCGGTGTGGAGCGGTATGGCCCTCATCGTCGGTCTGACCGCCCTCGACACGGCCCGCGTGCCCGCCGAAGCGTTCCGGATCAACCAGTGGCAGACCGCGACCGAACTGCTGTGGGCCAAGCTGGCGATGCTCATCGTGGGGACGGCGGTGGCACTGACGATCGCCGTGGCCGTCTACGCGCTGGCCTACACCGCCCTCCAGCTGACCGTGGCCCTGCGCCAGCGCCGCAACGGTCTTCCTACCCCCGGCTTGTCGCGGACGTGACGCCGCGCGCGGCCGAACGGTTAGCCGGGCGTGGGGCAGGGAAGGTGAACTCCCGCATCCTGACCTGATCCTCTCAACGAAGAGAGACGATGATGACGACTCTCCCCACCACCGCCCAGCTCACCGAACGCGCGAGGACCGCTCTGGAGCGCTGCGGCGCCTCGGGGTTCGACGCGCCGGCTCCGACCGGGCAGAGCGCGCGCACACCCATCACCGGTGAGCCCCTTTTCGACATCGCTTACTCCACCAGCGCCGAGACCGGCCAGGCGATCGGCACCGCCCACGAGACGTTCCGCACCGTCTGGCGGGACACCCCCGCCCCGCAGCGCGGGAACCTCGTGCGCCGCCTGGGCGAGCTCCTCCGTGAGCACAAGGACGATCTCGCCGACCTCGTCACCATCGAGGCCGGAAAGATCAGGTCCGAGGCGGCGGGCGAGGTCCAGGAGATGATCGACATCTGCGACTTCGCCGTGGGCCTCTCCCGCCAGCTTTACGGGCGCACCATGCCCTCCGAGCGGCCGGGCCACCGCCTGATGGAGACCTGGCACCCGCTCGGCGTCGTCGGCATTATCACCGCCTTCAACTTCCCCGTCGCGGTGTGGTCGTGGAACACGGCGGTCGCGCTCGTTTGCGGCGACACCATCGTGTGGAAGCCTTCCGAGCTCAGTCCGCTGACCGCGCTCGCCTGTCACGGCCTGCTGATGCGCGCGTGCGAGGACGTCGGCGCCCCGGCGGGTGTGCACCAGGTCGTGCTGGGCGACCGCGAGACCGGCGAGCGGATCGTCGACGACCCGCGCGTCGCCCTGGTGTCGGCGACGGGATCGGTCGGCATGGGCAAGCAGGTCGGCCCGCGCGTCGCCGCCCGCATGGGCCGGTGCCTGCTCGAACTCGGCGGCAACAACGCGGCGGTCGTCGCACCGTCGGCCGATCTGGACCTGGCCGTTCGCGGCACCGTGTTCGCGGCGGCCGGGACGGCGGGGCAGCGCTGTACCACCCTGCGCCGGATCATCGTGCACGAAGATATCGCCGACCAGCTCACGGATCGGATCGTGGGTGCCTACGGGCAGCTGCGCCCGAGGATCGGCGACCCGTTCGACGCTGACACGCTGGTCGGTCCGCTCATCGGGGAGCGTGCGCACACGGCGCTGCGCGGTGCGCTGGACCGTGTTGCCGCCGACGGCGGTCGGGTCCTCACCGGCGGAGATCGGTGCCTGGAGAAAGAGGCCCCGGACGCGTACTACGTCGAACCGGCGGTGGTGCGGATGCCGTCGCAGACCGAGATCGTGTGTGAGGAGACCTTCGCGCCGATTCTGTACGTGCTGACGTACCGCACCCTCGACGAGGCCATCGAGCTGCACAACGGGGTGACGCAGGGGTTGTCGAGCGCCATCTTCACCCAGGACCAGCGGGAGGCCGAGCGTTTCCTGGCCGCGTCGGACTGCGGCATCGTGAACGTCAACATCGGCACCTCCGGTGCGGAGATCGGTGGCGCGTTCGGCGGTGAGAAGGACACGGGCGGCGGGCGCGAATCCGGTTCGGACGCATGGCGCGCCTACATGCGGCGGGCGACCAACACGGTGAACTACTCCGATGAGCTGCCGCTGGCCCAGGGGGTCAACTTCCTGTAGTCGCCGCTGCCGCCGGTCCGAGGGGAAAGCGGCGCCGCGTCCATGTCGGTCCGACGCCGAGGGGCCCGCGGCTACCGGCGGCCGTAACCCAAAGGGGTGGTGCCGCGGGGAGGGGGAACCGCGGCACCACCCGGCGGGAACGCTACCGCTGCCCCAGGGGCGGCGGGAACCCCTGGGTACCCTGACCAAGGGGAACTGAAAGGAATATTAACCAATCGCGGGCGAAAATGGGACATGCCGGGGCGGTGCCGCCGTGGAGTAGGTGGAGTAGGCCGCGGTCGGGTCCCGAGTAGGGGGAAGGCCCGCGTCCGTGCCTGGGCGTCAGTCCCGAGGGAGATCCGCGTAGCGGACGCGCGGCATCGAGGTGATCTCCCCCATGGCGCCCCACTCGTCCTTTCCGAGCCGGGCGACCGGCCGCAGGCGGGAGATCTCCGGGTGACCGCCGAGGAGGACCTCCTCGTCGACGGCCGCGTGCACGACCCGCCCGAAGACCACGGTGGAGTCCCCGAGCAGCAGGGTGGAGTGCAGGCGGCACTCCAGGGCCACCGGCGACGACGCCACCCGCGGCGGTTTGACCACGCTGCTGGGCTCGCGCGCCACGCCCACCGCGTCGAACTCGCTGACCTCCGGAGGATAGTCGGTGGCGGTCGCGTTGATCTCCTCCTGCAGCCGCTCCGGGGCGAAGTTCACCACGAACTCCCCGGTCTCCTCGACGTTGCGCAGGTGGTCCTTGCGGCCGACGGAGGTGAACTGGACGATGGGCGGTTCTACGCAGGAAACGGTGAAGAACGAGTGCGGGGCCAGATTGTCCACCCCGGCCGCCGAGGTCGTGGAGACCCACGCGATGGGGCGCGGCACGACCACCGCCGTCAGCAGCTGGTAGAAGGCGCGGCCGGGCAGGTCCTCGGGAGTCAGATCAGTACGCATCAGATCACGATCATGCCACGCGCGCGGCGAGCGAAGGCGCGCGGTGTGGGAATACCGACCCCATGGAACGACCCGAGACCCAGCTCATCTCATTGGCCGACATCCGCGCCGCCGCCGACCGCATCAAAGCCGGGGGCGTGGCGCGCGCCGCTCCCACCGAGGGCGGCGGCGTGCGGTCAGGGGCGGGGAACGTCCTGCGCACCCCGCTGCTCTCGCTGCCCGTCCCGCGCCTCGACGGCCCTCTCTGGCTGAAGGCGGAAAACCTGCAACCCGTGGGGGCCTTCAAGATCCGGGGCGCCACCAACGCGCTCGCCCTACTGGACGCCGAGGCCCGTGCGGCCGGGGTAGTGACGCATTCCTCCGGCAACCACGGGCGGGCGCTCGCCTACGCGGCGCGCGCCGCCAAGGTGCGCTGCATCGTCGTCGTCCCCGAAGGGGCGCCAAAGGTGAAGACGGACGCGATGCGGGCACTGGGCGCCGAACTGGTCATGGTGGAACCCGGCGACCGCCTGGCCACGGCGCAGCGGGTCTCCGACGAACGCGGCCTGACCCTGATCCCCCCGTTCGACGACGCCCGGGTCATCGCCGGGCAGGGCACGATCGGGCTGGAGATCCTGGAGGACCTGCCTGCCGTCGACACCGTGCTCGTCCCGGTCGGTGGCGGCGGTCTCGCTTCGGGGGTCGCCACCGCCATCAAGGAGCTGGACCCCGGGACGACCGTCCTCGGGGTCGAGCCCGAGCTGGCGGCGGACGCGGCCGAGAGCCTCGACGCCGGGCAGCGGGTCGCCTGGCCGCCGGAGCGCGCCGACCGCACGATCGCCGACGGCGTGCGCGTCGGCCTGTCGGATCTGACGTTCGCGCACCTCCGCGCCCGCCTGGACGGCGTCCTCACCGTCACCGAGCACGAGATCCGCGCCGCGATGGGGACCATCGCCCGCGAGGCGCACGTCGTAGCCGAGCCCAGCGGGGCCGTCGCGACGGCGGCGGCCCTGTCGGGGCGGGCGCCCTCGGGGTGCACGGTCGCCGTCGTGTCGGGCGGCAACGTCGACCCGGCACTGCTGGCCGAGACGATCCTGCCCGAGCACGACGGCCGCCGATGAGGAACCGCGCCTGGCGCCGGATGCCCGTGAACAGGCGACATCCGGGAGAGCCGCGACGTTCGCGCCCCCGTGCGCCGACCGCAACGGTCCGCGCATACGAGCCGCCGACCACGCCCCGTGAGGTCCGCCCACTGGGGGCTGGCATCTCGGTGGATCGCTGCTCAACGTGGAGCTGATGGGGGTGCCGGGACATCGGGTCGGCACACCGCTGCCGGAGGGCGGCCGGGAAATACGGGCGGGGCCGCGGGCCCATGCGGACGTAGGCCGGGGACGCGGTCGGTCGTGGCGCGGCCAGGTCCGCACCGGGGCCGACGACGTGGTGGTGCTGAACCGGACCGGGGGTCGAGGACCCGCACCGGCAGTTGCGCCGGTCCGCTCGGACGATGGGAGGGGCTGTGTCCCGCGCTGGCGTGGCTGCCGCTCCGCCCGTGGGGAGCGCGCGGTGATCGCTCGCGGACGTAGCCTTTTCCAAGGCGGCATCGCCATGTCGGACGACCTGGATGCCGGGATCCCGGCCGGGCACGCGGATGTGTTCTCCGGTGAGGTCTGCCCCGAGGACGCGGCGGTCCGTACGACACGGCCGCCCCCTCGTGCGGGCTCCCCGTTGGGGGGTGCCGTTCACGGGAGGGCAGGGTGTCCGGCGGGCACACGGGCCGGCCGCGGCGCCGGTGCTGGGCTTTAGGCCGCCTGCTTCTGCGCCGCGTCGCGCTCAGCGGACGCCGCGTCGATGGGCTGCGTAGCGTCGGCCGGAACCGCGCGGCCATCCGCACCGGGGCCGGCCGTGGTCCGGGCGGCGTCCTGGCGGGACTCGCGGTGCCGCAGGGCCTGGTCGGCGATGATCGCGATGCCGATCGCGAACGCAAGCCCGATGCCGATGAATGTGATCCAGATGACAGTGGTCAGAAGCGCGGTGTCGATCATGCTGATCATCTCCGCCTTATCTCCGCGCTGGGGGCGCGGGTTGGTCCGTTGACACCTCCAAGTGTAATCACCGTTAACTTCAGTTGTCGCCGTTTTCGTTCGTGAACCGTGTCATATCGATGTGTCCGCTTCGGATCGGCCGCGCTGTGCCCGGGAAGCGCGGCCGAACGGCCGACCAGGCCCGAGGCCGATTCCCCGGCAGCCCGGTACCCCCTTCGCGCCCCCGCACCGCTGCCGGTATCGGCGGTATGGGTAGCCTGATCCTTACTTTTCGCATCGGGCCGATCGGTCGTGAGTGGGGGATGGGGACAGTGGGGTTTCTCGACGGATTCGAGGTCCCGGTCGTGGCGGCGCCCATGGCGGGCGGGGCGAGCACTCCGGAGCTTGTCGCGGCGGTGAACGGCGCGGGCGGGCTCGGCTTTCTCGCCGCCGGGTACAAGAGCGCCGAGGCGATGGTCGAGCAGATCCAGCGGACGCGGGCGCTGACCTCGCGCGACTTCGGGGTCAACGTCTTCGTCCCCGATCGGGGCAGCGCTGTTCCCGAGGCGCGGGTGTCCGCCTACCGGGAGCGGATCGCCCCCGAGGCCGAGCGGTTGGGCGTTGAGCCCGGCCCGGCCGAGTGGCGGGACGACGACTACTCGGCGAAGTTGGACGCCCTCCTTGCCACGCCTGTTCCGGTAGTCAGCTTCACGTTCGGCTGTCCCCAAGCGCGCGACATCGCCCTCCTGCGCGGGGCGGGCAGCGCCGTCGTCGTCACCGTCACGACCGTAGCCGAGGCCCGCGCCGCCGTAGCGGCCGGAGCCGACGCGCTGTGCGTCCAGGGCGCCGAGGCAGGCGGCCACCAGGGGTCGTTCGTCGACGACGCGGAGCGCACCGTGCCGATGCTCGACCTCCTCGCCCAGGTGCGCGCGGCGGTTGACGTTCCCCTGGTCGCGGCGGGCGGCATCACGGGGGCCGAGGGCGTCCGCGCCGCTCTGCATGGCGGTGCCATGGCCGCACAGCTCGGCACCGCGTTCCTGCGCTCCCCCGAGAGCGGCGCCAACCCCACGCACAAGAAGGCCCTGGCCGACGACCGCTTCACGGAGACCGCCGTTACCCGCGCCTTCAGCGGTCGGCGCGCCCGCGGCCTGGTCAACCGCTTCTTGCGAACCCACGACTCCGCCGCTCCCGGCGCCTACCCGCAGGTGCACTTCCTGACCGGGCCGCTGCGCGCCGCCGCGGCCGCGGCGGGCGACGCCGATACCCTCCACCTCTGGGCGGGCACCGGCTTCCGTTCGGCGGCCGATGCTCCCGCCGCCGCGATCGTGGACGCGGTCGCCGAGGGGCTGTAGCGGCGCCGGGCGTGCCCCCAAGCGCCTTGACGTGCTCCACCCCACCGGAGACGCCGCCGGAGCGAGTACCTGCGCTTTGGCCGCGGCGCCATAACCGAGTTGGTGGTTACACGCCTATCCCGCAACGATGTCCGTGGCAACGGACCACATCCGGGTGCGGGGGACACCGGTCGAGGCGAGAGGTGATGACTGTCGGTGAGTGCTGAGGGAAGTACCAAAGCGGTTGTCGTCGCGTTGGCGGCGAATCTCGGGATCGCGGTGACGAAGTTCGCGGCAGCGGCCCTGACAGGATCCTCGGCGATGCTCGCCGAGGCCATCCACTCGGTGGCCGATTCAGGCAACCAGGTGCTGCTGCTGGTCGGCGGGAAGCGCGCCCGGCGCAAGGCCACGCCCGAGCACCCGTTCGGCTACGGCCGGGAGCGCTACATCTACGCGTTCATCGTGTCGATCGTGCTCTTCACGCTGGGCGGCCTGTTCGCTCTGTACGAGGCGTGGCACAAGATCAGCGACCCGCATCCGATCACCGCGTGGCGGTGGGTGCCGGTGGCGGTTCTGGTGGTGGCCATCATGCTGGAGTCGTCGGCGATGCGCACCGCGATCAAGGAGTCGAACGCGGTGCGCGGCGGCACCGGATGGTTCACGTTCATCCGGCGGTCGAAGTCACCGGAACTGCCGGTCATCCTGTTGGAGGACGCCGGCGCTCTCGTCGGCCTGGTGTTCGCCCTGGCGGGTGTGGGGCTGACCCTGCTCACCGGTGACGGCATCTGGGACGGCCTGGGCACCGCGGCCATCGGCCTTCTGCTGGTCGCGATCGCGGCCGTCCTCGCGGTGGAGATGAAGAGCCTGCTGCTGGGCGAATCCGCCACCCGCGAGCACGTGCGGTCAATCGAGCGCGCCATCGTGGAGACCGCGGCCGTTGAGAGCGTGATCCACCTCCGCACCATGCACCTGGGGCCGGAGGAGCTGCTCGTCGCAGCCAAGATCGCCGTCGACGCGACCGATGACGCGCGCGAAGTGGCGCGGACCATCGACAGCGCCGAGGAACGTGTCCGCACCGCGGTTCCCATCGCGTGCATGATCTACCTCGAACCGGACATCATGCGTCGAGAGCAGCCAGCGGGCACGCAGCCGCCCGAAGCGGAAGGCCAGGCCGCGCCGCGCTGACTCCGCCCCGGTACCGCTCAGCTGCCGCACCTACCGTCTAACGCTCGGAGCGGCAGCTGTCGTCCACCCGGATCGCCGACCGGGCCGACGGACGGGAACCCACCGGCGGCGCGAAGGCCCTCAGTCCCGATCCCCGCCCGCCTCGTCCTCCGGGCGGCGCCGTTCCAACAGGACGGTGTCGCGCCACCGGCCACGGTGGCGGGCGATCCGCTCCCGCACGCCCAGGGTGCGGAACCCGGCCGAATGGTGAAGCGCGAGGCTGGCCTTGTTCTCCGGGAAGATCGAGGTCTGCAGGGTCCACAGCCCCTGCCGGTCGGCTTCGGTGACCTGCCGGTGGATGAGCGCCGTGCCGACGCCGCGGCCGCGCGCCGACGCGCCGACATAGACGGAGGTCTCCGCCACTCCCGCGTACACCGCCCGATCCGACACGCGGGTGGCCGCGGCCCAGCCGACCACCTCGCCGTCGACCTCGGCCACCCAGCGATGGCCCGACAGCCACTTCGCGTCCAGCGCCGCGGCGTCCGGGACCTCGGTCTCGAAGGTAGCGTCGCCTGTGGCGATGCCGTCAGCGTAAATACGGCGCACAGCGGGGAAGTCCGTCTCCTCCATGGCCCGCACCGACACATCCTCGGGCAGGTCGGTGGGGCAGCAGGGACGCGCGGCCAGGAGCCCCATGACCGCGTCGGCCGCGTGCGGCAGACCTGAGCAGCAGGCGGCGTTGATGGCGACCCGCGTGGAGGTGCCCTCCTTGGCCAGGATGACGAAGCCGACGTCGGCGAGTTTGCGCAGGTGGTGCGAGATGGTGGGCTGCCCGATGCCGAGGGCGTCGGCCAGCTCGCCGACGCCGCTGGTCCCCGGGCGCGAGGCGATGGCGTGCAGCAGCCGGACGCGCGTGGGTTCGGCGAGGCAGGCGAACCAGGAGGCATAGGTCGCGGCGTCGGCCGGATCGAGGGCCGGGGCATCGGGAGCGGGCGTCGTCACGGTCATAGCTTCATTATCAACGGACCGGCGGCCTCGGCTATGCCCCGCGAACCCCGCTAGCGGTGCCACGACGTCCCAAGGACGAAGCCGCTGACGCCGCCCGCGGAGCGGCGCTGTCCTGTCCGCCACGTACGATCCGCGTGATCGGGGACGATGATGAGGATCGCTCTGTGCCGGATCGAAGAATCGGGTGTTGACTGATGACCACGGCGGATATCACCTTCGCCGCGCAGGACGGCTGGGAAGAGTGGCTTGAGAAGAACCATGATGCACAAAGCGGCGTGTGGCTGAGGATCGCCAAGAAGGATTCCGGTGTTCGCACCGTCTCCTATGGGGAGGCACTCGACGCGGCTCTCTGTTTCGGCTGGATCGACGGCCAGCGTAAGTCCCTCGATGCGACCTACTGGTCGATCCGGTTCACCCCGCGTCGCGCCAACAGCAGGTGGTCGAAGGTGAACCGTGGGAAGGCAGAGGCACTGATCGCGCAGGGGCGCATGCGGGAGCCGGGCCTCCGGGAGGTCGAACTGGCCAAGTCGGACGGCCGTTGGGACGCGGCCTACGAATCGCAGAAGTCGATGCGGGTTCCCGCCGACCTGCAGGCCGCGCTGGACGAGAACCCCGCGGCCAAGGAGTTCTTCGCCGAGCTGGACAGCAAGAACCGGTATGCGATTCTCTACCGCATCCAGGACGCGAAGAAGCCGGAGACCCGAGCGCGGCGACTTCAGAAGTACCTGGACATGCTGAACCGCCGGGAGAAGATCTACTGAGGGCGCGCTTCCACGCGGTCAGCGCGGTTGATCGCGGCGCCTGACGCTTGCCAGCACCCCGGACTGCGGGGGACCGGCCCGTCCTTCGGCTGAGCGATGGCCCGTCCACCCGGGCCGCGACGCCGGGCACACCGGCATCGGTGTTCCACGTCGGCTTCGGCGTGCCAGATGCCGTGGCATGAGCGACCACTTTCCGCGATGGAGTTGCCGCCACGCGTGTCCGCGGTGCCGGGGGTGCGTTCGGCGCCGCAGCGCCCCCTCTGGTCAGGCGTCACGCACCGCACCTGGCGGACGCCGCGGCGTCCGCCAGGTGCGGTGGCGGCCTGCGCCGACGCGGCCGATAGTTGATTGCATCGATGGTCATCGATAAAGTTCGATTTAATCGACGCCTATCGATGAAGAGAGTGTGTCATGGACGACAGACGTCCTGTTGTGGTGATCGGAGCCGGGCCGGTCGGCCTGGCCGCTGCGGCCGAGCTGGACCAGCGAGGCATCCCGGCCGTGGTCATGGAGAGGGGCGCGACCGCCGGAGCGGCCGTCCGCGAGTGGGGCCATGTGCGCCTGTTCTCCATGTGGCGCGACCTGGTCGACCCGGCCGCCGAGAAGCTCCTCGCCGCCGCCGGATGGCAGCGCCCCGACGACGCGACCCACCCCACAGGGGAGGAGTGGGCGCGGCTGTACCTGAGCCCGCTTGCCGATGCCCTGGGCGACCGGGTCCGCCTCAACACGGAGGTCGTCGGGGTAGGGCGGCGCGCCCGCGACCGGGTGGTTGACGCCGGCCGCGCGGAGCAGCCGTTCACCGTGCACACACGCACCGCCCAGGGGGACGAGGGCGTCCTCCTCGCACGTGCCGTCATCGACGCCTCGGGCACATGGACGACCCCCAACCCGCTCGGCGCTGACGGGCTTCCCGCTGCGGGGGAGCGGGAAGCCGACCTTGCGGACCGCCTGACCTCGCGCGTTCCCGACCTCGGCAGTGCCGAGAACCGCCAGCGCTACGCCGGTCGCCGCACCGCTGTCGTGGGGCGCGGGCACTCGGCGCTGACGGCACTGGTGGAACTGGCCGAGCTGGCCGAGGCGGAGCCGGGCACCCGGGCGGTCTGGGTCCTGCGCCGCGATATCGGCGACGCGTTCGGCGGCGGAGAGGCCGACCAGCTGGCGGCGCGCGGCGCTCTGGGCCTGCGCGCGAAGGCGGCGGTCGACGCGGGAAGCGTCGAGGTCGTAACGGGATTCCGGACCGCCAGCGTCCGGCGCGAGGGCGCCCGCGTCGTGCTGGTCGACGCGACCGGCCAAAAACTCCACCCGGTCGACGAGGTGGTGGCCCTGACCGGATTCCGCCCCGACCTGTCCTGGCTCTCGGAGATCCGGCTCCTCCTGGACCCCGTGCTCCAGGCGCCGGAGAAGCTGGCACCGCTCATCGACCCCAACGTGCACTCCTGCGGCACGGTCTACCCGCATGGTGCCGCGGAGCTCTCCCACCCCGAACCGAACTTCTACCTGGCGGGGATGAAGTCCTACGGCCGCGCCCCGACGTTCCTCGCACTGACCGGCTTCGAGCAGGTGCGCAGCATCGCGGCCGAGATCGCGGGCGACCACGCTTCGGCCGCGCGGGTGGAGCTGACCCTGCCCGAGACGGGGGTCTGCGGCGGCTCGGGCCTCGTCGACGACACGGATGCCACCGAGGAGGTCGGCTGCTGTGGCGCCCCCGAGCAGGTCCAGCCGAGCCGGAGCGGGCCATCCGGCCTTACGTGATCGAGATGTCGGCGGCGCCTCACCCGTTCGCGAAATGAAGCGGCAGATGATCCCGCTGCCCTCGAATGAAGGGAAGTGGGATCTTTTTTCCGCGACTCCGGCCAGCACAATTGTCCTCCGGTTCGGTATATCGGAAATGATCACGGCGATGGTCGGGAAAATCGTGGACCGCGTGAGAGCGGATACGGGAGAGGTGGCTGTGGTCGCCTCGCGGGGAGAGCCCGGGGTGCCGGTGGCGGCTGGGATGTCAGGCCTGACCTGGCATGTCGGCTGCTAGCGTCGGACACGCACCGTCTTTGTCTGATTCCCGTTCGTCCGGTTTGTCGCGCTGTATTAAGAGTGCTGAATATTCTCTCATTCTGAGAAGTTTCGCCTGTGGGCGAATAGTGTTGCCATGTCGTTTTCGTGGGCGCGAGGATGGCGATATGCCCGAGCTCGAAATCGGGGCCGTGGCGGCCATGTTTCTCGTGGTCGCTCGCTCCTGAAACGCTCCTCGGTGCATGCCCTCTTTTTGTTCCGTGGGTGGTGTGTGCTTCCCAGAGGCCTGGTTGGCTCTCCACCCGCAACCACGAAAGGGCCCCACATGAAAACCACGAAGAAAGCGGCGGTCCTGGCCGCGGCGGTGTTCGCCGCTGGGCTCGCCCTCACCTCGGCTCCCGCAGCGTCGGCCGAAACCGCTTCCCCTGCCCAAAAGGCCTTCTGCGGGGTCAAGAGCGACGGCAAGCTGTGGTGCGGCAACCGCTACCGTGCCAAGGCGTACGCGCACCGGTCCTACAGCTCGGCGGTCCGAGGCGAGCTGCGCACGACGTACAGCTGGTTCGCCTGCTGGGGCCCGGGCGACCACCACTCCGGCGGGAACAACATCTGGTACTGGACAAAGACCGATACGGGAGGCTGGGGCAACGTCCCCGCGGTCGATATCTACACGCCCCGTGACCCCGCCCCTGGTCTGAGGCAGTGCTGATCGGGCTTGTCGGAGATGTGGCGGGCGGCCGCGCGATGGGACGCACGGGGGCGCCGCGCTGCGGCCGCTCGCCTTCCCCGCATCCCAGAACGTGGTCGGGTCGCGAGTACGTCACCGCGCCTATCGGCCGCCGCGCCGACACTGTTCAGCACGGCCATCGAGCCAGCGACGGTGATCTCGTTGTTGTAGACGCGCAAGGGCGAGAGGCTGATCCGGGCGTCGTCGGTGGCGACGCCGGAGATCAGCAGGCGTCCGCCGCGCTGGAGCGCGTCGAACGCGGCCTCGATCGCGGGCGGGGCTCCGGTGGCGTCCACGGCGGCGTCGAAGCGTTCGCCGTGGAGGTCGGCGTCGGCGGCGGTGGCGTACGCGCGGAGTTCGGCGGCGATCCTCCGACATTCGGTGGCGCGGTCGACCAGGGTGACGCGGGCCCAGCTCTGCTGGAGCAGCTGCTGCAGCAACAGGGCCATGGCCCCGACGCCGACGACTAGGAACCTTTCGCCCGCGCTCACGCCGATGCGGCGCACCCCGTGGACCACGCAGGACAACGGCTCGACGAGAGCACCCTCCCCTTCGTCCATCCCCTCGGGCGCGCGGTAGCAGTTGGCCGCGGGCACGCCCGCGTGTTGGGCGAACGCGCCGTCCACGGTGTCCCCCGTGGCGCTCCGATTGGCGCACAGGTAGCCGCGGCCGGATCGGCAGAACGTGCAGTATCCGCAGAAGAGGGAGGGATCGACGGCCACCCGGTCGCCGACGCGCAACCCGCCGGGCGCGCCGTCGCCCACCGCGACCATCTCACCGGCGAACTCGTGCCCGGGGACCAGCGGGTCGGGGTTGGGCGGGAACTCGCCGTCGGCGATGTGCAGGCCGGTGCCGCAGATGCCGCAGGCGCCGACGCGGATCACGGCCTCCTGGGACCCGGGGACCGGATCGGGCCGCTACCGGGCAGTGATTGAGCCGGGCCGCTCGACGATGGCTTCGCGCACGGGCCGCTCCTTGCTGTCCGCTCACATGCGTGCCTCGTCAGATGAGCGGTGGTGTTCTCATATGTTGACCGTCATTCACACCACGTGTGAAATCCGATGTCAATGTATGCTTTACCTATGAGCATGGTTGGACTCACATGAGCGAAGCGACGGGGCGAGCATCCCCGGGTGGCGAGTCCGCCCCAGGAAACGCGGACGCGGCCCCGGCGCGGGGTCCGGCGGAGCTGGTCCAGGTCGCCGCGATCGCGCGGCGGTTCTACCTCGACGGCCGCTCCAAGGTGGAGATCGCCAAGGAGTTCGGGCTCAGCCGGTTCAAGGTGGCGCGGGCGCTGGAGACCGCCCGCGACAGCGGGATCGTGCGCATCGACATCCGACTGCCCGCCCAACTCGACGCCGAGCGCTCCGACCGGCTGCGTGAGGCCTTCGGCCTGCACCACGCCATCGTCGTTGCGGAATCCGGTGACCCCGTTCAGACGCGGCGCCAGATCGGCACCGTGGCCGCCGATCTGCTGAGCGAGATCGTCACCGCCGACGACGTCCTCGGCCTGACCTCCGGGCGCACCCTGGAGATCATGTGCGCCGAACTGGACCGGTTGGCGCCCTGCACCATCGTGCAGCTCAACGGCGTCATTTCCGACCACCCCAACGCCACCGGCCCGGTGGAGACCGTCCGCCGCGCCGCGCACATCTCGGGCGGATCCGCCTACCCGATCTACGCGCCCCTCGTCCTGCCCGACGCCGCCACCGCCCGCACCCTGCGCGCCGACCCCGGCATCGCCGCGGCGTTCGCCCACTTCGAGCGGTTGACCAAGGCCGTAGTGGCGATCGGCGGCTGGGACGAGCAGACCTCAACCGTCTACCAGGCCCTCGGCCCCGACGAGCGCGCCCGCTACGCGGAGATGGGGGTGCGCGCCGATATGTCGGCCCAGCTCTTCAACACCAAGGGCAAGCAGGTGCGCACCGATCTCGACGACCGGGTGCTCAGCGTGCGCGCGGAGCAGCTGCGCCGCGTTCCCGAGGTCATCGCCGTCGCCGGAGGCGCTGCAAAGGCCGGGGCCATTGGGATCATGCTGCGCACCGGGCTCATCTCTTCCCTGGTCACCGACGCCTCGGTGGCCCGGGTGCTGTTGGCGGAGTAGGCCGGTTGAGTGGGGGACAGCGCTCCCCCGGACACCTCGCCAACCGCGGCCCCTCGCATGCGCCATGTTTCGGGGAGGCCCCCGTCGAGTTCCCTGCCCGGGAGACGCGCGGCGGGTAGACGTCCCGGCGTGCACCCGCGATCGCGAGGTTCTTCGCACGGCACAGCCCGCACACGCGTCGAACCGCGCTACCCGGGTGGGATACGGCACATCGGTGCGCAACCCCTTGTCAGCGGGTCGGCCGGGGCGGGCATGAATCGCGCCACCCGCGTCGGAGGGACAGCGGAGGGTAATATCGGAGTTTTGCCGGAAAGCTCCGCTTTCCTTGCCTGCTACCGGCCGCGTGCCGGCTCCACGGGCCGATGTGTCATTCCGGCCCTGGACGGACTTCGAGGAGTGTCCTCCAATCCCCACGATCAACGAGCAGCGTTCGCCCCTGGCCAGAACGGGACGGGCGGACGTCTGGGTCATGGCTGTCAGCGGCGGTCTGCTGGCCGCCTTCGTCGGCGCGGCCCTCATCGCGCCCGGCACCGCCGGGGCGGCCGTGGACGCCGCGTTCACCTGGTCAGCCGACTGGTTCGGCGCCTACTGGCAGGTGCTCCTGCTGGCCACCTTCGCGGTCGCCGCCGTGGTCGCTTTCTCCCGCTACGGCCGGGTGCGCATGGGAGGAACCGCTACGCCCGAGTTCAGCCGCTTCCGGTGGGTCGCCATGGTGCTCACGACGCTCCTCGCGGCCGGCGGCGTGTTCTGGGCCGCGGCGGAGCCGATCGCCCACTACACCGAGACCCCGCCGCAGTACGCCGACTCCGTCGACGGGCCCATGGCCGGCGTCGCCGTGGCGCTCGCCCAGAGCTTCACGCACTGGGGTTTCGGGTCCTGGGCCATCGGCGGGTCGCTCGCCACCCTGGTCATGATGCGCGGCGTTCAGCAGGGTATGCCCCTGCGTCCGCGGACGCTCCTGTACCCGCTCATGGGCGAGCGGGTTCGGACGCACTGGATCGGAACGGTGGTCGACATCGCCTGCGTCGCGGCGACCGTCGCCGGCACCGTGGGACCGCTCGGCTTCCTCGGTCTGCAGGTGTCCTACATGTCGGGCATCCTCTTCGGTACTCCCGACGGCTATGGCGTCCAGGCGGGCATCATCCTCAGCATCACCGTCGTCGCCGCGATCTCCCTGCTCAGCGGGATCGCGCGCGGAATCCAGCTGCTGAGTCGGATCAACGTGTGGGCGGCGGTCGCCCTCATCCTGGCCATCGTCGCCCTCGGATCGGGGGCGTTCGTCGTCGATGCGTACCTCCAGGCGAGCGCGGTCTACGCCCGCGAGTTCGTCACGATGTCGCTGTTCCGCGGCGACGACGAGTGGCTCGCCTACTGGACCGTGTTCTTCTTCGGCTGGTTCCTCGGCTACGCGCCCATGATGGCGATCTTCATCGCCCGCATCTCCCGCGGCCGCACTGTGCGCGACATCTTCCTCGGCGCGACCGTCCTCCCCGCCGTCGTCACCAACATGTGGTTCAGCGCGCTCGGAGGCACGGGCCTCTATCTCGAAATTCAGCGCCCCGGCGTCATTTCGGACTCCTACGCCGAGCACGGGCTCCCCGCCGCGGCGATGTCCATGATCCAGGCGCTGCCCTTCACCGCCGTGCTCGGTGTGATCACGGTGATCGTGTCGCTGGTGTTCCTAGCCTCCACGATTGACACCATGTCCTACACCATCTCGGCGTCGAGCATGCACCACGGCGAACCCACGGCGTGGGTCCGCCTGTTCTGGTGCCTCGGCATGGGACTGGCGGGAGCGGCGCTGCTGGGTGTCGGAGACGGGGGAGTCGACGCGCTTCAGTCGTTCATCGTGGTCGCCGCCGTCCCCGTCGGCTTCATCCTGCTGCCGACCCTGTGGACCGGCCCGCGCGTGGTCATGGAGATGGCGGCCGAGCAGGGCATCACCGGACCGCGCCGGTCCGCTGACGCCGCGGAGGGGACCGGTCCGTCGCCGCGGGAGGAAGCGAAGCAGGCGGAGGCCGAGCCGGTCACCGCCGGGAGCTGAGCCTGACGGGGCGGGCGCGGCCAGCCGCGCCCGCCGCCACGAGCGCGAGGCGGCCCGCTTCCCGGGCTTCGCCGCCATCGCTTGGACGGCTGATCCGCTACCGCGGGCTCACCTTGTGAGTCGATACCTCAGTCCCGTTCTCCTGGACGCTGGGCGCCCCGGTCAGGGGCGCGGTGAGATACCAACCGCCGCCATTCCCGATGACCGAAAAGGAAGATCTTTGGCCGGGTGCAGCCTCGGGAGGAGTGGGTGGGTGATCGGGCGATTTTGTCGGATATGTTTCGCTGCATTCTGCACTGGCGAAGAATCAGCGACTCCCTGCCCGACGTGCGTGGACACGGAATGACGGGTGTGCCAGGGGAGTGAATTACGCGTCAACCGGAACGCGATATTGGGAATGACGGGCACTTGTGGTCGCCGATCAGCCGCCGCCATTCTAGGCGCGGTCTGATGAGTTCCAATCCACACGGGGTGATCAGTATGGCCATGTACACGTCCCCACCGCACGGTGACACGGAGGCCACCGCAGAGAACCGACGGGCGGTGCAGACACTGGTGCACGCCGGTGAAACCGCCGAGGTTCCCGCGAGCGCCGCACCGCGCGCTGGAACACAATTCGGCCCGCTTCTTCTGCTCTCGGCCAACCCCGACGGCGGCGAGCCGATCGAGGATGCCCACGGCGGTGTGGTGCAGAACCTCGCCTGCGCCCGGGCCTTCTGACGACCCGCGCGATGCTGACGTCACCGCCCTCGGCCCGAATCGAGGACGCCACCCAGGTCCTGGCCGCCGATGTGGCCAGCGCCCTGGCGGCCCCCGGACGCGCCTTCACCCTGGAGCGTCGCGTGGCCGACTTGGACGACTGCGGCACGGGCCTGGGGGCGGTCCGTGTTCTCGGCGCCGACATCCTCGCCCCCTACGTCCTGTCCGACCGGGTTCCCGGGGACGATGACATCGCCGTGATCCGGGAGGCGGCGCGGTCCTACCCCGCGCCGCCGGTCGCGTCCACCCCCGATCTCGTGTGGGCCGCGCGCGACTGGGCCCTGCGGCGCGTGCTGGCGCGCTTCGCCGTCGACGCCACGACGTGGGAGGGGCTGTCGCCCGCCGCCGCCGTCGACAGCGACTCGGGAGAGGGGATCGCGGCCAGCATCGACGAGCGCTGGCCCGCCTGGTCGGTCGCCTACGCGCGGCTCTCCTCGCTCGCACTGCCCGGGCTCGTCGGCACCACCCGCACCGAGGCCGGACGCCGACGGGCCGACCTCAGTCGGGGCATGGTGCGCTCGATGCTGCGCCGTGATCACCTCACCGCCGCGCGTCTGGCCCGCTGGCTGGCGTTGGACCACAGCACCGCGCCGGAACCGCTCCTCACGCCCGCGTTGGAGTACATGGCGATGCTCGCCACGGGTGAGCCCCGCACGGCACTGGAACTGACGATCGCTCACCTCCTCAAGGAACCGAAGCGCTGATGGATGCCGCAACCATCGGATCCGCCCACCGGGTCGGTGACAGTGCCCTGGACTGGCTCGACCAGGTCCGCTCCTGTTTCGCGCTGGACCGGGACGTGCCCGACCACGAGATCGACGGCGACGCGCTGAAGTCGCTGAGCGAGCTCGCGCTGGCCGCCGGACTCGTCCGGCGCGAGGCGGTCTTCGGCCCGCGCAGTTCGGGTGTCGCCGATGCCCTTTTCGATTTCGCCTGGCGCGAGTTCCGCGAAGGCGACCTCCTCTTCCGGATGCAGCAGCACTCCCCGGCCGCGACCCACCCGCTGGAGATCTACTCTGTCTTCGCGGCTGGCGGCTACCAGCACCCCGAGCTGGAAGAACTGGCCACCCATCTGGCAGGGCTGCGCGCCGCACGTGTGCCTGAACAGCTACCCAACCGCCGGTTAGCGGTACTCGCCGCTGCCCGAAGAACCGGGCTCCCGCAGTACGACGACCCCGTTGAGCTCACCGCTCGCACCTGGCTCGGCGGGACCCCCGAGCCATGGATGCTGGACGCCAACAACGCCTACGGCGTCACCCACACCGTCGTCCACCTCACCGACTGGGGTGCCGACCCCGAGGGGCTGCCGCAGGAACTGGAGGACTACCTTCACCAGTGGCTACCGGTGTGGGTGGAAGTATTCGACGCAGCTTCGTTCTGGGATCTGCTCGGTGAATTCCTCATCGTCGGCACCTGCCTGCGGCGTCCGCTCTTCTTCCCGCATGTGTGGGCCCACCTGGCCCAGGCGCAGCGGGACGACGGCATGATCCCGAACGGCGTCACCCGTCCACCGAGCGACCTCCAGCGCGCCTTCCGCAACCATCACCATCCGACGATCGTCGCCGTCATCGCCGCGACGATGACGGTGTCGCGTGCGCTCGGTGCCAGTGCGGCAGTCCCAGGAGGTGCGGCGTGACGACATCCGCCCAGACCCAGCGCCTGTCCACCCTGCTCGACACCCACATGCGCCCCCTCTTAGCTGAGAAACGCGTGCCCGCCGTCGCGGTCGCCGCGATCCGTGGGCAACAGGAGGCGGTACGGGCCGTCGGCTTCCAGCGGCGCGGGCTGCCGGACCTGGTCGACCCCTACACGACCTTCGAGACGGGGTCCGTCACCAAGACCTTCACCGCCCTGCTCCTGGCCGAGATGGTCGCCAACGGGGATGTCGACTACAACGACCCGATCGACACCTATCTGCCGCCCTACGCCCGCCCGCGCCGCGGCGAGCGCCCGATCACCCTGCTCAACCTGGCCACGCACACCGCCGGACTGTCGCGCTTGCCGCGGAACCTGTTCCCGGGGGCGGTCACCCACTGGCTCTCCGATCCCTATGCCCGCTACTCGCGCGACGACCTCCACCGCGCCACCGCGCGGGTCCGGCCCCTGCCCGCCGCGCCGCCCCCGCCGCGCTACTCCACGTTCGGAATCGGCCTGCTGGGCCAGCTCCTTGCCGACGCCGCCGGGACCAGCTACCCCGAGCTGCTCGCTGAGCGCATCACGGGTCGCCTGGGGATGGACGACAGCGGTGCGCCACCCGCGATCGCCGCGGCGACACGCTCGGCCACGGGCCACCGCCGTGGGCGGCCGGTCAGCCCCTGGCACTTCGACGCACTCGCCGGTGCGGGCGCCGCCCGTTCCACCGCCAACGACCTGCTGATCTATCTCCGCGCCCACCTGCGCCCAGAGATGATCAAGCCGCCCCTCGCCGACGCCCTGCGGGCGGTCCGCGTCCCACACCGCCCCATGGCGGGGCGCGCCGGTGCTGCCGGGACCAGCATGTGCCTCGTGTGGAACCACCGCGTCATCGGCGAACAGACCCTCTTGTGGCACACGGGCGGCACCGGCGGCTTCACGGCGTTCATCGGGTTCAGCCCGAGCGCCGACGCCGCCGTGGCCGTGCTCGCCAACGCCACGCCCACCTCGCGACAACCCACCGTCCGCACCGCCCGACGCCTCTTCCACGCCGTGCTCTTCCCGGACGGCTACAGCCCCCGCTAATACAGCGCCTGCTCTCCACCCGCGCCACCGCTGAGCCATGGCGGGGGCGTCCGATTGCACCTCGTCGGAACGCGGGAGGTCAGAAATCGTATAGTGTCTTCCGCTTTGTCCGGATGCCGTGGCGTGGATGGTAGTTATCCCTGCCCGATCTGCGGCAGACCGCATGTCTTCCATGTGGCGCGCTTGGGCGTCGGTGCTGCCTACATCCCTCTGTTTGGAATGCGGCGAGAGTCGTATGTCGATGTCGAATGGCAGTTCATGAGGTTCTGGGGCGGGAAGAGCGGGAGGGGTCGGAGTGTCATGGTCTTGTGCATTCCCCAGGGCATTGAATTCGAGTGTCGGTCCGACGGAATTTGGAGTTAATGGGGGGTGGACATACAGGTTGAGGGGCCCCTCATTCCTTCCGAGTCCGCATGTCAGCTGCTTCGTGTTCGCAGCGGCCCGGGCCGCGGGGGAATGCGATTGCCATCGCTGAGGCCGCCGCCGTCACTGTCGTCCAGCGTATTCCTCGAAGAGCGAAGTGTGCGTATGTGGGAAATCTGGTGTAATCGTGGGACACGATGGTATTCTGACTCAGTGTTCCTGGTGCTCGCAGGCGAACGAGCGAAATATGTGCCGGTGGAGTTCAGGTGAAGGGGCAGATCGAACAAGCGCTTCCGTTTGGCCGTAGCCCGGAGGCCGCCTGGTTCCTCCTCTGCCCCGTGCCGGAGGTCGGACGGATTACTACGGAGGCGTTGCCGTCAACCGACAGCTGCCCCCAACCCGGCTCCCCTCGGGCCGGGTGCCGCCATACTGGTGGGCGTGTGTGAGCGTTCCATCTACCGCGGGAGGCATTTCGGCAGCCTGAACTACCGCGTCGCGTTCAAGCGTCCCCCGCGCGGGGCAGTGTCGTCGCGGTCGGGCAGAACACGCGGAACGAGGCCGACACGCCCACCGGCGCGGCTCCCGTCTGACACTTCCGGCGCCTCCATTGCGGTCAGCCGGACGGCCGAGGGGAGCGCTCACCTGTGAGCACCAGTGCCGGGAGAGCCGCCCGGGGCGGCGCGGTGCTGGTCGCGGCGCTCGCGACCGACTCGCTCGGCCAGGGACTGTTCCTACCGCTGTCGCTGGTCTACTTCACCGAACTCACCCCCGTCCCGCTGGCGCTCCTCGGTGTGCTGCTGAGTGTCGCGAACGCCATCACGCTTCCCATCCCCATCTGGGCGGGCGCCATCGCCGATCGGGTCGGTGCTCTCCCCGTCGTGGTCGCGGCCCAGTTGATGCAGGCGGTCGGGTTTCTCGCCTATGCCTGGGTGGCCGGGCCCGTCGGGATCTTCCTCGCCGCGAGCCTGGTCGCGTCCGGTGTCCGCTTCTTCTGGTCGGCCATCTTCACCGCGGTCGCGGATTACGCCGACAACAGCACCTCGCAGCGCGGGACGGACACCTGGTACGCGATCAGCAACGGGGCACGAACCGCCGGGCTCGCGGCGGGCGGCCTGCTGACCGGTGTGGTCATCGCCGACGGGCGCGAGGCCTCCTATCGCGCCGTCGCCTATGGCGCGGCCGTGTGCTTCGCCCTCGCGGCCGTATTGATCGGCGCGTTCGTCCGCACCGGTCGGCCCCGCCACCGCCCATCAACCACATCCGGCCCCGGTTACTCGGCGCTGGTGCGCGATCGGCCCTTCCTCGGGCTGATCTGCCTCAACACCGTCTACGCGTTGTCAAGCCTGATGCTCGGACTCGCTCTCCCCACCGTGGTGTTGAGTGGAATCGAGGGACCGTCCTGGCTGACGGCGTCGATCCTCGCGGGCAACGCCATCCTCATCGCCCTCCTCTCCGCGCCGGTCGCGCGTCGCCTGGCTGGTCGCCGCAGAACCCGGGGTCTTGTGGGAGCGGCGGTGCTGTGGTCTGGCTGGTGTGCGCTCATGAGCACCCTCGTGCCCGGACAGCTGGAGTGGGTGATACCGGTCCTGCTGGTCGCGACCCTCCTCTTCACCGCGGCCGAGCTGACGCACGCTCCGGTGTCCAACGGTCTGGCCGCGAGTATGGCCCCCATCCAGGCGCGGGGCCGCTACCTCGCCGTCTTCCAGTACTCCTTCACGATCGCCTCGATCGCCGCGCCGGCCTTCTTCGGTGCCCTCTACGAGGCCGATCGAGCCGCACCCTGGCTGGCCCTGGGTGTTGCCAACGGCGCGACCGTCGCCGGAGTCCTGGTTCTGGAACGTCGGGTACCGGCCCACGTTCTGCGGGACAGCGCACAGCAGCGGCTGGGGTAGGACGCCGTCGATACCGTGACCGAGCGCCTTCAAGGGAGGCTCCCCCTTGGTCGCTCAGGCCAGAGCGATCGCGATGCCATGACGTGGTCATTCGGGTGCTATGAGGTTGGGGTGCGGTGATCATGCCGCCCCTGGGATGACCGGGCCGGAATTCGCCGGCCTCGCGCCCTCGCTGCCGGTCGCACCGGTAGCCCTGCCCCGACCCCACCGCCACTGGTGCGGTAGCCCGACCCGCACCGCGGGAGGCGCTGTCGCGCTGAGTGGCCCACGTGCGCGCGAGAGCCAGCGGCGATGAGGAAGCGCAGGGCCGGGCACACCCGTTCTTCCTGGGCTCCTGGTGACGGCCCCGCCTGGTCCTCAATCACTGGACGGGGGAAACACACCCCGCGAGGGCCTCGTTTCCGTACTGCTTGGTCTCGGGCCGCTCCACCAGAAGGGCGTGCGCCGGTCGGTCGGCGACGGGGCGGTGCCGCAGGCCCCGCTGCACCACGAAGATGTCCCCGGGGGTGAGGACCACCGGCTCCCGCCCTTCCAGGTCGAGGCGGAACGTCCCGTCCCAGCAGAGGAAGAGCTCGTCCTCGTCGTGGTGGTGCCAGGGGAACTCGCCCGCCAAGCGGGCGATGCGCACCGCGGAGTCGTTGACCAGGGCGAGTTCCCGCGGCTGCCAGGGGCCGGGCAGGGCCGCGGCGGCCTGAGTGATCGAGACCGGGCCGCCCGCTTCCGTGTTCTGCGTTCGTCGGATGAGTGGTGCCATGTTCTGCCCCTTGCATCGTTGGCCGTCGACGGTGATCGTCACACCGACGACGACCATCGTGGATCGGGGCGAGAGCCGTGCCCAGAGCCAATCCGGGCATAATTGGTCTGGCCATGAAACCAATCGACCTGACCGAACGCCTCGGCCGCTGGTCGTCGGGGCACGGGCCGCTGTATCTGCTGCTCGCGGGGCGGCTGCGCCAGCTGATTGATAACGGCGATCTTCCGCCGGGGACGCTCTTGCCCCCGGACCGCGCACTTGCCTCGGCGCTGGCGCTCGGGCGCTCCACCGTCGTCGCCACCTACGACCTCCTGCGTACCGAGGGCCGGATCGTGCGGCGGCAAGGGAGCGGCACCCGCGTCGCCGGTGAGCCGTCACGTGCGATGTCCGCGGCCGAGCTGCCGGACGACACGACCGACGCGCCCGTCTTCCTGCATCTCCTGGAGCCGCGCGACGACGTGATACCGCTGGGCTGCGCCGCGCCGGACGCCGTGCCTCCCGAGCTGACCGAGGCCTACGCCCGGGTTCTGCCTGAGCTCGCCGCGACCACCAACGACATCGGATATCACCCGCAAGGCCACCTTGGGCTGCGACGCGCGATCGCCGAGCACTACGAGCGACGCGGCGCTCCCACACGATCGGAACAGATCCTGGTCACCACCGGCGCCCAACAGGCACTGTCCCTGCTCGCCCGCGCCCTTCTCCGCCCGGGCGGCCAAGCGCTGGTAGAAGCCCCCACTTACCCCGGTGCCCTGGAAGCGTTCCGCGAGGAAGGTGCCGTCCTGCGCGCGCTGCCCGTCGGGCTGGAGGGCTTCGAGGCGACGGTGGGCGAACACCGACCAGCACTGGCGTACGTGGTCTCGACGTTCCACAACCCGACCGGAGCGGTACTGCCGGCGCTGGCCCGACGCCGACTGGCCAAGGTGGCGGGCGCCGCCGACGTTCCCCTGATCGACGACGAGGCGCTGACCGACCTGGGATTCCCGGAAGAAGAGCATCCGCCGCCAATCGCGGCCTATAGCGACGCCGTGATCTCGGTCGGCTCGCTGAGCAAGATCGTCTGGGGCGGTCTGCGCGTCGGCTGGGTGCGCGCCCCTGTCCCGCTCATCACCCGGCTTGCGCGGTTGCGCGCCGTGCACGACCTGGGCGGTAACACCCTCGCGCAGCTGGCCGCCGCCGACCTGCTGCCGCGCCTCGAACCGCTGCGGTGCCGCCGGGCCACCGAGCGGAAGGCATGCCACGACCACTTGCGCGCGGAGCTGGGGCGGCACCTTCCCGACTGGGATGCCCCACCCGCGCGGGGCGGGCAGACACTGTGGGTGCGCCTGCCCCGCGGCGACGGTGGCGCTTTCGCTCAGGCGGCGCTGCGGCACCGTGTTGCCGTGCTGCCGGGCAGCGGCCTCGACGCTGCCGACAGCAGCCGCGACTACCTGCGCCTCCATTTCATCGCATCCCCGAAGGAACTGAGCGAGGCCGTGCGGCGCCTGGCGGTCGCCTGGCGCGGGTTCGCGCCCTCGGAGCCACCCGCCACCCCACTGCCGTCCATGGCGGTGTAGCGGGTGGTCAGGAGCGACCACGCCTGCCCCGCCCCACCGCTCGGCGGCGGGGGCTCTCGCCGATCTCGATATCGCCCCGCAGCGACGCCAACGACGACAGTGGCGGCGAGGCGCACGGCGGTGAGCCGGTAGGCGGTGACCGGCACAACGCGACTCGCGGTGAAGGCCGACGACGAGCCCGGTCACCTGCTGTCAGCGGAACCGCACGACGACACCCGGCTCCGGCTGCGCTACGAGATCGCGCATTTGCGCCTTAAGAACGCCGGACCGTGGAGAGCGCGGCCTCAGGTGCCGGTGGGCACTGCGGGAGGGGCCTCGCCACGCCTCACTCCTGTCACTCCTCGACCACCGGCCGGTAGGTGCACACGTGCACGCCTGTGCCACTGGTGACACTGGCGACCAGCTCCATCGTGCGCATCACACCGTCGTCGGGGAAGATCGTCTTTCCGCCGCCGAGAAGCACGGGCATGACGATGAGCTGGACTTCATCGAGCAGTCTCTCCTGCAGGAGGGTGCGCACGAGTGCGGAACTCCCCATGACCAACAGGTCGCCGCCGGCGGCCTGCCGAAGCTCCCGGATGCGGGCGAGGGCCGCGCCGCCGGGGATGCGCGTGGTGTTGTTCCACGTCAGCTCATCGTCATCCAAGGTCGTCGTCACGACGTACTTCTTGATGGCGTTCATCCGGTCGGCGAACGGGTCGCCACCCCTCTCGGGCCACGCCGCAGCCATCGTCTGCCACGTGCGCCGTCCGAACAGCAGCGCCTCGGCCTTGTTCACCGCGTCGCTGAAGGCACCGCCAACGACCTCCGGGTCGAAGAACGACTGCGTCCAGCCGCCATGGGCGAAACCACCCTCGGTGTCTTCCTTGGCCCCGCCGGGAGCCTGCACAACGCCGTCCAGGCTCATGAACTCCGTTGCTGTGATGCGCATGGGAGACGCTCCTCTTCCTGTTCCTCGTGTTGGGGGAGAAGGCAGCGGAGACAGGTGCGGCGCTCGGAAATCATCGCGCCCCAGCCGTCCCCCCGTCCCTCTTTCGTGAGGTAGGGCTCAGCATGGCATGTGGAGCTGACAGAACGGCAGTAGGGCGTCGAGCACAGCGACAACGACAACGTCGGCTGTGTGGCCCCGGGCCTGAAACTCGCGGGACCACACAGCCGGGAGGCTTTCACCGACCGCGCCGGGCACGGGCGGCTGCGGCTACTCGCCGTCCGCTGCGTTTTTATCGCAGGAGCCGCCAGCGGCGCCGCCGTCGGTGCTGCCGCTGCCGGGGGCGGCGGCGCGCTGGGAGAGCACAACGATGGGGGCTCGGGTGGCTTCCTGGCGGTCTTGGTCGAGCTTGCGCCAGGCCGTCGCCCATCGCTGGAATTCGGATTCGTCACCGCCGCAGGCGATGACGAATGCATTGAGCTGGGTGAACTTCGGCAGCTCGTCGCTTTTCAGGGCGGTATGGAAGGCCGCGGCCGAGCACGTGTAGCCGCAGTTCGTCGCCATGGTCCGATAGGACGGGTTGCCCGCCCAGCGGCGGTAGCGCCGCATCGCCTCGACGAACTCCGATGGCGTGTTCGCCTGCAGGGGGTCGGGACGCAGGTCGAAGCCCTCCACGTCGCGCACGGCGATGGCGCGCTGCCTCCGCGCGGACGGCTCGGGCCGGTCGTCGCGTCTCCCGTTTCCGGCGACGGGGGGCGGGGTGCGACGCTGCCGCCGGGTTCGCTGGTCGCGTTCTTCCCGGTGATCGCGGTGAGGATCGCGGTTATCGGGGGCGACAGGCACGACCGGGACCTCACCCATCAGCGTCCCATCGGCGGTGCGGTGAATACGGCGCGGAGAGGCATCGGGGGCGACCTGGTAAACGGTGGAGGGGCGTTGGGGGCGCTGAAGCCGTTGGGGACCGGTTGGCTCCAGTAGGTCGCGGAAGCTCATCCGATCCCCTCCGCTGCCAACCGTGGCGTCAGGCGTGCGCCGCGGCCGGCGGCGATCGCGAGCGTGCCGAGGCTGATCAGCAGGGCGGTGGCGATGCTGTCTCCGCCGATGGACAGCACGAAGGCCATCGACACGACGGCGGACAGCATCAGGAGACAGTGGGCGCGGGGACGGCTGCCGCTGATTCTCAGAAGCATTGTTGAAACGTCCTTCACTTCTCGGGGCACTGGACCGGCCTGGAGCGAACCGACAGCGCTCGGGGATACGACGAAACAATGCGGCACGCCAGTGACGACAGGAGGAGACGGCGCGCCACGAGCGCGGGCGGTTGGCCGTGAGGCGAATTTACAGCAAGCCGCCCGGCCGTCGAGACCCTTTTGGCCTCGATTGTCGGTCAGATCCGCCCATGTGTCACATGAGGTTTTTCGTGTACATGGATGCTTCTGTGCCCAAGCATTTGTCATTTCTATTTAGAGGTGTTCAGGAACGTTCGGTAGCGTTCCGCGGCGTCTTTCTTTGTTTTTCGGGTGTTCAGGGTGTTTTTGGTGGTTTGATCAGGGAAAGTAGGGTCGTGGAAAATTCGGAATGAATGACGGATTATTTCCGGGTGGGCGAATAGCGGGTAAGGCGCATGTCGTGAGCCGGTGCGCAGGCGTCGGCGACCTCGGTGGCGTCGATAGGCCTGGATCTCGCCATGCCGGTCGGGACGAGGCGACCCCAACCGGCGCGATGCGGCCGAACCCCATACCCGTTGCGCCCCCGGCCGGTCGCGCGGGGCCGGGGGCTCTCAACGTGAGTACTGGCGCTCGTGTAGGGCGTCGACCGTCCGTCATGTGGGTATCGAAGCCGCGCGCTAGGCCTCCGCACGCTGGAGGGCGAGGTCCGCCCGGGGCAACAGCTGCCGCGGACCGATGTTCTTACGGAGGAGCGTGAGTCCGGCGCGGTGGAGCTCGGAGCGGTGGTGGGAGGCGCATGCGTCGGTGGTGACATAGGGGGTCAGACCGCGCTCGAAGGCGCCGATGGCACTCTGGGTGACGCAACTTTCGGTGTCGACGCCGCATAAATAGAGGTTCTCCCAGCCGTGCTCCTTGACCAGGACGGAGCCTTCCTCGGTGAAGAGGGAGTAGACGGTCTTGTCCAGGGCCACGCTGGACTCGGTGTAGGGGGTGAGCTCGGCGATGATGTCGACTTCGGGAGAGGCCTGAAACTTGTGCCAGTCGAGGATGCGGGTGTAGGGGCTGCCCGGGTAGTTGAGGTATCGGGTGAACAGCACCGCGCCTCCGGCTGCCGCCCAGCCGCGGACGAGCCCGACGACCTCGGGAACGATGTGAGCCGACGGGGGCGGGGGCCTTTTCGTGTGCCACCCGCGCATCGCGGCGCGACGCGCGGCCGCCGGTTGACTGAGGGCGGCACCGCCCCATGCGACGCGGCGGTCCAAGAGGGGAGAATCGGCCAATGAGGGCAGTGATCTGACAAATCGCTATCAACCTTTCCGGCTGGAGGGCGGGGAGGTGAGCGACGGTGGAGCACAGCCGATCCGGTATCGGACGGCTTATCGGTGCGGGCTGGGGCTGCCCGAAACGGCGCGAGAAACCGGGACGATGTCCATGAAACGGAGGGATTTCGGGGAGATCCGCGACGAGAGAGCCCATAATCCTAAAGTCACACCTACCCTTCTAGGCGCGCCAGCAGTTCTGGTCAGCTGACGAGAGAACAGGTGTATATGGACGCCTTCGTACTGCCCGACTTCTACCTCCCCTACCCGGCGCGTCTGAACCCGCATGTGGAACGCTCCCGCGCGCACACCATGCGATGGGCTCGCGATATCGGCATCCTCGACGCCCCGTCGCCCCAGGGCGGGACGGTCTGGGACGAGGAGACGCTGGCCGCGATGGACTACGCGCTTATGTGCGCCTACACCCACCCCGACTGTGACGGCCCCATGCTGGACCTGATCACCGACTGGTATGTATGGGTGTTCTTCTTCGACGACGACTTCCTCGCGCGCTTCAAGTACTCGCGCGACATGGAGGGCGCCCGGGCGTACCTGGCCCGACTGGAGATGTTCATGACCGACGAGGGCGCCGAGGACCAGGCGCCCGAACCGGAGAACGCTGCCGAGGCCGCCCTGGACGACCTCTGGCGGCGGACGGTTCCGATGATGTCGGGCGACTGGCGCCATCGGTTCAAGCGCAGCACCTACAACCTGATGATCGAGTCGATGTGGGAGCTGGACAACATCGACCGAGGGCGGATCGCCAACCCTGTCGAGTACATCCAGATGCGCCGGAAGGTGGGCGGCGCGCCCTGGTCGGCGAACCTGGTGGAGGTCGCCGCCGGGGCCGAGCTGCCCGACTACCTGGTGGGTTCCCGGCCGCTGCGCGTCCTCACCGACACGTTCGCCGACGCCGTGCACCTGCGCAACGACCTCTTCTCCTACCAGCGCGAGGTACGGGAGGAGGGGGAGAACTCCAACGCCGTGCTGGTGTTCGAGCACTTCTTCGACTGCACCACCCAGCAGGCCGCCGACAAGGTCAACGACCTGCTGACCTCCCGCCTGGTCCAGTTCGAGGACACCGCGCTAAGCGAGGTGCCCCCGCTCCTGGCCGAAAGTGCCGCGTCCCCTGACGACGCGGCGCGGGTGACCGCCTATGTGAAAGGCCTGCAGGACTGGCAGTCGGGCGGGCACGAATGGCACGCCCGGTCCAGCCGGTACATGAACGGGGACGCGGTCCGGCAACCCGCCATCCCTCTCGTCCCGGTCGGGCTCGGCACCGAGACGGCCCGGCTCCCGATGCTGGCGGTCGGTCCCGGCCTCGCGCGCCGTACACAGCAGCACACCCAACCGCTCTACGAGGCGGTCGGCCACCTGCCGTTGCCCCAGCTGCCGGTTCCCTTTCCGGCCCGAGTCAGCGCGCACCTTCCGGCAGCGCGCCGCCACGGCAAGGAGTGGGCGCGGCGGATGGGCTTCTTCGAGTCCGTCCCCGGTGCGGATGTGGGCGCGGTGTGGGATGAGGAGATCTACGACGCGGCCGACTTCGCCCACTGCGCGGCGAGGATCCACGCCGACGCCGAGCCCGACCAGCTCGATCTGTCGACCGATTGGCTGGGCTGGGGTACCTACGGTGATGACGTCTACCCGCGGGTGTTCGGTGCGGCGCGCGATGTGCGGGCCGCCAAGGCGTGCACCCGGCGCCTGGCCCAGTGCATGCCACTGGACATGGTGCCGGCGGTGGTGCCGTCCACGCAGTTGGAACGGGGGCTGACCGATCTCTGGGAGCGGACCGCCACGCCAATGAAGCTCCCCCAGAGGGAACGGCTGCGGGCCGCGGTGCTGAGCATGCTCACCGCGTGGGAGTGGGAGGTGGAGAACCAGGTCGCGAACCGGATCCCCGATCCGGTGGATTTCCTGGAGATGCGCCGTCGCACCTTCGGCGGGGACATGACTATGGCCCTGGCCCGGTTCGCCCACGAGGATGCGGTCGATGCCGCTGTCTACCAGACCCGGGTCATCCACGAGCTGGAGACCGCTACGCAAGACATCGCGACGATGACCAACGACTTGTACTCCTACCAGAAGGAGATCCAGTACGAGGGGGAGGTGCACAACCTGGTCCTGGTGGTTCAGAACTTCCTCGACGTGGACCGCTTCACCGCGCGCGACATCGTGATCGACCTGATGGGCTCGCGGGTCGATCAGTTCCAGCACATCGTCGACAACGATCTGCCCCGGCTGTACGAGGAGTTGGAACTCGACGCCGCTGCCCGTAAAGCGCTCGACTGGCACGCCCGCCACCTCACCGAGTACATGGCGGGAATCTTGGAGTGGCATCACGAGGTCGACCGGTACAAGGAGGACTACCTTCGACGACAGCAGGAAGGTCGTGAAGGAGGGGTGAACTCGAACGCGGGGGTCGGGATGGTGCCGCATGGCCCGAACGGCCTGGGAACGTCGGCGGCCCGCCTCGCGCAGGCCGTCGGCGCCCGCCTGGTCAGCTAGATGCGAAGACCGATGCGCGCCTGGCGCCGACCGCGCTCAGCTCGGATTCATGTCAGGACCCTGCCGCCGGTGCTGAACGTGTGTCCGGCTCCGTTCCGAATTCCGTGGAGCCGGACACCACATCAGAAGGGCGGTGAGAAGGCAGGCCATGCGAGGCCGGACAGCGGCCTAACGCCATCTGTTGTCGCAGATGCGCCCGCCGCGACCCTTCTTGCAGACCTGAATCCACACGTCCTTGACACCCTTGCCGTTGTAGTACCAGTGGACGCTTTTCGTCACCGGTGCGTTGCGGCCCTTGGTCGACTTAATGATCTTCGTTTTCGTCTGCCAACCGTGCCAGACTTTCGTCCGGTAGTGGATACGGAACTGGGCGTAGTTTCCGTCTCCCTTGGTGTCCTTGACCCAGCCCTGAACGCTCGCCTTCTTCCATCCGCCGCCGCTGCGGTTGGACCAGCAGATCTTTCCCTTGATGCGGGCGCCAGAGATCTTACTCCGGGCGGTCCGGCATTTTGCTTCGGGGACGGCCTCGGAGGTCGGGGGAGCCGACTGCACGGTCACGTCGGCGGCCGCCTGCGCCGAGAGCGGTCGTCCGTCGGCCGCGGCAGTGGGGGCGCCCATCAATCCGGCCGCCAGACCGAGCCCGCTGGCCACGACGGCGCTGCGGCGGAGCAGTGTGTATTGCATTTCCGTGTTCTCCCTTCGTCAGCCTTGGAACCTTGTCCAGTCTCCTGGGAGAGGATGAATGCGGCACCGCGATCCCGGGCACGCCGCACCTGGAGGCAGCGAATCTGCCTATATTCGATCAACGGTGCAGGTTTGCAGTGGACGGTGGTGATTCAGTGATATTCGCACAGTCCCCGCAGATCGACGTTCTAATCGGTGAAGATATACGAATATTGTCAGCCTTTCGATCCCCTTTGTGTGGCCGGATCCGGACATTGTGAAATCGCAACGTCATTTTCGATGAAATTGAAACAACGAGCGGTTTTACGGGGCGGCCGCGCCCTCGATCGTCCAGCGGGAGCATGCCGTTGCTGCCGCAGTGGACCATGACCGGGGCCTTAAGTTCGCAGGCCCACCCCGTAGACATGGCACTGGTCAGACGCTAGGTGTCCGTGGGGTCGGTGCCCGCGTCGGTGCCGGGGCGGTCCGGAGAAGCTGTTGCGTCGGCGGCGGGGGAGCGCAGCATGCCGCGTTCAGTTTGCGCGATGATGCGCGTACCGACCAGGTCACCGGTGACGTTGCAGGAGGTGCGGGCCATGTCCAGGATGGCGTCGATGCCGGCGACCAGGGCGACTGGGGCCATCGACAGACCGGTCTGGGAGACCGTCATGGTGAGCATGATCAGCCCGGCACCCGGGACGCCTGCCGTACCGATGGATGCCAATACCCCGACCAGGACCACCGTCAGCAGCTGGGAGACGGTGAGGTCCACCCCGGAGATGTTGGCGACGAAGACGGTGGCGGCGCCGACGTAGATCGCGGTGCCGTCCATGTTGACGGTCGCTCCCAGGGGGAGGGTGAAGCTGTAGACGCTTTCCTGTACCCCGAGCTTTTCGGCGGCCCGGGAGGAGACCGGGAGCGTCCCGCTGCTGGAGCGGGTGACGAATCCGGTCAGCATGGGGTCCTTGGCCGCGGCGAAAAAGCGGCGGATGCCGACACGGAAGAGCAGCATGATGCCGGTGTAGACGGCGATCTGCAGGGCGATGCCGCCGTAGACCACACCGGTGAGCTTGGCCAACGGGACGATCGACTCCACACCCGTTTCGCCCATGACCACCGCGATCAGGGCGAAGACGCCGATCGGCGCGTACTGCAGCACACCCTTGATCACCAGGAAGACCAGTTCCACGGCGCCGTCGACGCCGCGCCGAAGGAAGTCGCCGAGCTCGCGGACCCGGTCGTCGTCGCTGCCGCGCATGTAGGTCAGCGCCAGACCGGCCACGACCGCCGCGAACATGACCGCGAGGACGTTTCCGTCGACCAGGGCCTTGAACGGGTTCTCCGGAACGATGTTGAGCAGGGTCTCCGACACCGGAGGGGGATCGCTTCCCTCCATGGTCTCGCCCGGCATCGTGAGCCCGGTGCCGGGTGCGACCGCCAATGCGAGCGCGAGCCCGATGGTGATGGCGAAGGCCGACGTGACCAGGTAGAAGAGGAACGCTTTGAACCCGATGCGCCCGAGGGCGGCGGGGGTGACCGACGAGACGCCCGCGATGAGGGTGACGATGATCAGGGGCATCACCAACATCTTCAGCAGACGTAAGAAGAGGTCGCCCAATGGAGCGATGACGGTGATGGGCTCGCCGATGGCCAGACCTGCCGCGGCACCGGCGACCAAACCGATCGCCAGCTTCCAGATCAGGGGAAAATCAAGATAGCGCCGCCAGAGCGACCTGCTCGACGTCTGTGTGGACATTGTCCTCCTTTGCGGTGTTAACCCGTGCACTATTGGACAGGACGGGGGACACTGCCCGAACCGCCACCACACGTCGGTTGCTGTAGCGTCCCAGGTCGCGCCCGCTTCACCGGTCCCGAATCGCGCTCTGCGCGAAATCGCCCCGGACGACGTGGCGGTACGTCATCCCGGTGGGGGAGTCCCGTCGGGCGGTGGCGGTCGACACACGCGCAGGCGCCCGTGCGCGAACTTCGTGCAATCGCACGTCAACGCGCCCGACCGCGCCTCGGTAGGGGATATGTGGCCGTGACAAGGCGGGTGTGGCGACCGTTCCTCGACACTCCACAATGACGGCGTCAAGGGGGCCACGAGCTTGGTGATGATGTGACCTGGGCACGGCTGGGGTGTCTTGATGGTGGAGTCAGGGCGGTGTCTGCGTTGGGGCGGAGGGACGGGAGCGTCATCTCTCCCTATCCGAGTCCGGCGGGTACCGGCGTGCGGGGAAATGCCTCACCCGCGGGCGCGAGAGGGGTGGTTGCACGCCCAGCCGCTAGGTCATCCAGCCCTCGTCGGTGGGTCGTGTCCTCGTGGCACGTAGGCGCGCCCCCGGAGGACGACCCATAGGCACGCCCCGACCAGCCTCCCTTTTGCTGGGTCGGGCAATTCAAGTGCGTCGGGCCTGCTCGGGCCCGACGCACGTTTGCTGTGCCGCGTTAGCGGCTGCTGATACACAGCAGGAGACAGATGGAAACCCCGCTGTGTCCGTGGTGGCCGTACCCGTGGTGGCCGTACCCGTAGTGGCAGGACTTGTAGTGGCAGGGCCCGGATGCGCTGGGCACCGAGGCCGATGACGAGGCCGAGGCCGGAGCCGCGCCCAGCGTCATCGCGCCGGTCAGGGCGGCCGTCGCTGTGAGGGCCGCTGCGGTCTTACCAAGGTTGCGCCTCATGGCTTTCCCCCCGAATGTTGCGGTGATATCGAGATGTCCACTAGATCACCTATGTGGTGTTCCTGGTGAACGTGCCTGTATGTCCACCGTCGCGCTCTTGGTGGGGATTATGAAGAAAAAGGGGGTATGGCGACGGTGTTCGATCGGGAAATGCCTACGGGCCCTCCCGACCGCTTCAGACGGGGGCGGCCGACGCTATACGAGGCAATTTCGCCCGGGGTGATGCGTGATCGGCGGCAAAATGAGGATGAACGTGGTCGCGGTGTGGTGCTCGGGCGTGGCACTCGGCGCGGTGGTCACCATCGCGGTAGCCACGAAGCTCATCCCCCGATGGAGAAACCGGAGGTCGTTGTCGCCCTTGACGTAGGTGCTCATCGGTGACGGCATCGGGGTGCGCACCGGCGTGACGGTCACATCCCCGTGCCGCGAGCACAACCGCGTTGTCGCCGATCTCCCCAGTGCGGTCGATCCGTCCGCTTTGCGGCGCATGTGATGGGAATTCTGTAATGTCCAAAACCCCGGCATAGCGAGCAAAGAAATTTAAGTGTAAGAGTGTTTACTTTTGCAGAAAGGATCCCCGCTGCGTCTCTGTCCGGGCGTTGTCCGCTGGCACTGGGTGGGGTGCTTGGCGGCGGCGCGGTGCGCACGCGGGCCGTCGAGGCGTCAACCGTGCCCTGTTCGCCAGATCGGGCATGGAGGATGCGTCGGGCCTGAGTCGACCCGACGCATCTTCGTGTCCCGGTGCCATCACAATCCCGCTAGCGGTGGTGGTAATGGATCGGGCTACAGAAGCCGTAGTACCAGTACACGTACGGACAGAACTTCGTCGAACCGTGGGGCGCCGGTGCCGCCGCTGACGTCGCAGCCGTGGCCGGAGTCGCCCCCATCAGCATCGCTCCAGTCAGTACGGTGCTAGCGGCGACGGCCGTTGTCGTCTTGGCAAGCTTGCTATTCATGTCCCCTCCCGAATGCGTTATCGATGGATCTGTCCGCAGGGTCCGCAGTGCGAGATAGACAGCAGAGATGCAGACATCTCCAGAATCGCGCACCCTCCAGGTGGGATAAAGAAAAAGGAAGTAAGATGACCCCCTTTTTGGGGTCAGCCCGGCGTGGGTGGTTGCGTCCGTACCGGAGATCATCTATTGACGCGAAATGGGGGAGGTCCGTGAGGGCGGCGATAGCAGGGGGGAATCGATGCGCCAACCGCATTCTTTCCACATATTTTCCGCTGGGACATGTATACAAGTGCGTCGGATCCGGGTACCCACGACGCGCCGCTGCGCGCTCGGATCACCTCAGCTGCCGGTGCTCGCGGAGATCCCGCCGATGTCGAAGTACCCATGGTGGCCGGAGTGGTGGCCGTGGGAGTAGGAGCGGCTGCTGCCGCCGCAGGGGCAGCCTGCCGAACCGCTCGACGCGGGCGCTGGCGTCGACGCCGATGCTGGCGCTGCTCCCAGCGTCATCGCGCCGCTCATCGCGGCCGTGGATGCGAGAGTCGCTGCGATTCGCGTGCGTTTCATGTCCCCTTCCGAATACTCCAGTGGATCGAGGTGTCCGCCACATCCGTGTCATGATTTATCGACGTGATGCGCCGACATTTCGAGAATCGCGACTCTGCCTGGGGGATAGATAAAAAGCAGGTATTGTCACTCTGTGTAATTTAATGGATACTCTTTGTTGTGTTTTCGTGTGGAGATCATCGACCGATTCGAGGAGAGGGCATGCGAGCGGTCCTAGAGGGCGATAGAGCGCCGCCCAGGCGCCGACCGTCCCGTTGCCGCCAGGTCGGGCACGAGAGAAGGTGCGCCGGATCTGATCGGACCCGACGCACCACTTCGTGGTATGCGTCATGTCGCTAGCCGATGCTCACAGAGAATCCGCCGAGGCCGAACCCGTGGTGCCCGTAGTGGTGCCCGTATCCGTGGTGTCCGTAGTGCCCGTAGTAGTAGCAGCAACCTGCTGACTCGCTGGACGTCGAGGCCGAGGCCGAGGCCGGGGCCGCGCCCAGTGCCATCACGCCGCTCAGCATGGCCGTTGCCGCGAGGGTCGCCGCGATCTTGCCAACCGTGCCCTTCATGGTGCCCCCCCATGACTTCATTGGCCTATAGATGTCGGCTACGTGATGTATGTGGCTGACGTGCCGACATGCCCAGAATCAGCGGATCTGCCAGGGAAGATAAGGAAAATGTAAGTTTGGTGACCTTCTTCGCTGAGCCCAGGCAGGCGCCGCCCCTCGATGCCGCCCGCGCGCCCCGGGCCGAATCAGCCAGCGGAAGAGGACGTCTGCGTGGTTCCGCCCTCTCCTCCCTTGTCCGCATCGGCGGCCGCGTCCGGCGTGGTATCGATGACAGTCTCCGTGGTCAGTGTCTGGTGCACCGGACACTTGTTGGCGATCTCCAGCAGCCGCTGGCGCTGCTCCTCGTCCAGGTCGCCGTCGAAGCGGACGAGCCGTTCGATCCGGTCGACCTTCCCACCGCGCGTCTCGCAGTCCGCGCAGTCCTTGGCGTGAATTTGGGAGTGCCGGAGCGCCACCGTCACCTTTTCCAACGGCCACTCCTTGCGCTGCGCGTACATGCGCACCGTCATCGATGTGCACGCACCTAGACCCGAGAGCAGCAAGTCGTAGGGCGATGGGCCGGTATCGGCTCCGACCGGCTTGGGCTCGTCGGCGCTGAAGACGTGGCGGCCGGCCGTGACGTGCTGCCCGAGCGCACCGGTGCCGCTCTCGGCCACCGTCACGAAGCCCTCCGCGGCCCGTTCCTCCTCCTGATCCGCCGCCTTGCGGCCGGTGCCCGGCCCGAGGGCGTAGCGGCTCGCCCATGACGCGAGTACCGTGGCCGCGAAGTCCGAATCGGCGCGCTCGGTGAGCAGGTGGTCGGCGCCGTCGAGCGCGATGAAGGACTTGGGGTGGCGGGCCGTGTCGAAGATCCGCCGGGCGTTGTCCACCGCGACCGACTCATCGATCGGCGAGTGCATGACCAGGAGCGCGGTCCCCAGCCGCCGGATGCGCTCGGCCTGTGGCTGCGAGGCGATGTCGTCGAGGAACTGCCGCCGGATGCGGAAGGTTCGCCCGGCGAGGCGCACCTCGGCCTCGCCACGCCGCTCGATTTCCTCCCGGTCCTCGGCCAGCAAGCGGGTGACGTGCGCCGGGTCGGCCGGAGCGCCGATCGTGGCCACGGCCCGCACCTCCGGAATCCGGTGCGCGGCGGCCAGTACCGCCGCCCCGCCCAAAGAATGCCCGACGAGCAGCGTGGGTGCGGCGAATTCCGCTCGGAGATGATCGGCCGCCTGCACCAGGTCCGAGATGTTCGAGCTGAAATCAGTGTTGCCGAAATCCCCGCCGGACTGCCCCAGCCCGGTGAAGTCGAACCGCAGCGCCGCGAACCCGAACCCGGTCAGCGCCCGCGAGATCCGGGCCGCGGCGAACACGTCCTTGCTACAGGTGAAGCAGTGCGCGAACAGCGCGTACGCGCGCGGGGCCGTGTCGGGGAGGTCGAGCCGCGCCGCCAGCGGTGCCCCCTGTGCCCCGGGGAAGTCCCATCGTTTGCTGTTGCTCTTCTTGTCTTCACCAGCCATGGGAACATCCTGACATTCCGGTATTCCAGAAGCTGTCCGCGCAACACGCAATCGTCAGATCGCTGACAGGTCCGACAGATCCACATCCCGACCGATCGAAAATCCTCTGCACCGGCCCCGACACCGCACCTCGGGATCATCGAATTCCTCGACCGGTGCTGACAGGATGGCGCCGAGCAAAAGGGAGGACACCATGAACGAACAGGTCGGGAAAGACGGCCAGGCGCCGAGGTTCGACGGCCTGCGTGCGCTGTTCGTCAACTGCACGCTCAAGCCCCGACCGGCGCTGAGCCACACGCAGGGTTTGATCGACCGCAGCGCCGACCTGATGCGCCGGGCCGGGGTCGAGGTGGAGCAGCTGCGCGCGGTCGACCACGACATCGCGACCGGCGTCTACCCCGACATGACCGAGCACGGGTGGGCGAGCGACGCGTGGCCGCGCATCTACGAGCGGGTGCTGGCCGCCGACATCCTGGTGCTGGCCGGACCGATCTGGCTCGGCGACAACAGCTCGGTGATGAAGCGGGTCATCGAGCGCCTCTACGGCTGCTCTCACCTGCTCACCGAGGCCGGGCAGTACGCGTACTACGGGCGGGTCGGCGGATGCCTCATCACCGGTAACGAGGACGGGGCCAAGCACTGTGCGATGAACGTCCTCTACAGCCTGCAGCACCTGGGATACACGATCCCCCCGCAGGCCGACGCCGCGTGGATCGGAGAGGCCGGCCCCGGCCCCTCCTACATGGACGAGGGATCGGGCGGCCCGGAGAACGACTTCACCAACCGCAACACCACGTTCATGACCTACAACCTGATGCATCTGGCCGCGATGCTGCGGCGCGCCGGCGGCGTCCCGGCCTACGGCAATCAGCGGTCGGCCTGGGACGCCGGGTGCCATGCGGGCTTCGACAACCCCGACTACCGGTGACACCCTCCCGCCTGTCAGCGGGAGAAGCCAGCAGACCGGGGCCCCCGCCGCTGGCGGTTGACAATGCGTTGACCGGGCATCCCCGAAAGCTCCACGTCCGGACCGGACCTGTCCGGCCCCGTGGCCTTTGACCGACGGGTTGACGGGGCATACAGCGCACCACACGTCGGCGGGCGGGGGCGATCCGCCCGACCAGTCGAGGCCGGAGGCACGCACACGTGGGGAGAAGCAGATGGCGGAGGGCACGGCGTGACCGATCTGCTGCTCCTGGCCGGGGCCGTCCTCGGCTACGCGCTGATTTCCGGGCGGACTCGCGGTACACCGCTGACCGCGCCGATGGTGTTCGTCGCCGCCGGGTTGATCCTGGGTGATGGCGGGGTGGGCGCGCTCAGCGGCACCGCCACCGCGCCCATGGTGCGCATCCTCGCCGAGGCGACCCTGACCCTGGTGCTATTCACCGACGCCGTCCGCATCGAGCTGTCGGTGCTGCGGCGCGAGTACGCGTTCCCGCTGCGGCTGCTGGGCGTCGGCATGCCGGTGGGCATCGCCCTCGGCGCCCTCCTCGCCTGGGGGGTCTTTCCCGGCCTGGGCATGTGGGCGGCGGCGCTGTTAGCGGCGGTCCTGGTCCCGACCGACGCGGCGCTGGGCGCGGCCGTCGTCACCGACCGGCGGCTCCCGGTGCGCGTCCGCCAGACACTGAACGTCGAGAGCGGGCTGAACGACGGCATCGCCCTGCCGATCGTGATGGCGCTGGTCGCGGTCGCCGCTACGACGCAGGGCGACATCGGCTCCCCCGCGTCCTGGCTCGGCTTCGCCGCCCAGCAGATCGGGTTCGGCGCGCTGATGGGGACGGTCGTCGGCGCCGTCGGGGGATGGCTCCTGGTGCGGGTGGACGCCGCAGGGTGGGTGAGCACGACCTACCGCCGCCTGTTCGTCCTGGCACTGGCGGTCGTCGCCTACGCAGGCGCCGAGGTGGTCGGGGGCAACGGATTCGTCTCCGCGTTCGTCGCCGGGCTGGCGTTCGGAGGAGTGGCCCGTCCCCACTGCCCCGCGGTGCACGAGTTCGCCGAGCGGGAGGGCGAGCTGCTGGAAATGGCGACGTTCACCCTGTTCGGTGCGATCATCATCGGCCCCCGCCTGGACGACATCACGGGGCCGGTCCTCGGCTACGCCGTGCTGAGCCTGGCGGTCGTGCGCGTGGCCGCCGTGGCGGTGGCGATGATCGGGGCGAAGGCCCGCTGGGAGACGGTCGCCTTCTTGGGCTGGTTCGGGCCGCGCGGACTGGCATCGATCCTGTTCGCGCTGCTGGTGGTCGAGGAGTCCGGCATCGCGGCGGCTGACCGGATCATGCTGGTTACCGGCGTGACGGTGCTGCTGAGCGTGTACGCCCACGGCCTGACCGCCGCCCCCTGGGCCCGCGGCTTCGCCCGTCGCGCGGGAACGTTCGCCCCCTCGGCACCGGAGAACCTCCCGGTGACCGAGCACCGCGTGCGGCGGCGCTGACAGCGGTCTTCCTGGCCTTACCCATCCGATGCCGCACGGCTCGCCCGGCAAGGCTTCGTCGCCTCCACGGGGTCGTGGCGGCCCTTCGACTGGCTTGACCTTCCCGCCCGGTGGAAGGTGCACCCTGGCGTTGACTGGGACAGGGAGGAGCACCCCCATGGCGGAACAAGAATTCACCATCGACGGGATGCACTGCGACACGTGCGCGGCCAACATCGAAGCGGGACTGATCCGTGTCGATGCCGTGCGGCACGTGAGCGCCGATGCCGCGACGCGGCGCGTCCACGTGCGCTTTGACGACCAGCGGCTGAGCGCCGACGACATCGCCGCGCACCTGGAGCGGCTGGGGTTCACCCCGTCCGCGAGCGAGGCGTCGTGAGCACGGCCGCGCCTACCGCAGCAGAGGAGCGACCGCCGCGCCCAACCGCCCCGGATCGCCTCCTGATCAACATCGGCGGGTTGCACTGCGGGTTCTGCGCCCACACCATCGAGCGCGCCGTCGGGCGCCTCGACGGTGTCGAGCAGGTGAGCGTGTCGCTGGCGCACGAGGAGGCTCTGGTCGTCCACGATGCGCGGCGCGTGCGGGCCACCGAGATCCGCGACCTGCTGCGCGACCTCGGCTACACCATTCGCGACCCCCGCCGCGTCCGGGCGTTCGAGGAGGCCGAGGCGGAGCTGTCCGAGGCGCGCCTCCGGCTGGCCGCCGCCGCTGTCGCCGCGGCGATCGCCCTGTGGCTGATGCTGCTGATGGCGACGGGACGCGGCTTCGCGCTGCTGCCCTGGGTCATGCTCGCGCTGACGGTGCAGGTCGTCTTCGTCGCCGGGTGGCCGATCCTGCGGATGGCCGTGGCCTCGGTACGCCGGCGCATCCTCAACCAGCACGTGCTCATGGAGTTCGGCGCGTTCGGCGGACTGATCGGCGGACTGGTCGGGATGGTCCACCCCGGCTTCCCCGCCTCGGACTTCTTCGCCGCCGCGACCCTGATCACCACCTACCACCTGCTGTCGGCGTTCGTGGCGCTCAAGGTCCGCACCCACGCCTCGGCGGCGGTGCGGCGCCTGCTGGCCTTGCAACCGCCCACGGCCCGCGTCGTCCGCGACGGGGACGAGGAGGAGGTCCCCGTTGACCAGGTCGTCGTCGGTGAGCTGGTGCGCGTCCGGCCCGGGGAGGCCATCCCGGTCGACGGCACCGTGGTCGACGGCGCCTCCGGTGTGGACGCCTCCCTGGTCACCGGCGAGTCCGTGCCCGAGGAGAAGACCGTCGGTGCCGAGGTGATCGGCGGCAGCGTCAACCAGACCGGCACCCTGCTGGTGCGGGTGAGCCGGGCCGGGGAGGACTCCTTCCTCGCCACCGTCGTCCGCTATGTCGAGGAGGCTCGCGCCCTTAAACCCGGGCTGCTCGCGCTGGTCGACCGCGTCCTGCGCGTCTACGTTCCCTCCGTGCTGGCCATCGCCGCCCTCGCCCTGCTGGGCTGGACCCTGGGTGCCTGGCTGGTCACCGGTACACCGATGTACTCCCGCGCCGTGTTCGCCGCCCTGGCGGTCGGCGTCATGGGATACCCGTGCGCGCTGGGCATGGCCACACCCCTCGCGATGATCCGGGGCGGGGGCCAGGCCGCCGAACGCGGCATCCTCATGCGCTCAGCCACGGCGTTCGCCGTATTCGGGCGGATTGACCGCATCGTCCTCGATAAGACCGGCACCCTCACCCGCGGTCGCCCCCGCGTCGTGGCTGTCGAGACCGTTCCCGGCCAGGACCGTGGGGAGCTGCTCCGCCTGGCGGCCGCCGTGGAGGACCCCTCCGAACACCCTCTCGCCCGCGCCGTCGTCGCCGCGGCCCAGGACGAGGGCATCGAGATCGCCGACGTCACCGACTTCGCGTCGCTGACCGGCCGCGGAGCCCACGGGCGGGTTGAAGGCCACCACGTCGCCGTGGGGAGCCCGGCCATGGCCGAACAGACCGGCATCGGTGGGCCGGGGGCGATCGGTGAGGAGCTCGCCGAATGTATCGAGCAGTTTCAGGCGCGCGCCCACACGGTCGTCGTCGTGCTCGTCGACGGCACCGCGCGCGGGGCGGTCGCGATCGCCGACCCCATCAAGCCGGAGGCCGCCGACGTCGTGCGGCGCCTGCGCCGCCGCGGCGTCGAGCCGGTGATGATCACCGGCGACAACCCCCGCACCGCGACGGCCATCGCCGAGCAGACCGGCATCGGCGACGTCTACGCACAGGCGCCACCGGACGCCAAGGCCGACCACGTGCGTCGACTCCAGGCCGAGGGGCACCGGGTGGCCATGGTCGGCGACGGCATCAACGACGCACCCGCGCTGATGCAGGCCGACATCGGTATCGCCATCGGCGCCGGAACCGACATCGCCATCGAGAGCTCCGACGTCATCCTCGTCGCCGACCGGCTCGACGCCGTGGTGGACGCCTGGGACGTGGGCCGCGCCTCCTACCGGCGCACCAAGCAGAACCTCGCTCTCGCCTTCTCCTTCAACGGTGTGGGTGTGCCGCTGGCGTCCACCGGCCTGGTGCACCCGGCCTGGGCGATGGCCGCCATGGCCGCCAGCGTGACCGTAGTGCTGCTCAACTCCTTCGGCCTGCGCGTGCTCTCCCCGCGTACCTACCGGCGGTTCGCCGACCCCGCCCGTCCGCCGGCCGCCCACGACGGCGACCGGGCCACCGCACCGCAGGAGGTCCCCGCATGACCACCCCGACATCCGGCACCGAGCACGACGCCCCGCCCGCCGACCGGCAGCGCACGCGGTGGCCGTGGTGGACACCCTGGCTGACCGCCCTGGCCGCGGCCGCACTGGTCATCGGCGTCGGATCCTACGCCGTCTACGGACTGGGCGCCGTGCCCGCGTCCATGAACGGCGCGATGCACGCGGGCATGCCGCCGCCGGTGACCGGCTACTACGCGGACGAACCCATCCGGTTCCTGCACACCGAGGCCTCGGATGCCGACGTCGCCGACCTGCTCACCGACATGATGAACTCCCCGGTGGTGCACGTACCCGCGCTGGCCGACACCCCCGACGCGCTGCACGGACCCGTGTACGTGTTCACCAACGGCATCGAACCCGACGGAGCCGCCGGCCCGTTCGGCTTCCAGCCCGACGTGTTCGCCACCGTTCCCGGCGACGACGCCTACACCCCGCTGCGGTCCGTGCACCTCGTCGAGTGGCGGCCCGGCGTCGAGCCGCGCACGCTGACCTCGGCCGACGACGTCACCACCGCCGAGCGCGCGGGCGAGGTCGCCATCACCGAGCCCGGTATCGTGGTGACCATGCCCGTCGTCGACTGGCCCGATGGGCAGCGGTGAGGTGATCGGTGTGCGCATTGGAGAACTCGCCGCCCAGCTGCGGGTCAATCCGAAGACCATCCGCTACTACGAAGGTATCGGGCTCCTCCCGCCCGCCGAGCGCACCGCCGCGGGCTACCGCGTGTACACGGAGGCCGACGCCGAGCGGGTGGCGTTCATCAAGTCCGCCCAGCGGCTGGGCGTGCGGCTGGATGAGATCCGCGAGATCCTCGCCTTCCGCGACCGGGGCGAACGCCCGTGCGGCTACGTGCGCGCCACCGTGCGGCGCCAGGTCGCCGACATCGACCAGCGCATCGCCGATCTCCAACGGCTGCGCGACGACCTGGTCGCCCTCGACGCGCTGGCCGACCAGCTGCCCGAGCAGGAGCGCGCCGGTTCCGAAGCCAGTGGCCAGGACCCGGGCTGCCCACTCATCGAGCACGCCTGTGGCCACAATGTGGAAGAGGGACACCTCGCTGACACTTTCGGCGCGATACGGCAGGGACGGGTCGTTAGGACAGGGGAGTCGGCGACAGCCGAGGCAGGGTCCCGCCGGGGCCGTGCCGTTCCGCGATAGCGACGAAGCGAAAGAGCTGAGGACGTATGCCGCGCATCCCTGTGCACACCGTTGACAACGCGCCCGAGGCGGCCCGGGAGACGCTGCGGTCGTTAGAAAAGAAATTCGGCATGGTGCTCAATATCCATGGCGAAATGGCGCACGCCCCGGTTGTCCTCGCCGCCTACCAGGGCATCAGCCAGGCCATCGCCGACCACGGGACCTTCGACGCGCGCACCCGCGAGGCGATCGCGCTGACCGTGGGCGCCACCAACGACTGCGGCTACTGCCAGTCCGCGCACACCGCCGCCGGGCGGGCCGCCGGGTGGAGCCTGGACGAGACTGTGGACATCCGCTCGGGCACGTTCACCGCCGACCCGCGGCTGGCCGCGCTGCTGGCCGTGGCCCGCGAGATCGCCGCCGACCGGGGCGAGGTGGCCGAGGAGACCTGGGAGGCCGCGCGGCGGGCCGGGTGGAGCGACGTCGAGCTGGCCGAGCTCTACACCCACGTCATCGTCAACGTGTTCACCAACTACTTCAACCACTACGCCCAGACCGGTCTGGACCTGCCCAAGGCTCCCGGCCTGGACTGAGCACCCGACGTATTTCCGCGTCACCGGAAGCACCGGAGGGGAGCGGCCGACATCGTGGTGCGGTGGACGTACCGCACCGGTTGCTGGCGACGACCCTGAGTGGCATGACCGGCTGGTCAGGCCGCGGGCCGCTCCTCTCCGGCTTCGCCGGTCCCCCGCTTCGCGCCTTCGTCCTCGTCCTCGGAACCGGCCGCCTCCAGGCGTTCGGGGAGACGGGCCACCACGCGCCGCAGCGGCAGGGGCAGCGTTCGGCCGGGCCGCGCCCAGGAGCCCAGGGCGGCCTCGGCCGCCGCGAGGCGTTCGGCGTCGACGCCCGGCAGGTAGAGGCTGTGCAGCAGGAGGCGAGTGGCCTCTCGCGTGGACATGTCCAGCTGGAAGACGCGGCGCTCGTCGGTGACGACCGCGAACCCGTGTGCGCGCAGCACATCGGCCGCCTTGTCGCAGGCCTGCGGGTTGGGCCAGGGCAGCCGCAGTACGCCCACCGACCGCAGCACCCGCAGCCAGCCCCACAGCCCGGCGGGCGAGGTGCCGAGACGGGCGGGGGTGAGCGTGGCCACCACCCCGCCGGGCCGCAGCACGCGGTGGACTTCCCGCAGCACCGCGTCGAGGGGGCTCACCACCTGCAGGCTCATCGCCGCGCACACCCCCGCGACCGTATCCCGGCCGAAGGGGAGGGCCGCCGTGTCAGCCCGGACGAGTGGGCCGCGTCGGCGGGCCGCCGCGTACAGCAGCTCCTTGGGCGAGGAGTCCAGCCCCACCCAGCGGGCACCGGGCAGTTCCGTCCGCGTCGGCGCGGACCCGCACGCGAGGTCCACGACGGGCCCGGACACTGGTCGCAGCGGCGCGGCCACCCAGGCATAGGGTGCGGCGTCGGCCCGCCCCAGCAGGTGCTCGGTGATCGCGGGCCGCGCGTGGTGGAACTCCGCCAGGAAGCGGCGCCACTCCTCTTCGTTCACGCGATCGCCTCCCCCGCTGTCCCGCCGCGCCGCGGGCGCGGTCTCACCGCGCTCGCCGGACCAGAGCCTGGCGGTCGAGAATGTCGATAGCGGAGTAGCGCACCCGGATCAGGTCCTCCTTCTCCAGCTCCTTGAGGACCTTGTTGAGCGACGGGCGCCGCACCCCGAGCATGGCCGCTAGCGTGCGCTGCGGCAGGGCGATGTCCCCCTCCACCGCCTCATCGAGCAGGAGCTGCGCGGTCTGCTGGGTGAGGGTCCGCCCGAGCAGTCCCAGGATCCGCATGTGGCTGGTGTTGAGCCGCTCGGCAACGCTGGACAGCCAGCGCCGCGCGATCGGCGGGCGGGTGGCCAGCAGCCGCTCGAAGTCCTCTTGGTGGAGGTGGAGCAGCTCCACGTCGTCCAGGGCGCGGGCGGTGTAGGGGAGGGGCATGTCCAGCAGCAGCTGGATGTCGCCGTCGACGTCGCCGTCCCGGAGGATCTGCACGACGACCCGCCCGGCCCCTGAGCCCGCCGCCAGTTCCAGGCGCCCCGACCGGACGATCCACACCCCGGGCCGGTCGCCCCGGCCGCCGTACGCCACCGCGCCGCGCGTCACCGTGCGGCGGCTCAGCGTCGCGGCCAGCGCGGAGACGTCTTCGGAGGTGAGTGGCGCCGAGGCGCCCCGACCCACGCAGCGGGCGACCCAGGCGGCCTGCTGCAGCTGCTGGTCGCTCTGCCCGCCCAGCAGCTGGAGGGCGCGCTCCATCGCCGATCCGTGTGCGCCGTTCATGCTGTCGTTCGCACCCCTCATCGTCCGCGGCACCCCTGCGCCTCATTTGGCGCACGGCGCGGGGTGCCGGTGATGATTCGAAACTACTCGACGCGGCTGTTCGGTGCGGGGATATATCGGCTGTGCGTGCGGCGCATTGGGGGGATGCCCAGCACTCGCTGCGCGGAACCGGAATGGATATATCAGGCAGACCACAACGTATCGCCGAAAGTAGTGTCGTCTTACTGACAGTAGTCCCATGTGTTCGCCTTCCCGTGCGGCAATGTCCTCACATGGATGCGTTTGGGGTGCGCGGACGCGTCCCGCCCGCGGGCGGGTGCCCAAGGAATCTTCACTCGCCCCTTTGTTGCTCTTGGTGACTTTCTCGAAACAATGAGTCACTGATCCGACATGGGAGGACACATGCGCCGAAGGTCATTACTGCTGGGCGGAGGGGGGCTCGCGGCGGGAGCCCTGTTGTCGGGAGGATGGCTGCTCCCGGACCCGGTGCGCGCCCGGCTGCGCGATGCGGTGCTGCGCGGCACGGAGGAGAGCGTCGGCGAGCCGCTGCGCGATCTTCCGGTGATCCGCAGTGAGAACGGCGTGCTCGACTATGACCTGCACGTGGCACCCGCGCGCTTCACCGTCGGGGGCCGACGCCTCCACGTCGACGCCTACAACGGGATGCTGCCCGGCGCGATGCTGCGGTTCCGTCCCGGGGACACGGTGCGGCTCGGTTTACATAACGGCATGCTGCCGATGGGCGTGCCGTTGAACGCGGCCCCGCCGATGTGCGCCACGCGGCCCGGGGAGAACGCGGGCGGGCCGCTGGAGTGCCTTCCCGGGGCCGTGGGCCATGTGAAGGAGGGCGAGACCCTGCCGCAGATGCTGCTGTCGACCAACCTGCACACCCACGGCATGCAGGTGTCCCCGGAGGACCCGGCCGACAACGTCTTCCTGCGGATCGAACCGGGGCAGAGCCACAACTACGAGTACCAGATCCCCGAGGATCACCCGGCCGGGCTGCACTGGTATCACCCGCACTTCCACGGCGCCACCTCCCACCAGGGGTGGATGGGGTTGTCGGGGCCGATCGTCGTCGAAGGCGACATCGACGAGGTGCCCGAGGTCAAGGCGGCGCGCGAGCGCGTCATCGTCATCAACGAGATGTGGCTGAACGAGGACGGCGAGGTGCCCATGGCCGTCGTCGTCCCTACCGCCGGCAAGACCCCGTTCTCCTCGATTCCGGCCGTGCCCACCCGCATGCTCTTCCCGCTCAACGGCCAGTACCAGCCGGACGTCTCCATCCGGCCCGGTGAGACCCAGCGCTGGCGGGTGCTCAACGCCAGCCCGCACCGCAACATGTGGCTGCATGTCGAGGAGCATCCGCTGTACCAGATCGGCCAGGACGGCATCCCCTTCGGCCGCACCCGCGAGGTCCCCTCGATCATGCTGAGCTCGGCCAATCGGGCGGAGTTCATCGTCAAGGGCGGTTCCCCGGGCCGCTACACGATCTACGCCGAGGCCTACGACCAGGGCCACCCGGGCGGGGACCGCCCCAGGGTCGATCTGGGCACCCTTGTCGTCGAGGGCGAACCCGCCAACGGCAGGATCCCCGTCGACCTCGTGGAGCCGCCGCGGATGCCCGACCTCCCCGTCGCCAACCGGCGCGAACTGACGTTCAGCGGCGACATCTCCGGCCAGGACGGCATGGGCGTGCGGTTCTACATCGATGACCAGCTCTTCGACCAGGATCGCATCGACCAGGAAGTCGTCGCCGGGACCGTGGAGGAGTGGCGGCTGGTCAACGAGGACGTGTTCCAGCACCCCATCCACATCCACGTCAACCCGTTCCAGGTGATCGACGTCCAGGGCATTCCGGAGGGCGATACCTCCTGGCAGACCAGCCCCGACATCTGGTGGGACACCTTCCGGCTGCCGCCCGAGGGAGAGGTGACCATCCGCACCTTCTTCCGTCCGGATATCACCGGCAAGACCGTCTTCCACTGCCACATCCTGCCGCACGAGGACAACGGGATGATGGGGACCCTGCTCATCAACCCGGCCGAGGGGGCGGCACGGCGATGACGGCGACGAAGCGCATGCGACCGGTCGGAATCGCGGCCGCGGCGGTCGCGCTGATGATGGCCCTGACCGCCTCCAGCACACCCACCGCCGGCGACTGGATCTACCTGTTCACCCAGCAGCACCGCGACGCCCTGTACTGGTGGCGCGGGACCTGGATGCCGCAGACCGTTCCCACCAACGCCCACATCCAGGTCCAGCTGCCCGCGACGCCCGTGCACTGGAAGCTCCGCGATCCCGAGGACTGCGAACCGACCAAGGTGCCCCAGCTCCCGCTGGGCGGGCGGGCCGAACTCATCGGCACCGGTGAGTTCCCCAACGAGGGCCGCATCGACGGGACGTCGACCATCGAGACCTTCGACTTCCGACTGACCGGCGTCGGCGCGGTCGCGGTCTGCCTCGATCCCGACCCGCCGACGGACGACCCGAGCCAGATCGGCCTCCCGGCCGGTCCGACCAACTACGTCCTGACGCTGCTCGTCGGTGTCCCCCAGGTCAACCTGAAGGCGGATGCGTAACGGATGCGCGCTGTGTGACCTCGGGTACCGAAGACGGAACATCCAGCTCGACAGGGTGGGGCGCGAACCCATCAATGGGGCTCGTGCCCCATGTGAGAAGCTGGAGGTAACTACATGTCGTCGACCACCCAGTCCGCCTCGCCGGTGGTGACCCACGCCTGGAAGGGCGCGGTAGCCGGGATCGCGGGAGGCATCGTCTTCGGCGTGCTCATGGCCATGATGGGCATGCTGAAGATGATCGCCTCGATGATGGGCAGCGAGAGCGCCGTCGTCGGGGCGGTGATCCACCTGATGATCTCGGCCTTCATCGGCCTGGTCTTCGGTGTGATCGCCGGCTCCCTGGCCCAGCGCATCGGCCCCCTGCTCGGCGCTGGGGCCGCCTACGGCGTCGTGTGGTGGGTCCTCGGCCCCCTCGTGATCATGCCGACGATGATGGGCATGCCGATGTTCAACATCAACCAGACCGCGATGATGAGCCTGATGGGCCACGTCATCTACGGCCTGGTGACGGCGGTGGCGTTCTTCTTCCTCAGCCGCCGCTCGGCGTGAGTCACATGTGAGGGGCGGACACCGTCCCTCACTTCCCTCCCGCTCCGAAGACGCCGTAGGACGCGCGGAGCGAGCAGGCAGCGGATGGGCCCTGGCTGTTTCGGGCGCGCCACCGGTCAGCCGGGGCGGTGGGGTGGAGCCTCCGCCCGCGCCCGAAGGGCGTCGACCTCCGCCGCGGGCGCGCTGTCGGCGAGAGCATCCACATAGGCGATCTGGGCGCGTTGCCGGGGCACGATCGTCTCCCGCGCCGACGGTTCCTGGGCCTTACGGGCGCGACGTCGTTTCCGCCGGGAGACCAGGTCCCGCCCCTCCTGCGGGCTGATCACTGAGGAGGCGACCCCGGCCTCGGTCAGGTCGCGCAACCACCGGCGCTCGGCCCGGATCGCGTAGATGATCAAGCCAACGAGCACCCCCAGCTCCGCGATGATCACCACCGGGAAGATGATCACCGAGTACGGGTCGGGCAGGGCTGGGTCCAGGTTGTTCAGTCCATGCAAGGCCATGCCGGCGACGAGGAAACCGGCGGCGACCAGAAGCCGGCGGGCGCGGGTCACGTCGGTTCGGGCAACGAAGTACACAATGCCCATGCAGGTCAGACCGGTGAATGCCAGATGTCCCCACGGCGCGCCCAACACACCGCGCTCGCCGAGCATAGTGAACACGGTGGTGATCGACGTCGCGGTGTCCGCCTGCGGTTGGATTTCGGCGAGGTTGGCATTGGTGTAGCCCAGGTTCTCCCAAAAAGAGAAGCCCAGGCCGGAGAGCATGCCGCAGAGTAGCCCGGTGATGGGCCGGTGGAACAGCACCGGCACCACACCCGCGATGAGCGCCACGCCGAGGTACTTGGCGGCTTCCTCCATCAAGGGCGCCGATACCGCCGCGCTGTAGTCGCCTATGAGCGGCTGCGCGAGGGCGTCGATGACCCCGACCAGCGGACCGGAGAGGAGGATCGCGCAGAAGGCCCCCCATGCCAATGCGGCGAACCTTACCGAGGTCGGCACGCGGGAATACACATCCGCCAGGCCCACGAGCCACGCGCCGATCAGCGTCCACACCGCCCACACCACGGTCGCCAAAACCGCGAACGCCCCAATGGGCTGGGTGAACATTGTGGAGAAGGTCATCACCTGCAGCACGGCGGCAATGACGAACGCCGCGGTCAGTACCCACCACACCGCGCGTCTGGGCTGGAAAAGCTTGCTGGCCGAGGTGGGTCTCCGTCCCCAAAAGTGCACGACCCCCGGCGTCGGTGTACCACGCATAGTGTCCCCGTGTGTCGCAGCGGCACAAACCTTACCTTCATGTATCCAACCGTATTCAAAAAGTAGCAATCGGTGATTGAAATACGCCCCTGCAGAGCATCCAGAACTCGTTCGAGTTGCGGCAGCCCGTGCAAAGAAGGTGCATTCCTGTGCCAGCTCGCGGGTTCGCGGGAGCGCACAGGTGCGCCTAGCCCTTATCCGAGGGGGAGGCGGACGCGGCCCGGCCGCGCCGGGAGCGCCACAGCGCGCGTGCGGCGCCCAGCCCGACCACCGCGACCAGGGCGATCGCGAACCACGCCGGGCCGATGTCGCCCAGCAGGCGGGCCAGGGTGGACTGGATGGCGGTGGCGGCCCCGACGACGGGGTCCTCAGCCGGGGCCCCCGAGAGCACCCGCAGCTCGAAGACGCCGTAGTAGGCGACGTAGGCCCCGGCGAGGACGAGCAGCGCGCCGCCGCCCCGGTTCAGATACGGCAGGGCGCGGCGCAGCCGGGCGGCCACGCCCTCGCGGGCCAGCGCCACCGCCACCGTGAGCACGCCGATGACCAGGCCCATCCCCGCCGCGTAGGCCAGGAACACGCCCACCGCCCCGACGGGGGTGGACGAGCGCAACGCGCTCGCCGTCACCGCGAGGAACGGGCCGACCGTGCACGACAGCGACGCCACGGCGTAGGCGACGCCATAGGTGGCCGCCCAGCGCAGAGAGCGGGTGGGGCGGCCGGGCGTCGGTGTCGGCAGCAGCACCTTGACCTCCCGGCCGCTGAGCAGCCACGCGCCCAGACCCACGAGCACGACACCGATGACGACCGTCGCCCACGGCAGGTAGCGCTCCACCGAGAGCGCGAGCGGCATGACGGCCAGCCCGAAGGCGGCGAAAACGGCGACGAAACCGCCGGTCATGGCGGCGGTCGTGGCCAGCGCTCGGCCAAGCGGCCGCCACCGCGCGGCCCGCCCGGCCGGGGTGCCCCCCTCGGTCTGCGCATCCGAGGCCACCAGCAGTGCGAGGTAGCCCGGCAGCAGGGCGAACCCGCAGGGGTTGAGCACGGCCAGCATCCCCGCCGCCACGGCGATCGCGTAGGGCAGTTGCTCCATAAGGATCCGCCCGCCTCAGCCGGTGAGGTCGTCGGCGATGTAGCCGTCGAGATCGGCGTCGCTCAGCGTGCCCGACACCGTGTGGAAGGTGCCGTCCGCCCGCAGGAACGAGAAGGCGGGCTGACCGGTGACCTCGAAGCCGGACCAGATCGAGCCGTCGTCGTCGACGATGTGGGTCATGCCGTCGGTCTCGGTGTCGTCGACGAACTTCTTCATGTCGTCGACCTCGCCGCGCCCGGCGACCCCGATGAACTTCACGTCGTCGGTGTGGCGCTCGGCCGCCTTCATGACACCCTCGGCCTCACCCCGGCAGACGGTGCACCACGGCGCCCAGAACCACAGCACGACCGGTTTGCCCTGCAGCTCGGCGCCTGCGAAGTCGTTGCCGTCGACGGTCCGGGTGGTGAAGTCGAGCGCCGGTGGCGTCTCGCCCGCTTTGGGGGGCGTGGCACCAGCACCACCACTTTCCGAGGCCTGTCCGCCGCCACCGCCCGCGGCGCCGTCCTCGCTGTCCGGCGCTCCGCACGCCGACAGCCCGACGACCGCCGCCGCCAGTGTGGCGAGGACGGCCGTGCCCCGTGATGTCGTCTCCATGGTCACCTCGTGTTGATTTCCGTATCAGGGGAAAACGCCACCCATGCGAACCAGAAGGTGTCGACGTGGTCCACGGCGGGCAGCCGCTGACCGGCGAGCGGCCCCTCGACGGCCTCGCCGAGGATGTTCCAGGTGCTGCCGGTCTGCTGGTCAGTGAAGCCGTCGTCGACGGCCTCGAAGGTCAGGTTTCGCCCATCGGCCTCAGGCCGGAACGCGCCGGTGGCGGACACCTCACGCCCCTCGGCGATCTGGGCGCTGTCCAGTGCGGAGGCCACCCCCGGCTCGATCCACACCGTGACCGGCGTCCCGCCGACGTCGACCTCGACGACGTCGCGCTCGGCGGTCTCCTGTACCGGGATGGCGATGGCCGTGTCGTCCGCGCCCAGCCCCACGACCCGCGTCTTGGCGGGCATGCGCGCATCGGTGTCCTCGTCGAACAGGAACGGGTCGCTCTCGGGGTCGTCATAGCCGGTGTAGGGGGTCAGGCCGTAGTTGCGGTCGTGGCCGGTGTCCTGGCTGAGCACCCGTCCGTCCGGATGGGCGTCGTGCCACCGCTCCCAGTCCATCACCGTGACCGAGATCCGCTCCAGCTCGGTCCCGGTGAGCGTGCCGGCCACCGCCCGCCCCTCGATCTGCGGCCACAACGAGTGGGTCTGCCGGTCAAACATCACCAGGTCGGAGTTGTACAGCAAACCCGACACGCCGAGGTCGAGGACGCGCTCAGGTTCGTCTCCCCCGTCCGCGCCGCCGACGCGCCGGTCGAACGCCAGCGCGGAATCGCATAGGGGGCAGTAGGTGACGGCCGCGGGAACATCGCCGATGGTGTCGTTGACGATCTCGTGCCAGACCATGATCCGCACGGGGAAGGCGCGGTGGTCGCCGTTCAGGGAAACGGCCAGGACGGGTTCGGGGCTCTCCAGCCAGTCGACGTCGGCGGCATCCTCATAGACCGGATCGACGAGCGCCGGGATGCCGTCGGGCGGCGGGCCGCCACTGATCAGCCTGTCCACATCGATCAGGGGCTCGGGCAGGGTGTCGGCCGCCGGATCGTCGATGGCGGACGGGACATCCTCGAAGGGCCCGAGCTCCAGGTCGGGCGATGGCGTCCGCTGATCGCTCCCCTCCTCGGGGGCCTGGTCGGCACAGGAGGACAGGAACAGGCCCAGCGCGACGGTGGCGGCGGCCACCCCCAGTGGTGCTCGTCCCCGCCTCGGAGCCCGCACCCTCATCCTGTCCTCCCGGCCTCGTGCGGCGGTCGTCTCCGCATGGCGACCCCCGCTTCTCAGTCTCGGATCCGGAGCCGACCGCGCGCCGGTGATGTGTCAGCCCCCGGACAGTCTCTTGGCGTGCGTTCTTCGATCCGTGAGGATGGGCCGCAACGGAGGAGACGAGAACACACCGAAGAAGGGGCGGGGATGGCCGAAACCCATACCGAGACCATCGACTTCTACTGGAGACCGGGCTGCCCGTTCTGCATGGCGCTGCGTTGGCGCCTGCGCAAGGAACGGCTGCCGCTCCGCGAGATCAACATCTGGGAGGACGACGCCGCCGCTGCCCGAGTACGGGACATCACCGGCGGAGACGAGACCGTGCCCACGGTCGTCGTGGGATCGGCCGCCATGGTCAACCCGCGCCCCGCAGAGGTGGTGGAGGCGGTCAGGGACCAGGCTCCGCGCATCCTGGAGCAGCGGGCACAAGCCGCCGCACCGCCCGCACGCGGGCCGCGCGGGTGGTGGGCGCGGCTCTCGGCGTGGTGCGGGCGTTAGAGACACGGCCGTCGAAGAGACTGGGAGAGTGGTGCGAGTGCCAGAGAGCCGACGCGATCGCGACGAGGTATTCGTCGAGTACACCAAGAGCATCTGCCCGGTGTGCAAGGTCGTGGTGGACGCGCAGGTCAACATTCGCGACAACAAGGTTTACCTGCGCAAACGATGTCGAGATCACGGGATGTTCGAGGCCCTGGTCTACGGCGATGCGCAGCTGTACCTGGAGTCGTCCCGGTTCAACAAGCCGGGCACGCTCCCGCTGGCCTTCCAGACGGAGGTGAAGGACGGCTGCCCGTCCGACTGCGGGCTGTGCCCCGAGCACAAGCAGCACGCCTGCCTGGGGATCATCGAGGTGAACAGCGGCTGCAACCTCGACTGCCCGATCTGCTTCGCCGACTCCGGACATCAACCCGACGGGTACTCCATTACCCGCTTGCAGTGCGAGCGGATGCTCGACACCTTCGTGGCGGCCGAGGGCGAACCCGAGGTGGTGATGTTCTCCGGCGGCGAGCCCACGATCCACAAGGACATCCTCGACTTCATCGACCTCGCCCAGCAGCGCCCCATCAAGGTCGTCAACCTCAACACCAACGGCATCCGGCTGGCCTCCGACCGGCGCTTCGTCGACGCGCTTGCCGAGCGCGACGGGCACAACCGCACCTCGCTCAACATCTACTTGCAGTTCGACGGCTTCGACGAAGCCACCCACCGCGCCATCCGCGGCAAGGACTTGCGGGAGCTCAAGCGCAGGGCACTGGACAACTGCGCCGAGGCCGGGCTCACCGTCACCCTGGTCGCCGCCGTCGAGCGCGACCTTAACGACCACGAGGTCGGCGACATCATCCGGTTCGGCATCGACCACCCGGCCGTGCGGTCGGTCTCCTTCCAACCGGTCACCCACTCCGGGCGGCACGTGGAGTTCGACCCGCTGACCCGGCTCACCAACTCCGATGTGATCGAGATGATCAACAAGCAGTGTCCGGACTGGTTCAAGCCGGGGGACTTCTTCCCTGTCCCGTGCTGCTTCCCGACCTGCCGGTCCATCACCTACCTGCTGGTGGACCGCAAACCGGAGCGGACCGACGTCGTGCCGATCCCGCGCCTGGTCGACATCGACGACCACCTCGACTACGTCAGCAACCGGGTCATGCCCGACCCCGAGCTGCGCGCCGCCCTGGAGCGGCTGTGGAGCGCGTCGGCGTTCATGGGGGCGCCCGGCACCATGAGCAACCTCCAGACCGCGGCGGCCGCCGCTGAGTGCGCGTCGTGCGGCATCGACCTGCCCGAGGCCGCCAAGGACCTCGGCGACAGGGCGTTCATGATCGTCGTGCAGGACTTCCTCGACCCCTACACCCTCAACGTCAAACAGCTCATGAAGTGCTGCGTCGAAGAGATCACCCCCGACGGGCGGATCATCCCCTTCTGCGCCTACAACTCGGTGGGCTACCGCGAGCAGGTGCGCGCGCGGATGTCCGGGGTGCCCGTCGCCGACGTGGTGCCCAACGCCGCCGAACTCGCCGACGTCACCATCGACTCCCCCTACGGCTCCCGCGTTGCCCGACCCGCCCCCGACGGAGAGGCGCCCCCCGCCGATTCGGCCGCCGCACCCGTCTCCGACGCCCCGATCGCCCCGGACAGCACCAACGTCGGCACCCCGGCGGTGGAGTCATGACCATTCGTCCTCTCCCCGGGGGCCCTGAGCCCGCCGCGGCCCCCGACAGCCCGTCCGTCGACCTGAAGTCGTGCTGCGCCGCCGCCTACAGCACCGACGCCGTCGCGCTGCTGCTCGGCGCCTCCTACCACCCCGGCGGACTCACCCTCACCCGACGCCTGGCCGAGGTCCTCGGGCTGTCCGGGGGGCAATCGGTGCTCGACATCGCCTCCGGACCCGGCACCACCGCGCGGCTGCTGGCCAGCGAGTTCGGCGCGACCGTCGACGGCGTCGACCTGGGCGAGGACGCCGTCCGCGGCGCCCGGGAGACAACCGAGGACGCCGGCCTCGCCGACCGGGTCCGCTTCCTGCACGGCGACGCCGAACGCCTCCCGGTACCCGACGCCGCCTACGACGCCGTGATCTGCGAGTGCGCGTTCTGCACCTTCCCCGACAAGGCGGCCGCCGCCGCGGAGTTCGCCCGCGTTCTGCGCCCCGGCGGCCGTGTCGGCATCACCGACGTCACCCTCGCCCCGCACGGGCTGCCGGAGGAGCTGGCCGGAATCGCCGGGTGGGTGGCGTGCATCGCCGACGCCCGGCCCGCCGAAGAATACGGCGCGCTGCTGCGCGATGCCGGGCTGCGCCCCATGCGCATGGAACGGCACGACGCCGCGGTCGGCCGGATGATCGACCGGATCGACGCCCGCATCGCGGTGCTGCGGATGACCGCCCCGCACCGGCTGACCGCGGCCGGGGTGGACCCCGCCGCGGTCACGCCCTACCTGCGGGCGGCGCGGCGGGCGGTGGACGAGGGCGCGATCGGCTACACGCTGATCGTCGCGGAGACAACGGGCGGGTAAGCGGCACCGGGGCCATGTCCTCGACGGTCCTGCCGCCCGCCGCCAGCAGCCAACAAGGAAGGTGAAACGCCATGGCGGAATCGGTGGATGTCGTCGTCATCGGGCTGGGACCGGGCGGCGAAGCGCTTGCCGGGGACCTCGCGGAGGCCGGGCTCGATGTGGTGGGCGTGGAATCCACCCTCGTCGGGGGTGAATGCCCGTACTGGGGCTGCGTGCCGAGCAAGATGATGGTCCGCGCGGCCGACGCGCTGGCCGAAGGACGGCGCGTCCCGGAGCTGGCCGGGACGAGCAGCGTGACACCGGACTGGGCGCCGGTTGCGCGGCGCATCCGGGAGGAAGCCACCACCAACTGGAACGACAAGATCGCGGTGGACCGACTCGTCGGCAAGGGAGCCCGCTTCGTCCGCGGCACCGGCCGACTCCTCAGCCCCTCCGCTGTCGCCGTTGACGTCGACGGCGCGGACGGTACCCGCGAGTTTGAAGCGCGCCGCGCGGTGGTCATCGCCACCGGAACGGTCGCCACCGTGCCGCCGATCCCGGGCCTGGCCGACACCCCGTACTGGACCAACCGCGAGGCGATCGAGGCCACCGAGGTACCGGAGTCGCTGTGCGTTATCGGCGGCGGCGCTGTGGGGCTGGAACTGGCCCAGGCCTACGCCCGCTTCGGTGCCCGGGTCACCGTCCTGGAAGCACTCGACCGCATCCTCGGCCCCGAGGAACCCGAGTCCAGCGAGCTCATCGCCGAGGTGCTGGGGCGCGAAGGTATAGCCGTCCGCACCGGGGTGGAGATCGGGGGCGTCTCCCACGACGGCTCCGGTTTCCGCATCGATATCGGCGACGATGAGGTGCGGACCGCGGCCCTGCTGGTGTCCACCGGCCGCCGCGCGGACCTGCGCGACATGGGTGTGGACACCATCGGCCAGGACCCCAACGCCCGCGCGCTGGAGGTCGACGATCACCTGCGGGCGGCGCCGGGTGTGTGGGCGATCGGCGACGTGGTCGGCAAGGGCGCGTTCACCCACGTGGCCGTCTACCACGCGAAGATCGCCGCGGCCGACATCCTGGAACAGCACGGACCGGGCGCCCAATACCACGCGGTCCCCCGGGTGACTTTCACCGACCCCGAGGTCGGCGCGGTCGGTGTGACCGAGTCCCAAGCCCGCGACATGGGCGTCAACGTCCGCGTGGGCACCGCCCGCGTCCCCTCCTCCGCCCGCGGCTGGATCCACAAGGCGGGCAACGAGGGCCTGATCAAGCTCGTCGAAGACGCCGACACGGGCGTCCTCATCGGTGCGACCTCCATCGGCCCGAACGGGGGAGAGGTCCTGGGCGCTCTGGCGGTCGCCGTGCACGCGCACGTCCCCACCAAGCGCCTGCGTTCCATGATCTACGCCTACCCGACCTTCCACCGCGCGATCGAGGACGCCCTGAACGACCTCGCCACGGGGTGACCATCTCCCCAGCGGGAGGGGGAACCGGACTGGACCAGCCGCGCCGCACTCGCGCGAGCGGACCTTCCGGGGCACGGACGGGTGGGGCGCGTCGAGGCCCGGTGGCCCGGCGACGGGCCGGGGTCCGTCGCGGGTCAGTCCGCCGAGCTCCGGACCAGGTGGGCGCGGCGGCCCCCGTACTCGGTGAAAAACTGCGCGGCGGCCTGCTGGACCGCCACGGCGTGGGTGGGGTAGGCGTGTGTGGTCTGGGCCAGGCGCCCGGTGAACATGCCGGTCTGGCGCGCCAGAGCGATCTCATGGATGAGTTCACCGGCGCGCTCGCCCACGATGGTGGCGCCGAGCACGCGACCGCCGCCAAGGGTGCCGAGCCAGGGGCGCCGGGCCGCGATGATCTTGACGAATCCGTCGGTCCGCCCGGCCGCGATCGCGCGGTCGACCTCCGACATCGGAAGGTAGGCCATGCGCGCGTCGGAATCGGTGCGCGCGGCCTGCTCCTCGGTCGGGCCGACCTGGGCCACCTCGGGCGATGTGAAGATCACGCGGGGGATCGAGGACGCCAAGAAGCGGCGCCGCCGCCCCTTCCGTAGCGCATTGTCGGTGGCGATGCGACCCATGAGATGCGCGGCATGTGTGAAGAGGGACCGGCCGGTCACGTCGCCCGCGGCGTAGATGCCCGGCGGGGACGTGGTGGCCAGGTGGTCATCGGTCCGGATCGCGCCGTTCTCCTCGACCGCCACCCCCGCCGCGCGCAGCCCCAGGCCCGCTGTGACCGGGGCGCGGCCGACCGCCACCAGCACACGGTCGGTCGCGACCGGCTCCCCACCGTCGAACTCCAGCCGACAGCGCCCCTCCAGCTGACGCGCCCGCGCCGCCGAAACGCCGGTGCGCACGGTGATGCCCTCCGCCTTGAACCGGTCGGCGAGCACGCGCGACGCCTCGGCGTCCTCGCCGGGCAGTAGCCGCTCCTGCGCCTCGACGACGGTGACCTCGGCGCCGAACCGGGCGAAGGCCTGGGCGAGCTCGCAGCCGATGGCGCCGCCTCCCAGGACCGCGAGGCGGCGCGGCAGCGCGTCGAGCTCGAATACGGTGTCGGTGGTCAGGTAGTCCAGATCGTCCAGACCGCGGATCGGAGGAATCCGCGGCTCGCTGCCGGTCGCGATCACCACCCGGTTGGCTGCCAGAACGCGCCCCTCGACCTCGGCCTCGCGGGGTGAGCGGAACACCGCACGCCCGCGCAGTACCTCGATCCCCTCGCCCGCCAGCGCCGTCTCGTCCTCGGTCCCGGCGATTCGCGCCACCGCCTCGCGTACCCGCCGGATGCCCGTGGCGAAATCGTCGTCCCGCGCCGCCGCCTCGATCAGGGTCTTGGACGGGACGCACCCGGTGAACGTGCAGTCGCCTCCGGGCGGGCCGTCGGTGACCATCAGCGGCCGCGCACCACGCGCGACGGCCGTGCGGGCCGCCGCGAGCCCGGCGGACCCGCCGCCGATGACGAGCAGATCGTGCTTCACGCGAAAGTCCCCAACCAGGTCGTGAGCGCGTAGAGGCCACCGTAGGTCGCCACCGCCACACCCGCGACAGCGAGCAGCCGCCAGCGGACGCCGCGCACCCCCGTCACCGAGCACTGGCCGCGGCGGCGCAGCGATCGCCACACGAGCACCCCGATGACGGCGAGCCCGGCCAGCCGGAACCACCAGGCGTACCCGTCATAGAGGTCATTGGCCCACACGTAGGCGGTTCCGGCGCTCACGACCCCCAGCAGTGCGAGGACGGTGGGGCCGACGCAGCACAGGATCCCGACCAGACCCCCGGCGACGCCGATGCGGCCCACGGGCAGCTTCCCGTTCGGGGACGCGCTCTTATGGCGGGGGACGGAGACGAAGTCGCGGTTGGGACGGGTGAGGTGCACCTGGTGCTCCGGACGGTGTCGTGGCCGTCGGGCCGGGGAGGAACGCTGTCGTACGCGGGAGGTTTCAAGCATGTCCTCCCAGCAGTGATCTCCACCAGCCGCGCTTCGGCGTGTTCGTGGCCGCGCCATCATCGGTCGAGGCCGCGACATCCGCGGGGGTCTCTACGCGTTCGATCCCGACTCCGGGCCAGAACGCGACATACCCCCTGATTTTGCGGGCCAGCGGGCTGGGGTTCGGGTAGTACCACGCGGCATCGTTGTAGGTCTGCCCGTCCACCGTGACGTCGTAGTAGCGAGCGACGCCCTTCCATGGGCACAGCGTGCGGGTCGAGGCGTCGGAGAAGTGCTCCCGGCGCAGGGCGTCGGGCGGGAAGTAGTGGTTCCCCTCGACGCTCACGGTGCGCTCGGCCTCGGCTAGCACGACACCGTTCCACACGGCGCGGATCATCGGCGAGACCTCCCTTCTGTCGGATTTCTGGCGCTGGCCTCGGCCCGCTGCGGGGCAGCGGTCGTGCTCCGGCCTATATCCACCTGCCGCTTCAAGTACGCCTCGTTTTCCCCGTCCCATCGGAAAGAGTGTCAGCGATGCGACAGGGATCAGGTGTGCGGCAGGGGTCGCGGGATGCAATGGGTGATGTGGTCAGAGGCGCCTCCCGGAGCCCCGGGTCGCCGCCGGGCGCCTCGGAGCGCCGCGCCGTCATGTGACCGAGGGCACCGACGGCGGGCGCGAGGCCCGGGGGCGCTGGCCGCATGACGCCGTCCGCAGGTCGCGGACGCGACTGTGTCTGTCGGGGAGGTGGATGCCATGTCCACGATCGCTCACGCCCGTTCCCACGCGGTGACACACGCCTGGCGCGGTGTACTGGCCGGCTTGGTCGGAGGGATCGTCTTCGGGGTGCTCATGGCGATGATGGGGATGCTGCCGATGGTCGCCATGCTCGTGGGCAGTCAGAACCCGGCGGTGGGCGGAGTCGTCCACCTGGTGATCTCGGCCGGAATCGGGTTGGTGTTCGGCGTCCTCGTCGGCGCCTTCGCCGACCGGATCTGGGCGCTGCTCGGGGCGGGCGTCGTCTACGGCATGGTCTGGTGGGTCCTGGGTGCCCTCGTGCTGATGCCGACCATGCTCGGCATGCCCGTGTTCAACATCAACCAGACGGCCATGATGAGCCTCATGGGGCATGTGGTCTACGGGCTCGTCACCGCCGCCGCGCTGTACGGCCTGAGCCGGCGCGAGGTGTAGGGCGTGCGACCTGTACTGCGCGTCTTCGTCGCCCCCGGTTGCCCGGGGTGTGAGCGGGCGCTCGACCTGGTCGCGTGGGTGCGCAGGGTGCGCCCGGAGCAGCCGATCGAGGTCATCGACCTGGCGGACCCCGGGGCCCGGGTCCCCGCGTCGGTGATCGGCGCCCCGACCTTCCTGCTGGGGAATCGGATGCTCTCCCAAGGCAACCCCGCTTACCTGGAATTGCTGACCGAGCTGGACGAGCCTGACATGATCGGAGAAGCGGAACTGGACGACCCCCCGGTCACGGGGAAAGTGGAGATCAGGTGCAACTCTCGCACCACCGGGATCCGGCCCCGGAGGGGCACTGGTGCCTGTCGGAGGTCGCGGTCTTCCGCGACCTCAGTCAGGGCGAGATGGAGGTCATCGGTTCCCAGGCCCCGGCGCACTCGGTGCGCGCGGGGCAGATCGTCCACTCCCCGGCGACGCGAGCGCAGACCCTCTACATCGTCAAGCGCGGCCGGGTGCGGCTGTTCCGGGTCGCCGAGGACGGGCGCACCATCACCACCGCCATCGCCGGTCCCGGCACCATCTTCGGCGAGATGCGGGTACTGGGCCTGCGGATGAACGGCACCTGGGCCGAGGCGCTGGGTACCGGGATGCTGTGTTTGATGAGCGGCGCCGACGTGCGCCGGCTGCTGCTCTCCGACCCGCGCATTGCGACCCGCATCGTCGAGCAGCTCGGAGAGCGGCTGGCCGACTGCGAGCAGAGGCTGACGGACGTGATGAGCAAGAACGTCACCGAGCGGACCGCCGCGACCCTATGCAAGATCGCTGACCCCGCGGGCGACGGCCAACCGGCTCCCATCAAGCTCACCCACGAGCAGCTCGCCCGCCTCACCGGCACTACCCGCGAGCGCACCACCAAGGCCCTCGGCGAGCTGGCCGATATGGGCCTGGTCCGGCTGCGCCGCGGCAGCGTGGTCGTCCTCGACCTGGACGATCTGCGCCGACTGCAGCACTGAGGCGGGCGCCACGCACACCGCTCCCCGGGAGCCGATGACCCCCCGGGGAGTCGGCGCGGTGGATTCGGGTGGATTCTCGTGCCCGGCTAAGCCGGCTGCTTGACCCGAACGGAGTCGGCGATGCGGTCACCGATCTTGGGGTCGATGTCGCGCCAGTAGTTGATCGCCCGGCTCAGCACGCCCTCGTCGGTGACCGTGGACATGTGTCCGGCCACGTTGGAGACCAGGCGGTCCCGGGCGGCGTCGTCCAGGACGTCGTTGATCAACATCCGTGCCTGGACGAAGTCGTCGTCCTCACGGTGGTCGGTGTAGGCCGCCCGTACCAGGTCACCCGCCTCCACCGTCCACCAGGCGTGCTCCGTGCCCTCCTGAACGGCGGCGTCCGGCCCGCCGAACGAGTTGGGGTGGTAGACCGCCCCGGTGTTGGACGTGAAGAAGCGCATCGGCCCGTCCTTGGAGTACGAGCGCACCGGTACCTCCGGCCGGTTCGGCGGCAACTGGTTGTAGTTGACGCCGATCCGGTAGCGGTGAGTGTCGGCGTAGGAGAACAGCCGCGACAGCAGCATCTTGTCTGGCGACGGGCCCACACCCGGCACCAGGTTGTTGGGTTCGAACGCCGCCTGCTCCACGTGGATGAAGAAGTCCTCCGGGATCCGGTTCAGGGTCATCCGGCCGACCTCGATCAGTGGGTAGTCGCCGTGGGGCCACACCTTGGTGAGGTCGAAGGGGTTGAACCGGTAGTTCTCCGCGTTCTCCAACGGCATGACCTGGACCTTCAGCGTCCACGACGGGTAGTCGCCGCGCTCGATGGCGTCGTATAGGTCGCGTCGGTGGCAGTCGGCGTCCGCCCCGGCCAGACGGTCGCCCTCCTCCTGGGTGAGGAAGTCGATGCCCTGGTCGGTGTGGATGTGGTATTTGATCCAGACCCGGCGCCCCTCCGCGTTGATCCACATGTAAGTGTGCGAGCCGTACCCGTTCATGTGGCGGTAGGAGCGCGGGATCCCGCGGTCGCCCATCAGCCAGGTGACCATGTGCGCCGACTCCGGCGACAGCGACCAGTAGTCCCACTGCATCGTGTGGTCGCGCAGCCCCGTCCGCGGGTTGCGCTTCTGCGACCGGATGAAGTCCTGGAACTTCTGCGGGTCACGCATGAAGAAGATGGGCGTGTTGTTGCCCACGAGGTCGTAGTTGCCCTGGCGCGTGTAGAACTTCAGGGCGAAGCCCCGCGGGTCGCGCCAGGTGTCCGGGCTACCCAGCTCTCCGGCGACGGTGGAGAAGCGGGCGAGCATCGGCGTCTCGCGCCCCGGCTGGAAGAGATCGGCGCAGGTGTACTGGCTGACGTCGTTGGTCACGCGGAAGACGCCGTAGGCTCCGGTCCCCTTCGCGTGCACGACGCGCTCGGGGACGCGTTCTCGGTTGAACTGCGCCATCTTCTCGATGAGGTACGCGTCGTGAAGAACGAGTGGCCCGTCGCGCCCGACGCTCAACGACTGCTCGTCGCTGGGTGCGGGGGCGCCCGCGTCAGTGGTGGTGATCGGGTTTCCGTGTTCGGGCACGCCGTAGGCGGGCATCTTGTGGACCTCCTATGGTCAGGCTGTCCGGTCGATCCAGCGGCCTCGCAGTGCCATGCAGGCCGCGCGCCCCGGCCGTCTGTGACGAAGGCCGCGTCGACGGTACAACCTCAATCTACTTTTCATCTCAGGACCCTCGGCTGCATCGTCCCCACCCACACGGCGCACTAATGCCAAGCGCGACCCAACCGCCCCTACGGAAGATCAAAAGGAGACCCCTGGGATGCCGTCCCCCGGCCGCCCGCGTCGCGTTCCGGCGCGGGCGGTCATGCGGCGTCACTCCGGGGACGGGGTCAGCAGGACGAACTCGGCCCCGAAGGGGTCGTGGGCCACGGACAGCCGGCCGACGCCTTCGGCGTCCTCCGGCCCCATGAACACCTGCCCGCCCCCGGCCCGGACCTGGGCTACGGCGGCATCGCAGTCGGCCACGGCCAGCACCGGGTGCCAGTAGGCGCGGCCTTCGGCCCCCGGTATCGCGGCGGTGTCTGTTTGCATGAGCCCGCCGTGCATCCGCTCGTCCCCGGCCCCAGCAGGGGTGAGGAGCGTGTAGGTCTGTGTGCTGTCACCCGGCGTGTCCATGTCCTGGAACCCCCAGCCGAAGAGGTCGGCGTAGAACTCCATGGCGCGCTGAGCGTCAGGGGTGTACAGCTCGGTCCAACACACGCTTCCCGCCGCGTCCGCGACCTCGAAGCCGGGGAAGGAGCCCGCCTGCCACACACCGAAGCGCCCGCCCTGCGGGTCGGAGATCTCCGCGGCGCGTCCGAGGTCCAGCACGTCCATGGGTTTCATGTGCACGGTGCCCCCGAGGCCCTCGGCCGTGCGGGCGGTGGCGTCGGCGTCGGAGCAGGTGAAGTAGACCGTCCAGACGGACCGCGCGTCCTCGGCCATGAGCGGGTCGACGCCGCCCACGGACTTGCCGTCCTTCTGGAACAGCACGTATCCGGCGGTGTCGGGCCCGGCGGACACGGCGTCCCAACCGATAACGCCGCGGTAGAAGGCGACCGTGGGGTCGACGTCGGGGGTGCTCAGCTTGATCCAGCAGGGCGAGCCGGGAATAAAGTCGGTGGTGATCATGGCGGTCTCCCTGGGTGCGCAGGTGTCCGAGAGTTTCGGCGGCGACATTCACCCTTCCACCCTCCGAGTGTGGCGCCGATCACCGGCATTCCTCCCTCCCGATGCGGCAAAGTCTCGCCCAACCGACACAGGACCCCCACGCCGCACCCCAGCCAACCACCGGAGCTTCGAGCACTCCCGGCGCTCGGACGCCGGGCCGTGGGCGCGCCCCGGCGATTACTGCTCACCGTGGGAGTCGGGCACGTGGACGATCATCGCCGGTGACGCCGCGTGGTGCAGGACCCCGTGCGCGACGGAGCCCAGGGCCAGCAGCGGAAAGCCGTGCCGTCCGCGCGCCCCGACGACGACCAGCTGGGCCGAAGCCGACGCGTGGCTGAGCGCGTGGGTGGCGTCGTCCCACTGGACTTCTGTCTCGACCTGTACGTCGGGGAACTCGTCGCGGAATTCCTTCAGGGTGTCGCGGGTGAGCCGCTCGCGATCGGCGCGCATGGATTCGAGGTCGTATCCGCCGAGGGTGACGACGGCCAGGATGTCCGGCGGCACCCGCACGGCGTAGATCGCGCGCAGGAGCGCCGAGCGCAGGCGGGCTTCGGTGAAGGCCGCGCGCAATGCGGCCCGACCCAGGTCGGAGTCGTCGACACCGACGACGATCTGCGGGGTCGTGATGACCGGTCGCGCCTCGGGGCCGACGACCACCACCGGGGTGGTGGCATGCGCGGCCACCGCGTAGGCCACCGAACCGATCTTCATCCCGGGGAAGCCCCCGCGTCCCCGCAGGCCGACCACGATGAGGTCCGCCTCGCGGCCGGCGTGGACCAGGGTGGCGGCGGCCGGCTCCCGGTATCCGACGCTCGTTTCCACCCGCACATCGGGGTCCGTCTGCTGTACGCGCTCCTCGGCCTCGTACAGCACCCGCTGGGTGTGACCGTTCCAGCTCTCGACGTCGTGGACGAACATCTGTTCCAGCGCCGGCACCCATGCCGAGGACACCAGCCGCAGCCGGCTTCCCCGCAGTGCGGCTTCCTCGGTCGCCCAGTCGAGCGCGACGAGACTGGCTTCCGAACCGTCAACGCCGACGAGGATTGATGACGACATATGGTTCGACCTCCCTGGTGAGACACCTTCCCTTCGCGGCATCCCCGCACCCGGTGGTCGGGCGCCCGGGGCCGGCCGGCCGCGGATACAGGGCCTTGGGCCCGGATCTGTCCCGCCGCCCCAGCGTCCTGTGCGCCTCCCCCAAGGAAGCCGCCAACCAAGCGGTCGTTAGACTGGCGTGCGTCCCCTGGAGACACGACCGTCGCGCACGAGGGCGGCGGCCCGTCGCAAGGATGGGAAGGAGAGGTGGGCTCGCATGCGGCCGACGGTCGCCCCTCCGGAGAGCATCACCTGGCGTATCCATCTCGACCGCGCCATGTGGGTGGCCGGGGTGCGCGCCCTGATGTTGCAGGCGCTGCACCCGGTGGCCATGCAGGGCGTGTGGCAGCGGTCGGACTTCACCGACGACCCCACCGGACGCCTGCTGCGCACCACCCACTTCGTCGCGGTCACCACCTACGGCAGCCCGCCTGAGGCCGACGCGTTGGGAGAGCGGATCCGGCGCGTCCACGCCCGGCTGTCGTTCACCGATCCCCGTACCGGCCGCCGGCACCGGGTCGACGAACGCGACCTGCTGGTGTGGGTGCACTGCGCCGAGGTCGTCTCCTATCTGGAGGTCGTCACCCGCGCCGGTCTGCCCGTCGCCCCGGCCGAGGCCGACCGGTACATCGCCGAACAGGCGCACACCGCCACCTACGTCGGCCTGAGCCCCGACGAGGTTCCCGCGTCCCTGGCCGAGATGCGCCGCTACCTGGCGGAGGTCCGGCCGCGACTGCGGGTGACCCCGGAGGCGGTCCAGGCGGTGCGGTTCCTCCTGTGGCCGACGGTCCCGGACCGCCTGAAGGCACTGGCCGCCCTCAAACCGCTGTGGTTCCCGATTGGCGCCATGGCGTACCACACCCTGCCCGACTGGGCGCGGCGGCAGTACCGCGTGCTGCCCGAACTCCCGGGCGGCCAGACCGCCACCACGGCCGGGCTGGCCGCCCTGCGCCGAACCCTGAACGCGACCCCCGACAGCCTGTACAACCGGATCTTCGACGAGGAGACGCTGCGCAGCGCCCTGGCCGCCCGGGAGCGCCTGGCAGCCGCCGGATACGACGTGCGCGACGGACTGGTCGGAGTGCGGAAACCGCGCCGTCGGCACGCGATGGCCCCCGCGTCATGAGAATGAGGGGCGGTGGGAGGCGGGGGACTACTGTGGAGGGATGAGACGGCGTGTCCGCCGCTACGCGTGGCTCATGGGAACCTGCCTGACGTTGTTCGCCGGGTCGCTGCCGGTCTACTACCTCTTCGGCGTCATCCCGGCCGTCGCGATGTGCCTGGTCGCCATGGTGTGCCCACCCATCGCGGTGATCGTGGCCAACACGCCCGACCCCACCGACCCCGAAGACCGCGACACGCCGTTCGGCCCGTACGCGGGCTGACGCACCCCGCGCTGCCGCGAGCCGTTCCGGGGGCGATGCCGTCACTTGGTTGCCCGCGCGGGTGCGGGACGGCCCCCGGAAGGGCGGCAGGCGCGCGCCCGGTACGGAAGCCGGACCTCAAATCGCTTCGGGGCCGGGGACGGACATGCGCGATCGCACCGGGCCGGTGCGGTGCGGTGCGCCAGCCTCGCGTGTCGCCCCGCGGCCTCGCTATTCGTCTGTCTCACCTTCGGGGGCCTGACTGGCGTCCGTTCCGCTGTTGGGCTCGGGGGCGCTGCGCGTCCCGGGGTCAGCTTCGCCACGGGGGGTAGACGGGAGGGGGTCCAGATCTCCGGTGCCGCCCCTGGGGGTCGGGTCGTGGGGGCTGGGGTCGTCGGTGCCGCCTCCTGATCCGCCGCCGTTATCGCCGTTGCCGTGTCCGTCTCCGCCGCCGGTGCCTCCCGCGCCAGAGCCGCCGTCGCCGTTATGGCCGTCGTCAGCACCACCGTTCTGGCCGTCACCGGAGCCGCCGTCGTTACCACCGTCACCGTGACCGTCGTCGGCATCGCCACCGTTTCCGCCGCCAGTGCCGTCACCGGTCCCGCCGTGGCCGTTGGTGCCGTCGTCGGTACGGTCGCCTCCGCCGTGGCCCTCGCCGCCGTCACCGCCTCCGCCGTTCACGGGCTGGTTTCCGCCGCCTCCCTCCTGGTCCGCGCCGCCGCCGTCGGGATCGGAGCCGCCACCGGTCCCCGTATCGGGGTCGGTCCCGTCGGAGGGGGTGATGAGGGTGTGGAGTCCGGCGAACCCGCCGTCGGTGAGCAGCGCCCAGGCCGCCGCTCCGCCCAGGACCAGCAGCCACGCCAGCGACAGGCCCACGAGCAGGCGCCGCCCGAACCTCCGGGGTGTCCCGTGCCGGGGGCCGGTCTGCTCCGACCCGCTCCGCCCCGCGGGGTCCAGCGGAAGCGCGGAGGGCGTCTCCCGGGTCATTCGCCGCGATCCCAGGAGACGGCCAGGGATACGGCCGCGCCGCGTCGTCGTCTCGCTCCCATGCAAGCCCGACCCGGCGCGGAGCTGGCCCGTGGTCCGCTCGGTGGTCTCCGTCCCCTCGCCGCGTGCCGCGCTGCCGTCCCTCGCGGCTTCCCGGCTCTCCTGCTTCTCCGTGGCCTCCCCGCCTGAGGAAGTCGGCACGGGGGAGGAAGCGGTATCGGGCCGCGATCCCTGGGAGGAGATCTCGATCGTCTCGATGCGCGTCCGCTCGTCGACCGCGGCCGTCGCGCCCTCCCGCAGCACGGCCGTGACCGGGTCGGCGGGTCCGGAGGCGGACGCCCCGTTCGTGAAGTCGTGCCCCACCAGCAGTCCGAGGACCTTGGCGGCGGTGGGACGCTGCTCCGGGTCCTTGCTGAGGCACGCCTCCAGCAGCGGGCGCAGGTTGTCCGGGACCTCCGTCAGGTCGGGCGGCTCGCTCAGGATGCGGTGGATCACCGTGTGCACGCTGTCGGCGGTGAACGGCCCGTTGCCCGTGGCGGCGAACGCGATGACCCCGGCCCAGGCGAACATGTCGGCCGGGGGGCCGATCTCCCCGCCGCGGATCTGCTCGGGCGCCATGTAGGCGGGCGTGCCCGTCACCGAGTTGGTCTGGGTGACCGTGCTGTCGGTGTTGCGGGCGATCCCGAAGTCGATGACGCGCGGCCCGTCCGCGCTGAGCAGCACGTTGGCGGGTTTGAAGTCGCGGTGGACCACGCCGGCCTGGTGGATGGCGACCAGCGCGGTCGCCGTGGCGATGGCCAGCCGGTCCAAAGCGGACCTCCGGCGCGGCCCTTCCCGCAGCACGGCCTCACGCAGGTTCGGCCCCCGCACGTACTCGCTGACGATGTAGGGGGCGGGGGCGTCGAGGTCGGCGTCGAGAACCGCCGCGGTGCAGAAGGGCGCGACCTTGTGGGCGGACTCCAGCTCTCGGGCGAACCGGGCGCGCTGGCGCGCGTCTCCGGCCCACTCGCTGGTCAGCACCTTGATCGCGACCTCGTCACCGCCGGGCGCCCGCCCCAGGTACACGGTCCCCTGGCCGCCCTTTCCGATCCGCGCGGTCACTTCGTAGGGCCCGATATGCGTCGGGTCCCCCTTCTTCAACGGACTCGTCATGCAGGTGTCCCCTCCCATCGCACGACGCGCGGTGGGGCACGCCGTGCTCGTCCCTGTCTCCCATTGGACGCAGCGGTTCTCCCCTGGCTCCTTGTCCCTGACGCCACAATTGCCTTGCTTGATCGAATTGGGATCTGGCCGGGGCAGCGCACATTGGGCCGCGCCCCGAGGGGAGGGGGCGCGGCCCGATCCATGGGTGAATGGGTGATGGGAGGTGGGGTGGCGGCGGGACCTTGCCGTCGAGGGGGACCCGCTAGATCCCCAGGAGTTTCTCGATCCCCGCCAGTCCGAAGTGGATGACGAAGACACCGCTGAGCGCCCACATCAGCCAGCCAACGTCGCGGGACTGCCCGCTGGCGCTCTTGATCAGCGTGTAGGAGATGATCCCGGCGCCGATGCCGTGCGCGATGTCGTAGGTGAACGGCATGACCGCGATCGTCAGGAACGCCGGGACGGCGACGGTGATGTCGTCCCACGCGATCTGCCCGACGTGCATCATCATCATGGCGCCGACCAGGACCATGGCGACCGAGGCCGCCTGGGCCGGGACCACGCTGAACACCGGCGCGAAGAACAGCGCCAACAGGAACAGCCCGCCGGTGACGACGCTGGCCAGCCCGGTGCGCGCGCCCTCACTGACGCCCGCGGTGGACTCGACGAACACCAGGGTGGCCGAGGAACTGGTCAGGCCGCCGCTGATAGCGCCCGCGCCGTCGGTGGCCAGGATCTGGTTGACCCGCGGCATCTGGCCGTCCTCGGCGGTGAGGTTGGCCTTCTTGCCGATCGCCAGGATGGTCCCCAGCGCGTCGAAGAACCCGGCCAGGACGAGGGTGAACAGGATGACCCCGGCGCTGGCCACGCCCGCCGACTGCCAGGCGCCGAACATGTCGACCTGGAACAGCAGGCCGAAGTCGGGCGGGGAGAAGGGGCTGGTGGGAAGCGTGGGGGCCTGCGTACCCCAGGATTCCTCGGGGACCTGGAACGCGTACTGCACGATGACGGCGACCACCGTCGCGGTGATGATGCCGTAGAAGATCGCTCCGGGGACCCGGCGGGCGAGCAGGACCGTCGCGGTGCCCAGGCCGATGAGGAACACGGCCACCGGCCAGCCAGCCAAATGCCCGGCTGTGCCGAGCTGTAGCAGCTTGCTCTCGCCCGCGCTGAGGAACGTGGCGTTGGTGAAGCCGATGAGCGCCACGAACAGGCCGATGCCGACACCGATGGCCAGCTTGAGGTTGTGCGGCAGCGCGTTCATCACCGCCGTCCGGACCCCGGTGACCACCATCAGGATGATGGCGATGCCCTGCCAGACCACTAGGCCCATGGTTTCGGCCCAGGTCATCTGCGGGGCTGCCTGGTAGGCGACGACCGCCATGACGCCGAGAGCGGCGGCGCAGGCGATCGGGGCGCGTCCCACCACCCCCATGAGGATGGTGACGATCCCCGCCGACAGGCAGGTCATCGTGGTCAGCTGTGCGGCGGAGAGGGTGTCGCCGTTCACGTCGGTGACGCCGCTGAGGATGATCGGGTTGAGGACGATGATGTAGGCCATCGCCATGAACGTGGTGAGACCACCGCGGATCTCCTGCCCGATGCCGGAGCCGCGTTCGGTGATGAAGAAGAACCGATCGAGCCAGGATCGAGTCGGCCGGGCGTCCGCAGGGGCTTGCGGCTGCGGTTGGGAGCCCGCTGTGTCGAGACGAGTCATGTCCCCTCCTGGAGGGAAATGGGGGGATCGGACGCGGATAATCCGGTCGCGATTTCTTTACGTGTTTAAATCGTCACTTTCCGAAGTCATCACTGGTGAAATCGTTGATAAGCGCGCAGTGGTGGCTATTCGGTGGTTGGGACCGCCCGCGTCGGACGCGCCTGCCGGACCGGTGAGGGTCACCCTCACACGGATCCGGCCGAGCGAACCTGACGCGAGTAACCGGGATGGCTGCCCGCCCCGGCACCGAGGGCGCCGGCGGCTCGGGGCGGGCAGGTCCCGCTCGTCGACCCGCGGTGAATTGGGGGCGACGAGGTCTGTGGACGCCTGCGCCGGTACGCAGGGCCGCTAGAGCTCGATACCCACGATGTCCTCCGGGCGGACGGGGGCATGGGTCAGCGGCCTTCCGGTGGCGTCGCGGACCGCCGCGATGATCGCCGGGGTCGACGACAGCGTCGGCGGCTCTCCCGCCCCGCGCAGGCCGTAGGGCGCATGCGGGTCGGGGTGTTCCAGCACGTCGATCCGCATCGGCGGCGTGTCGAGGATGGTCGGGATCAGGTAGTCGGTGAACGACGGGTTGCGGATCTCGCTGTCGGAGACCTGGATCTCCTCCATCAGCGCCAGGCCCAGCCCCTGGGTGGCGCCGCCCTGAATCTGCCCCGCGAGCTGCTGCGGGTGCATGATCTTGCCGACGTCCTGAACCGCGTCCAGCGCCACGACCTTGACCAAGCCGAGCTCAACATCGACGTCGACCACCGCCCGGTGTACGCACATCCCGAACTGGGTGTGCGAGGCGCCCTGGCCCTGGGTCGGGTCGAGCATCTCGGTGGGGCGGTGGTGGAACTCGCGGGTCTCCTCCACGACGGTGCCGCCGAGCAGGTCGGACAGGGAGACGAGTACCCCGTCACTCTCGGAGACCACCTTTCCGCCGACCAGGCTCAGCCCGCTGAGGGGGTGGTCGCTGGAGACCAGGCCGCGCTCGCGCACCAGGTCGAAGATCCGCGCGCGCACCGCCTCACAGGCCGTCTTCACCGCGCCGCCGGTCATGTAGGACTGGCGGGAGGCGGAGGAGGACCCGGCCGAGCCGACCTGGGTGTCGGCGGGGTGGATGGTCACGCGCTCAACACCCAGCTCGGTGCGGGCGATCTGGCCCTGGACGGTCACCAGGCCCTGGCCCACCTCGGCCGCGGCTGTGTGCACCATGACCGACGGCTCGCCGCCGATGACCTCCATGCGCACCCGCGCGGTGGAGTAGTCGTCGAAGCCCTCGGAGAAGCAAAGGTTCTTCAACCCCACGCCGTAGCCCACCCCGCGCACGACACCCTCGCCGTGGCTGGTGTTGGCCACGCCGCCGGGCAGAGTCCGCAGGTCGGCGGGGTCGGGCAGTTCCTCGCGGGCCGGGGGCATCGGCAGATCGCGGGCGCGCCGCAGCATGTCGGCCATGGGCAGCGGCGCGTCGATCTCCTGCCCGGTGATGATCCGGGACCCCTGCGCCATGGCGTTCTTGATCCGCAGGTCGACCGGGTGCATGCCGAGCTCGGCTGCGAGCTTGTCCATCTGCGACTCGTAACCGAAGCATGCCTGCACGGCGCCGAATCCGCGCATCGCGCCGCAGGGCGGGTTAGTGGTGTAGACGCCGTAAGCGTCCACCTTCACGTTGGGCACCTCGTAGGGGCCGATGCCCAGCGAGGAGGCGACACCAACCACAGCGGGGGTCGCCGACGCGTAGGCGCCGCCGTCGACGATGATCTCCAGCGTCGCGTAGAGCAGCGTGCCGTCGCTCGCGGCGCCGTGCTCGAAGCGCATCGTCGCCGGATGCCGGTGCACATGCCCGAAGAACGACTCCTCGCGGTTGTAGACGATCTTCACCGGCTTGCCGGTGTGCAGCGCCAGCATGCACGCGTGGATCTGCATCGACAGGTCCTCGCGGGCGCCGAACGCGCCGCCCACCCCGGCCAGCGTCAGCCGCACCTTGTCCTGGGGCAGCCGCAGGCACGGGGCGATCTGCCGCTGGTCCACGTGCAGCCACTGGGTGGCGATGTAGAGGTCGACGCCGCCGTCCTCGGCCGGCACCGCCAGTCCGGACTCCGGGCCCAGGAACGCCTGGTCCTGCATGCCGACCTCGTAGTCGGTGGTGACCACGGCGTCGGCCTGGGCGCGCAGCTCCTCCACCGGCGTGTCACCCGTGAACGCACCGGTGCGGATCGGCTGGTAGCGCACGAGGTTGCCGCTCTGGTTGTAGTCCTCGTGGACGGGGAGCGTGCCCTCCTCGTGGACGCGCGGGCACGTGTCGTCGAACACGGCCCGGCGCGCGTCGCTGACCGGTTCCAGCACCTCGTAGTCGACCTTGACGCGGTCCAGCGCGCGGCGCGCGGTCTCGGGGTGGTCGGCGGCGACGATGGCCACCGCCTCGCCCTTGTAGCGGACCTTGTCGAAGGCGAGCACCGGCTGGTCCTGGTACTCCAGCCCGTAGCGCTTCTCGCCGGGGATGTCCTCGTGGGTGAGCACGGCGTAGACACCCGGCAGCTTGACCGCCTCGGTGATGTCGATCCCGCGGATCCGCGCGTGCGGATGGGGGCTGCGCAGTGTCATCCCCCACAGCATGTCCTCCATCCACATGTCGGACGAATAGGCGAACTCACCGGTCACCTTGAGCGTGCCGTCGGGGCGGCGCGGGCTGGCGCCCACCCCGTCCTTGGTGGTGCTGGACAGGTCGGTGGGGGTGCGCGTGGCGGAGCCGGCCATCAGCGGCTCACCTCCTGAAGCAGAGTCCGGTGGGCGGCGCGGCCGACGCGAGCGGCCTCGCCTGCGGGGACGGTGCGGAGCTCACCGCGCTCGGCGACGGTCTCGCCGCCGACCAGCAGCCGCTCCAGCGGGGGAGTGGGACCGAAGGTCAGTGCGACCACCGGGTCGTCAATCACGTCGTAGCCGAACCCGTCGACCCGCCACAGTGCGATGTCGGCGAGCTTGCCCGGCTCCAGGGAGCCGAGCTCGGCGTCGCGGCCCAGGCAGCGCGCGCCGCCGAGGGTGGCCATGTGCAGTGCCTGGCGGGAGCTGAGCGCCTGCGGGCCCTTGCGGGCGCGGGCCATGAGCAGCGCCTGGTGCATCTCGCCGGACAGCGGGGTCATCTCGCTGGACGCGGGGCCGTCCACGCCAAGCCCGACCGGTGCCCCGGCCTCCAGCAGCTCGGTGGTGCGGCAGATACCGGCACCGAGGCGCGCGTTGGAGGTCGGGCAGTGGGCGACGCCCGTGCCGGTGGCGGCGATGCGGGCGATCGCGTCATCGGAGAGGTGCACAGAGTGGGCGAACCACACGTCGGAGCCGAGCCAGCCGAGCTTCTCGGCGTACTCCACGGGGGTGCACCCGAACTCGGCGAGGCACTGGTCCTCCTCGTCGAGGGTCTCGGCGAGGTGGGTGTGCAGCCGGACGCCCTTGGCGCGGGCGAGCTCGGCGGCGCCGGTCATGAGGTCGCGGCTGACCGAGAACGGAGAGCATGGCGCGACCGCGACGCGCGTCATGGCGTCGAACGACGGGTCGTGGTGGGCGTCGATCGCCGCCTCGGTGGCGGCGAGCGCGCCGTCCAGAGTCTCCACGACGCTGTCCGGTGGCAGCCCTCCGGCGGACTGGCCGCGGTCCATCGAGCCGCGGGCCAGGTCCAGGCGGATGCCCACCCGGCGCGCGGCCTCCACCTCGGCGGCGGCGATGTCGCCGCGGCCGGAGGGGAAGATGTAGTGGTGGTCGGAGGCGGTGGTGCACCCCGACAGCGCCAGCCAGCCCGTCGCGGCCGTGGTGGTCTGGGCGACGACCTCGGCGTCCAGCCGGTGCCAGATCTCATAGGAGCCGGTCAGCCACTCGAACAGGGTGCCATCGGCGAACAGGCCCTGGGTCGCCCACTGGTAGAGGTGGTTGTGCGTGTTCACCAGGCCGGGTGTGGCGATGCAGCCGCGTCCGTCGACGCGCTGGGCGCCCGGGACGTCGGGGGCCGCCCCGGAGCCGACCTGGGTGATGCGGCCGTCGACGGCGACGATGTGCCCGTCGACGTACTCGGCGCCGCTCACCGTGGCGACGTAGGCACCGTCGATGACGAGGGTACTCATGACGCACTCCCGGCGCTTCCGCCGCCCCCGCCGACGGTCGCGGCCTCGCGCTCGGCCGCGAGCCGCACGGCCTCGATGATCTTCTCGTAGCCGGTGCAGCGGCAGAGGTTCCCGGCGAGGGCCTCGCGGATCTCGGCGTCCTCGGGGACGCCCTTGCCCGCGCCGACCGTCCGGTTGATCAGGTCGTCGCTCTGCACCAGCAGCCCCGGCGTGCAGAACCCGCACTGCACGGCGCCGGCTTCGACAAAGGCCTCCTGGACGTGGCCCAACCGCTGGTCGGAGCCTTTTTCGGACTCCTCGGCCAGGCCCTCGACGGTGCGGACGTCGCGGCCGTTGGCCTGTCCGGCGGCGACCATGCAGGAGCAGGCGGTCACGCCGTCGAGGTAGACCGTGCACGAGCCGCACTCGCCCTGTTCACAGGCGTTCTTGCTGCCCGGGAGGCCGAGCCGCTCGCGCAGGACGTAGAGCAGACTCTCTCCCGCCCAGACGTTGTCGGCGGTCACTTCCTCACCGTTGACGGTGAATGTCACGCGCATCGCTTGCTCTCCTTCCGGTAGTCGGTGACCGACCAGGCGAGCGTGCGGCGGGCCATCACTGACAGGGCGTGCTTGCGGTAGTCCGCGCTGCCGCGGACGTCGTCGATGGGACGGGCGGCGGAGGCGACGAGCTGGCCGAAGTGCCGCACGGCGGCCTCACTCGGCACCGTCCCGTTGTCCCAGTCGAACTCGGCGCTCAGGAACTCCTCGGCCTCCACGGCGCGGATGGGGGTGGGAGCGGCCGATCCGATGCCGGTCCCCACCCTGCGGTTGGTCGGGTCCAGCGCGAGGGAGAAGGACGTCACGGCGATGACCATCGCGTTGCGGGTCCCGATCTTGCTGAAGTGCTGGGGGCCGGTGGGCTCGGGCAGTAGCACGGCCGCGATGAGCTCGTCGTCCTGGCGGGCGGTGCGCCGCAGCCCCAGGTAGAACTCGCGGGCGGGCACGTGCCGGACGCCGCGGACCGACGCCAGCTCGACGATGGCGTCGGTGGCCAGCAGCGGCGGGTGGGCGTCACCGGCCGGGGAGGCGCCGCCGAGGTTGCCGCCGACGGTTCCGCGGTTGCGGATCTGCGGGGAGGCGACCGTGCGGGAGGCCTGGGCCAGGGCGGGGGCGTGGCTGTCCAGGCGCTCGACGATAGTGGTGTAGGGAACCCCGGCCCCCAGACGCAGGTGCGCCCCGTCCGGCCCCCACTCGCCGAGCTCGGGCACGCGCGAGAGGTCGAGCAGCGCCGGCGGGCGACGCTTGTCGAAGTTCAGCTCCACCATGACGTCGGTCCCGCCCATGATCGGCACCGCGTCCGGGTGCTCGGCCTTGGCGGCGAGCGCTTCCTGCCACGTGGAAGGGCTCATGAATTCCATACGTGTCCTCGTTATTAGCCGTGTCGCGGAATGTCCGTTGAGTGAAATTCACCCAACGTTCGGCATCTATGTGAAGTAGAACACTCCTCACCGAGTGGGTGCTAGGTAGCGATGGCATGAAGTGATCACCAGGTGGACACCGTTCCTTCGTTGTTTTCTACAAGTGGTGTCGTGGGCTAACGTGTCCGCCACGCGGACCGCGTGGTCCGCCCGACCGGTGCGATGATGGTGACGTGAGGGAAAGTCCATGCAGATCAGTGAATTGCTCGCCATTCCGCGGCTGCATTTGCGCTTCCTGACCGGGTCAGAGCAGGTGCACCGCGACATCCGGCTGGCCTACACCACCGACCTGCTCGAACCCAAGCGCTACCTCCGCGGCGGCGAACTCGTGCTAACGGGGATGATGTGGCACAGCAGCCCGGCCGACTCCGAGACCTTCGTCAACTCGCTCGTCGAGGCCGACGTCGCCTGCCTCGCCGCGGGAACGGCCCTGGGCGAGGTCCCCAGCGACCTCATCGAGGCCTGTCGCAGACACGACCTCCCGCTCCTCGAAGTCCCCAGCCAGACGTCCTTCGGCGCGGTCACCGAGGAGGTGCTGCGGCTGCTGACCAAGGACCGCTTCACCACCATCACCGAGACCCACCACCGCCACCGCAAGCTGATGGCCGAGGTCGCCGCCGGCGCGGACTTCCCCGAGGTGTTCGCATCGGCCGCCGCCGAGGCGGGGCTCAACGCATGGGTCGTCTCCAGCACCGGACGCCAGGTCGCCGCCTCCGGCCCCGACCTGCCCGGCGAGGACCTGGCCTGGCTGGCCGCCCGCGCCCTGACCCGGCCCGCCTCGCCGTTCGCGACGGCGATGCCCACCGCCGACCCCGCCACCACGCGCACGGTGACGCTCGTCCCCGTGCAGACCCGCGAGTCGCACCCCCTCGCCGGGTGGACACTCGTGTGCGCTGGCGACCACGCCGACTGGCCGGAGGAGACCCGCGAGGCGGTCGCCGAGCTCTCGTCCATCGCGGTGCTCGCCCGCAGCCGCATCGAGGAAAACGCGCTGAACGAAGCGCGCCACGTCGAGGGCCTTCCCCGGCTGCTGGCCGCCCAGCGCTTCGACGAGGTTGCCGCGCTGCTCCATGTTGGCGCCGAGGGAGCGGCGGACGGCCGCCCGGACACCGGACACATCGTCATCAGCGCGATGATGCGGCCGGAGCCCCGGGTTCCCGACCTCGCCCGCCGGATCGTCTGCGAGCTGTTGGCCGAATGGCCGGGCGCCGTCGTCACCGGGGACAACGACGTCCTGGCCGTCGTGCCGGTGCCCGAGTCCCTCCCGGCCGCCCCGAAAGAGGAGGCGGGTGGGTGCGCGGCCACGCGGCGCGGCGGGACCGGGGCACGAGACGACTCGGGGACCCGCGCCGCCGAGCGCCTGCGCCGCCACATCGGCGACGCCCTGCGCGTGCTGGAAGCCGGCCTGACCGACCACCGGCTGGCCATCGGGATCGGCTCCACCGTCCGCGGCATCCCCGAACTGCGCGGCGCGGCCGTCGAGGCCCGCCACGCCCGCCGCCTGGCCGAGCTGCGCGACGGCCGCGCCCAGATCATCGCCGGAGCCGAGATCGACTCCCACGAGCTGCTCCTGGCATCCGTCCCGGAGGAGGTGCAGTCCTCCTACCGCGACCGGCTGCTCGGACCGCTGCTCACCTACGACCGGGACCACCGCTCCGAGCTCGTGCGGACCCTGGAGCGCTTCCTAGAGCACTCGGGCTCCTGGCAGCGCTGCGCCGCCACCATGCACGTGCACGTCAACACCCTGCGCTACCGCATCGGGCGCATCGAGGAGCTCACCGGCCGCGACCTGAGCAACCTGGAGCACCGCGTCGACCTGTTCCTGGCGCTGAAGCTGCGCGACTGACCGGGCGGCGGGCAACGGGCGTCGCGGCCGTCAGGCCCCGGCACCCGCCGTGAGGTAGTGGAGAACGATGTTGTGGACGTGGTGGCTCTTGTGCTCACCGCGGAAGTCCACCTCGTACACCTGCGTGCCGACGTTGATCGCGATCGATCCGGACGAGAAGAACGACCCCGCCCAGGACCGGTTGCTCAGCACGCTCACCGACGTGATCTTGTGGTACGGGATGCTGGTGATCGCGACCTTCTGGCCGACGAAGCTCTTGTCCTGGATGATCACCCGCCGGTCGGTCAGCCCGATGAAGCCGGTCCCCACGCCGATGGCGTCGTAGACCGCCAGAATCCGCTCGCCGGGCATCAGGCCGCTCTGGATCTGCTCAAGCTGTTCGGGACGGTCGTAGACGATATCGACATTGGTCATGCGGACTCCTCACACGGGTGGGACAGGGGAGAAACCGACGATCTCCGCGATTCCAGCGATTCTAGACGCGACGCCGCTCGGTTCCGGCGCTGGCGCCGCCTTGTCACCAGCCCGCGCTAGCCTGCCCCGCATGACCGACGAGACCCTGGCCGCGGGCGGAGAACTGCGCGGCGCCGACCTCTCCCAGCGCGACCTGACCCGCCTGCTGCGAGCCGAGCCGCTGCGGCCCCGCGTGTTCGTCGACTGCGACCTGACCGGAGCGGACCTGCGCGGCGCTGCTCTTGCCGACGCGCGGTTCACCGGCTGTCGGCTCGACGGCGCGCGGCTGGACGACGCCGCGCTGGACGGGTCGCGGTGGGACGGCGGCGGCGCACCGGGCGCGTCCTTCCTCGGGGCCGAGTGCGCGGACGCGCGCTTCGAGCGGGTCGATTTGGCCACTACGCGTTGGGCCGGTGCGCTGCTCACCGATGCGGTATTCACCGGGTGCCGGATGACGGGAGCCGGGCTCGGCGGTTGCCGGGGGATCGGCTACCTCCTCTCCGGGTGCAACCTCATGCTGGCCCGCCTGGAGGGAGTCACGCTGCGCGGACAGCAGCTGGACGGCCTTCGACTGGACGAGGCCGACCTGACCCGCGCCGATCTGCGCGAGACAGTGTGGAAGGAGAGCCGGCTGCTCGGCGCCACTCTGCAGGGGGCCTCGTTCGCCGGAGCCGACCTCCGCGGGGCCGACCTGGGCGAGATCGCCCTGTCCGACGCCCACGTGCTGCGCGGTGCCACGGTTTCGCCGACCCAGGCGAACATGCTGCTGGCGGGGATCGGGGTCCACGTCGTCGAATGATCCCCCCCGCAGGACAAAAATGAATCTACAATGTAAAGGTAGTCGTCGGGAGCTCCCTTCTCCCTCATAACCGCACCACCACCCACACGGCGCTTATGCGCTCACGCCGAGGTACCTCTCGAACCACTCGCCGGAGACCCGCGCCACCTCATCCAACGCGCCGGGCTCCATGAACAGGTGGGTGGCGCCCAGCACGATGTAGACCTGGTGGGGTGCGCGGATCCTCCGCGCGGCCTCGTGGCTGATCCGTACGATCGGTGCGTCGGCGCTTCCGACGATGAGGAGAACGGGTGCGCCAAGGCGTTGCAGGGTCTCTTGTGCGAGATCGACGCGTCCGCCGCGGCACACCACCGCTCTGACGTGGTCGGGTCGCCGCACCGATGTGCGCAGCGCGGCCGCGGCGCCCGTGCTGGCGCCGAAGAGACCGACAGGCAGCCCGGAGGTCTCCTCGGTGCGCCCCAGCCAGTCGAGTGCCTCGGTCAGCCGTTCTGACAGCAAGGTGATGTCGAACCGGAAATCATGGGTGCCGGTGCGGGCTTCGATGTCCTCCTCATCATCGGTGAGCAGGTCGAAGAGCAGCGTTCCCAGGCCACGCTCGTTGAGCGCGGAGGCCACCGCCTTCTGCCGCGGGCTGTGCCGGGAGCTGCCGCTTCCATGCGCGAAGAGGACCATCCCGGACGCCCCAGCTGGAACAGCCAGATCACCGGCGAGTTGGACATCCGGCGGCCCGAGGGTCACGGGTTTCGTTTGCGTCATCATTCCCCCCGGTTGGCGATGTCCGGCAGGGCGGGCGCTGCTGTCGCGCCACCGCCGTCGGACGCACGAGGAAGCCGTGTCCCACGCCTCCTCTTCGTGCTCTCCCTCTAGGTCCTTCCCCCGATCCTGGCCTTTACCGGTCCTTGTTCCGCGCTCGGAACCGCTGGTGCGGCAGCTCGGGCGGTGCGCCGGGAAAACACGGATTGTGGCCATTCCATAAGCGCCAAAAATGGGCACTCAGTGCTTTCCCGTAATGCGAAATCAGGAGGCCAGGTATGTACTGGTATGACGATTATTCGAGGGAGGGGGAAACGGGTCGCGTGCGTCGGTGTGAATTCTCGGCAGAGCGCGGCAGGTGAATGGCGGTGGCGGAAACCGCGCAGGTCGCGGTATATGGTCCTGGTGAGAGGTGCCGGCGCCACGATGGGCGCGCCGGGCTGGAGGCCACGCGGCCCCAAGCGCCCACCATGGCGCGGCGGAGGGGCGCCGAGTCGATGTCGGGATGGCGGGGACACAGTGCGGGGGAGATGTCATTACATATTCAACTTTCTCGGCCCCGGTGCTCCGCGCATTCCCCGGGTTCCCATGCGTGAACGTGGGCGATGTGAGGCGTTCGGGCCGGCTTGCGCGGGTACGAATATCAGCGCGATCCGTTGTGGACCGCGGTCGGCCCCACGACGCCGATGGGCCGCTCCGTTTAGTGCTCGCATACCGCGGGTAGTGAGGGGTCCATTCTTCCTACGGCCGATCCATGCGACGCGGCGGGGAGGGGCGGGCGCGATGTCCTTGTCCAGAAGCGAGAGGGAGCGGCTCCGTGCGATCGAGGAGCAGCTCCGCGTGGAGGATCCGGAGTTCGCCGATCACCTGGAGCGGTGCGCCGAGCGGATCCCTGAGGCCGATCCGGCGATGGATCCGTCCGCTCCCCTGCCGGTGCCGATGATGCTGTGGGCGGCCATCGCCGCCATCGCCCTGGCTCTGATCCTCGCCCTCGTCATGGGCAGCACCGGGGAGAGTGCGCCCGACCCGGCTGAGGGCGGCCCGCCCACCTCCTCCGACGTGTCCGTGTACGACCTGCGCCCCGGCGTTGTGGCCGGGCAAGAGTGAGATGGTCCGATGACCGAGACGGAGGCCCACAGAAACCCGCGCGAGATCACCGAGACCCCCACCGTCAAGCAGGGATGGGCGGTCGTGCGGTGGCTCGGTTCCACCGACCACAAGTTCATCGGGTACCTCTACCTCACCACCTCCTTCGCTTTCTTCCTCGCCGGCGGGGCCATGGCGATGGTGATCCGCGCCGAGCTGCTGTGGCCTGGACTCCAGGTGGTCACCGCGCAGGAGTACAACGCGCTGTTCACCATGCACGGCACGATCATGCTGCTGCTCTTCGCCACGCCGCTGTTCGTGGGCTTCGCCAACGTCGTCATGCCGCTGCAGATCGGCGCGCCGGACGTCGCATTCCCGCGGATGAACATGTTCAGCTACTGGCTCTTCCTGTTCGGCGGGCTCATGGTGATGGGCGGGTTCCTCACGCCCGGTGGCGCGGCGAGCTTCGGATGGTTCGCCTACCAGCCGCTGTCGGACGCCGTGCGGACTCCCGGCCTGGGCGGCGACTTGTGGGTGCTGGGCCTGATCGTGTCGGGTCTGGGCACCATCCTCGGCGCGACCAACTTCATCACCACGATCGCGTGTATGCGGGCACCGGGCATGACGCCCTTCCGGATGCCGCTGTTCACCTGGAACACGCTGTTCACCAGTGTCCTGATCCTGCTGGCGTTCCCCGTGCTCACCGCCGCGCTGGCGGCGATGGGCACCGACCGGATGCTGGGCACGCACGTCTACGACGCCGCCCACGGCGGGGCGATCCTCTGGCAGCACCTGTTCTGGTTCTTCGGCCACCCCGAGGTCTACATCGTCGCGCTGCCCTTCTTCGGGATCATCACCGAGGTGATCCCGGCCTTCTCGCGCAAGCCGCTGTTCGGCTACAAGACCATGGTGGGCGCCACCATGGCGATCACCGGGCTGTCGATGGTGGTGTGGGCGCACCACATGTTCGCCACCGGGGCGGTGCTGCTCCCGTTCTTCTCCCTGCTCTCGTTCCTGATCGCCGTTCCCACCGGCATCAAGTTCTTCAACTGGATCGGCACGATGTGGCGCGGCCAGCTCACCTTCCCCACGCCCATGCTGTTCGCGATGGGGTTCCTGGTCACGTTCCTGTTCGGAGGGCTCACCGGGGTCCTCCTGGCCTCGCCGCCCATCGACTTCCATGTGACCGACTCCTACTTCGTCGTCGGTCACATGCACTACGTGCTGTTCGGAACCGTGGTCTTCGCGATGTTCTCGGGGTTCTACTTCTGGTGGCCCAAGATGACCGGGCGCCTGCTGCATGAGGGGCTGGGCAAGTTCCACTTTTGGACGCTGTTCCTCGGCTTCCAGGCCACGTTCCTGGTGCAGCACTGGCTCGGCGCGGCGGGGATGCCGCGCCGCTACGTCGACTACCTGCCCAGCGACGGCTTTACCGAGCTCAACGCCATCTCCAGCGTCGGCTCGTTCGTCCTGGGCGCCTCCACCCTGTTCTTCCTCGCTAACGTCTACTACACCACGCGCTACGGCGAGCGGGTGGACTCCGATGACCCGTGGGGGTACGGCAGCTCGCTCGAATGGGCGACCTCCTGCCCGCCCCCGCGGCACAATTTCCGCTCCCTGCCGCGGATCCGCAGCGAGCGCCCCGCCTTCGACCTCAAGTTCCCGTACCGCACGCCGGCCGGGGCCCGGCCCGACCAGCCTGCCTGACCCCGCCCTGACCGGTCCGGTCGGATACCGGGGGCGGCGCGGCGTCAGGCAGGACGGCTGGCGCCGCTGCCCCCGCGTCTTCTCATTGCCCACGTCCGTGTCCCTCCCATGGGGGAAGCCCCGCCCGCTGGACCACCCTCGCAGGGGAGGTCAGGCCGCCCCTCCTGGTGAGACGCTCGATGCGGCCTCGCTGACAGGGGACCCACGGGACCGAGGCGTGGGCCTGCGGGGGAACCGGGAGGGATCACATGGGTCAGGGACCGAACGAGCGGTGCGGCACGGCGCCGACGTCGCACAACGCGGCGGTGCGGGCGGCCAGCAGGCGTGCGCGGTATGTCGGCCGCGCGGCCGTGGCGTGGTCGGTGGTGTCGACGGGACTGGCGGCGTATTGGGCGCTGACCGGGCATGGCTTCCCCTACGCGTCCGACGCGGTGTCGGATGTTACCGGACCGGTCGTGGGACGGTTCGGTCCGGACGCCGCCTGGGTCGCGGTCGTCGTGGTCGGTGCCCCGGCGGCGGTGCTGGGTGGCGTCATGCTCCGCGGGATCCGGACCGCTCGGCCGGTCCTCATCGCTCTGGGGGTACTGGTCGCGGTTCAGCTCCTGCTGCTGATGACCAGCATCGACCTGCTGACCCTGATCGGCTACACGCCCTATGCGCTGGTCAGCCTGGCCACTCGTCCCGAGGTCGCCGCGGCCTACGCGCGCACCGCCGCGGAGACGGGTGTGGCACACCAGCTGTTCTGGCTGGTCGGCGGGTTTCTCTGGGCGCTGGCGACACTCGCCTATGCCCGCCGCAGTGGTAGCGGCTGCCCGCGCTGTGGGCGGCGGGAGGGCTCCGAGAGCTGGCGGAGCCCGGCGAGCGCGGCGCGCTGGGGCCGGGCCGCCGCCTACCTGGCCGTCGTCCCGCCCGTCGTGTACGCCTTCACCCGCTTCGCCTGGGCGCTGGGGTTTCCGCTGGGGATCAGCGAGGAGTTCCTGCGCGAGGGACAGGAGCTCGGCATGTGGACGTCAGGTGCGTTCCTGGCGTCCTTCGGGCTCGTTGGCGCTGTGCTCACCCTCGGTTTGATCCAGCGCTGGGGCGAGGTGTTCCCGCGCTGGATGGTCGGGCGGAGCGGGCGACGCGTGCCGATCGCGCTCGCGGTGGTTCCCGCGTCGGTCGTCGCGGTGCTGCTGACCGTGGGCGGGGTGGCGATGTGGTCGGGCTACGCGGAGATGGTCGGCGCGGCGGTGGGCGGATCCGCCGAGGATATTCAGCCGCTCGGCGTCCTGCCCACCGCCCTGTTCCCGCTGTGGGGCGTGGCGCTCGGCGCGGCGACGCTGGCCTACTACTACCGCCGTCGTAGGGCCTGTTTTGTCTGTGGCCGGGGGGAGACTGTCCCCGTTTCCGCCGAGGAGCACGCGGCCTGAAGCGATGGGCCGTGCGCCCCGAGGGGAACCACGGCGACCCGTCGGGGCCGGAGGACGGACGGCCCCGACGGGCCCTTCCGCGCCCAGACCGGCCCCGGTTACGGCACGTAGATGGTGCTCCCCGTCTTGCGGGCCCGCAGCGCGGCTTCGAGGCGGGGCGCGATCGGTGCGGGCAGCATCCGCACGGCCTCCTCTGGCTCGACAAAGGCGTAGGCGTCGAGCTCCTCCTCCTGCAGAATGATCTCCGCGTCGGAGGCGACGGTCCCGCAGTCGAAGATGAACGCCACGAACGGCTTGGGGCGGACGCCCTGGGGGGCGCTCCAGTGCAGCGCCAACAGGGGCCCGGGCGTTAGCCGCAGCCCGACCTCCTCGGCCACCTCGCGCTCGCACGCGAGGTGCGGCGCCTCCCCTTCCTCCACAACTCCGCCCGGCAGCGTCCAGTGGTCGCGGTAGTTGGGATCCACGATCAGAACATTGCCCGACTCGTCGCTGATGAGCCCGAAGGAGGACAGGTAGGCGGTCGGCAGGGTGGCGAACCACTGCTCCGGGGGCAGGAAGTTTTGCGGCATACCGGCAGGCTAGCCGAGTTCCCGCGTGGCCGTCCCCGCGTCATCGCGCCGATCGAAGGGGGTGGCGAAGCGACCGGTCCGGGCGCCCTCCTGGAGCATGCGGCGCATCTCCTGGCCCTCGTTGAGGTGCGGGAAGGGGGCGTCGGCCGGGGCGTCGACTTCGAGGAAGTCGCACAGCGGTTCCCAGCCGTCGCCGGGTTCGTAGATGAGCAGGCGGTCGGCGGGGACGGTCTCGATGACGGCGGCATTGTGCCGCTCGAACCCCGCGATGGAGGGTTCCTCCGCGGGGATGTCCGCGATGGTGGCGCCAAAGCTGGTCTGGAACATCACGTCCAGCACCGCCTGCCGGAATTCCTCGTGTTCCGAGGACCGGCCGATGTTCTCGCCGCGTGCTGCCCTCGCGTTGAACTCGAAGATCGTGTTCTTGCAGCTCGCATACCAGCGCCGGGGGTCGCGCCGGGTGAGGATGACCTTGGCGTCGGGGTAAGCGGCCGCAAGATCGCGCCAGAAGTAGGAGCTGGGCCAGTCGACCGCGGATCGATATCCCTCAAGGAGGTACTCCCAGTCGACCGGATCGTCGGTCAGTACCCTGCTCCACCGGCGGGACTGCTCGGGGCGCTGGATCACCTCGTACATGTGGTGGCAGGGGCCGAACCCCAGCTGTTCCAGGGCCGCCTTCATCGAGGCGGTTCCGGTGCGCGGCATGCCTGCGCCGATGACCTGCAGCATCGTCCGTGTCCGTTCTTCTCGTGTGGCGCCGGATCGTCCGCTGTCCCCATAAGGGACGCCAGACACACGACGACACTGCTGCAAATGCATCGATCGTGCATGTAGCCCGGAGGAGACAGAAATGTTCTCCTCCGGGCGGGAATACGAACCGGGGCTCAGCCGAGGCGGACGGCCGGTCCCGGCGGGGGCCGTCACGTTCGAGCGGGCCACGGGTGTCACGTTCCGAGCTTCAGTGGCGGCAGCGCGGCCTCGATCTGGGCCTGGTCGGGCTGGAGCCAGGGCGGGAGGCGCAGCTTGCGGCCGAGTTCGAGCAGCGGCTCGTCGTAGTCGAAGCCCGGTCCGTCGGTGGCGATCTCCAGCAGCACGCCGCCCGGCTCGCGGAAGTAGATGGACTGGAAGTAGGTGCGGTCGCGTACCTCGGTGACTTCGACGCCGTCCTCGACGAGCGCCGTGCGCCAGGAGAGCTGGGCCCGCGGGTCGGGGGCGCGGTAGGCGATGTGGTGCACGGTGCCGGCGGCGACCAGTCCCGGTTGGGCGGACGGGTCGGCGATGACGTCCACGACCGCGCCCACACCCGCGCCCGCCCCCGTGGCGTGGAAGCGGAAGCGGGCGCCGTCCTCGGCGACCAGGTGGAAGCCCAGCTGGCCGCTGAGCATGTCCGTGGTGCGCTCCGGGTCGTGCTCGGTCAACGTGACCGCGCGGATGCCGCGGATCGCGTGCTCGACGGGGACGCGGCCGCCGTCCCACGGGTCGGTGCCGTGGACGTCGGTGCTGGCGACCAGCTCGATGGCGAGGCCGTCGGGATCGCGCAGGGTGAGCACGTCCTCCTCAAGCCGCTCGGTGGGGCGGGCGGCCGCGATCCCGAGTGAGGCCAGGTGCCGCTGCCACCAGCCGAGTGAGCCCTCGGGCACGGAGAAGGAGGTGGTGGTGGCCTGGCCCGCGCCGATGCGGCCCTTGGGGGCGCCCGGCCACGGGAAGAAGGTCATGATCGTGCCCGGATTGCCGGCTCTGTCGCCGTAGTAGAGGTGATAGGTGCCTGGATCGTCGAAGTTGACGGTCTGCTTGACCAGCCGCATTCCCAAGGCGTTCAGGTAGAAGTCGGCGTTGGCCTGCGGATCGCTCGCGATCGCGGTGACGTGGTGCAGTCCGGCTGGGCGGACGTCCATGTGGGGTTCTCCTCGCACAGCGTGTGGCTGTTCGGTCTCTCGTGATCGGGAAACAGTTGAAAGATAAACGGAATTTCACGCGAGAGAAGCGGCGGGCGGTGGCGGGGAATGGGGTGCCGTGAGGGATCGCGGTGGGGAGCGACGTGGGTGCGGCAGGCGCGGCGACCACGTCGCACCAGGGAAGCCGTTCCCTTCGGCCAGATGACTCCAGGGCGCGGATCCGGTCGTCGACTGCGGCCGTGATGTCGGAAGTGAAAGCCGTCTCCCGCGCTGTGACCGCGATTGGGTGGCCCGGTCGGAGGGCCGCCCTGCTCCGCACACGTGGAGCGGCCCTCCGGCCGGGGTGATCCGGTGCGGTTGGGGCGGGTGACGGGGGGCGCTGGGGTCCCGACCCGGGTCGGCCACCTCCCGCGTGGTGGCGACGCCGCTCCGGGCGGCCCTGGTTCCGCGCGTCGCAGGGCCGCGGGTCCAGCGTTGAGCGAAAAGTCGTCTTTGTCAACCAAAAAAGTAGGAAATCACTGTTTTCGCAGTTGGCGAGGGGAGTGGTGGACGCCCAGGTGTGGCGGAGGTAACCCACCAAGTATGTAGGGAATGTGGTTAACTGCGGTCATGGACGTCATCGATGCTGGTCGCCCCGCGCGGCGGCGCAGTCTCATCTTCGACGAGGGGTGTCAGGGGCGACGCATGCACCCGTCCGCCCCTTGAACGACTTGGAACGACACCCATGAGCATCGACACCTACCCTGCCCTCGGCGCCGCACCGACGCCCCTTACCCTGGGCCGACTCATCGAACTGACCGTCGCCACCGCGGCCGACGTCCGCGCCGGACTGCACGAGATCCACTTCGACGCCGAGAACCGCTGGTCGGTCCGGCTCCGCGGAGACGCCTACGCCGACGTCTGGCTGATCACCTGGACCCAGGACCAGTCCACCGCCCTGCACGACCACGCCGGATCGCTCGGCGCGCTCACCGTCGTCAGCGGCGTGCTCACCGAGCACTACTGGGCCTCCGGCCTGTGCGGGCGCACCATCGCGAGCGGCCACGGCGCCGCCTTCCCCCTCGGCCACGTGCACGATGTCGTCAACCGCGAGCCCGAACCCGCGGTGAGCGTGCACGCCTACTCCCCTCCGCTGACCGCCATGTCCTACTACGACCTGGACGACGGCGGGCTGCGGCGCACGCACAGCATCCTCACCCACGACCCAGAGCCCGATGTGGTCACCCTCGACGACGTCCCCACGATCGGCGCGGCGTCGGCCGGGAAGGCGATCCGGTGAGTGCGATCGACGACCTGCTGCGCCGTCGGCGCTCCGGGCTCGACCGGGTGACGCCCGGCGACGCGCACGCCGCCCACACGGACGGGGCGCTTCTCGTGGACACCCGTCCGGTGGTCAACCGCGCCGCCGAGGGGGTGATCCCGGGCGCGGTGATCGTCGACCGCAACGTCCTGGAATGGCGTCTGGACCCCACCAGCCCGTACCGCATCCCCGAGGCCGACGGCGCTGACCGGCGCGTCATCCTCTTCTGCAACGAGGGATATGCCTCCAGCCTTGCCGCCGCGCACCTGCGCGACCTCGGCCTGCGCCGCGCCACCGACATGATCGGCGGATTTCGCGCCTGGGCGGCCGCCGGTCTGCCGGTCGAGCGGGACACGGTGACCGGATGACCGGGTTTATGGGATTTTTCGGTGCATACCCGGATACGGACGTGTGCTTACGGGGTCTTGGGTCGATGCCGGGCTAGGTCGTTCCCACCGGGGTGATGGAGAGTGGGAAGCACCTTCGTCACGTCGAGTGATTGGATAGTTGTGGAGCGTTGTGCAGCTCTATTCGGCGCAGCCGTGTTAGGCCTTGGATCGCCCGCCCCTGCCGACGCCGCCAGGGATACCTATGCCTCCGTCCCTTCCGACCAGGTCGTCGTCGAACGCGGCCTGACCGGCCTGGACAACGGAGGCCCTCTGGTCATCAGCATGCCCCAATAATTCCCGCGCCCCGCGGGAACCGGTGTCGGCGCCGCGCCGCCCCCGAGCAGAACGGCTAGAGCGGGATCGGCAGGCTGGTCAGGTACTCCGACGCGCGCCTTGGGTGGAGAAACCAGCCGATGAAGTCGGCGGGGTCGGCGAACCCGTTGGCGAAGCGGTCCGCTGTCTCCTGGCTGTAGTGCGCGGCGTGCAGCAGCTCCTGGGCGTGCGGGGGCATCTTGAGCATGACGGTGCTCCAGGCGACCACGTGCCGTGCGTGCTGCCAGTAGGCGTCGAAGGCCGCGCGCATGAAGTCCTCGTCGAACGGTCGGTCGCCGTGGTCGACGATGGCGCGCCGGTAGACCTTCGCGCACTGGGCCGCGCTGTTGGCGCCCTGGGAGGTGATCGGGTCGTTGCTGACGACCGCGTCGCCCATCGCCAGCACCGTACCTCCGCCGGGCAGCCGCCCGATCGGCTTGCGGACCACGGGGGTGATCGCCCCCTGCAGCACCGCGCGGGCGTCGGTGAGCTCGACGTCGCCGCACCGCTCGTACTCCCAAGGCGCGTGCGCGCGCATCGCCCCCAAGACGTGCGCGAGCACGGCGTCGGCGTCACGGAGCGGTTCGGGACCGGCGTCCATCGGGCCGCCGCGGACGCTCTCCACTGCGATCGCATGGCACGGACCGCTCAGCGTGCAAGAGGGTGTGACCATGATCTCGCCGACGCCCGGCAGGATGTTGCGGCGCAGCACGGTGCCTGCGCCGTGTTCCGCCATACCGTGCACGTAGGCGGTGGTGATGGTGCGCTGCGGTGCGCTGAACTCCGAGCGGTCGCGGTCGCGCTCGAACAGCTCGCCGAGCTCCCCCTTGCCCGTGGCCACGACCACCAGGTCGTAGGAGCGGGAGAACCAGTCCAGGTCGGTGACGGTGGCGCCGTGGATGATCAGGCGTCCGCCGCGGCGCTCGAACTCCTCCAGCCACGCGGCCATCTTGAGCCGTTGGTCGACCGACCGCGCGGGCTCGCGCAGCCGCCCCACCCAGTCGGCGCCGAGTCGGCCCTCGCTGTCGGCGACGCCCACGCCGATCCCGCCGATGCGCGGTGCCCGCTCGTTGTGGATATCGAGGCCGTGTCGGTGCTCGTCGCGTAGCGCCGAGCCGAACAGGCACTGGGTCGACATCACGTGACCGGCCCGGATCTCGTCGGGGGAGTGGAGGCTGACCAGCGTGACGTCGTAGTCGTCCGCCAGCAGCCCGATCGCCATCTGCAGGCCGGACTGCCCCGCACCGACGATGAGGATTCTGCGCATGGGTCCACCCGTACTCGGAAGATCAGCATGAAAACGGCAGGAACCCGGCATCCCGCCGCCAGTCGGCGAATCTAGCACCGCTGTGCGGGCGCTCGCCCGTGACCCCGGAATCCCTGTGTGGCAGGCGTGTCGGGGCTGTTCGGTGCGCTGCGGGGGTTCGGCGGCGAGAGTAGGTGGTACGAGTGCAAGATCACTTCCATTAATCCTACTCATTAAGTAGGATTTGCGCAGTCCTGAGTCAGGGTCACAGATGTAAGGGGCTCCACAGCATGAGCGTGCGCAGGTTACGCCGAGCCGCCGCGGCCACCTCCCTCCTCCTTTTGGGACTGACCGCGACCGCGTGCGGCGGCGACGCCTCCGCCGGGGAGAATCGCCTGGTCCTGGGCTACTTCCCGAACATTACCCACGCACCCGCGCTCGTCGGGTTGAAGGAGGGAATCTACGCCGACGCGCTCGGCGACGGCATCGACTTCTCCACCCAGACCTTCAACGCCGGCCCCGACGCCGTCAACGCCATCTTCTCCGGCGACGTCGACGCCGCGTTCGTCGGCCCCAACCCCGCCATCAACGGGTGGGCGAAGTCCGAGGGCGCCGCCCTGCGCGTCATCGCCGGCTCGACGTCCGGCGGCAGCGGACTCGTGGTCCGCCCGGAGATCACCTCGGTTGACGACCTCAAGGGCGCGACCCTGGCCACTCCCCAGCTCGGCAACACCCAGGATGTGGCGCTGCGCTGGTGGGCCACCAACCAGGGGTGGACGTTCGACACGGCGGGCGGCGGCGACATCTCGATCATCCCGCAGAAGAACTCCGAGATCGTCGATGCCTTCCTCACCGACCGAATCGACGGGGCCTGGGTGCCCGAGCCCTACCTCAGCCGCCTGGTGATCAAGGGCGGCGGACACGTCCTGGTGGACGAATCCGACGAATGGCCCGACACCGGCGGCCGCTTCGTGACGACCCAGCTCATCGTCAACGCCGACTACCTCAAGGCCCACCCCGACAACGTGCGGCGGCTGCTCAAGGGCCACATCGCGACGATCGACCGGATGAACGCCGACCCCGAGGACGCCCGCCGTGCCACCGCCGACCAGTTCGCGGAACTCAGCGGGCGGCGGCTCGACGACGACCTCCTCACCGCGGCCTTCGACAACCTCACCTTCACCGTCGACCCGGTCGCCCCCTCCCTGCGGGGCAGCGCCGAGCACGCCGAGGCCGCGGGAGTGCTCCCACCGGTGGACCTCAACGGCCTCTACGCCCTCGACATCCTCAACGAACTGCTCTCCGACGCCGGTCGCGACCGGGTCAGCGGACTGGAAGGCGATTGACTGATGAGTGTCCTCACGGCCGAATCCGTCGGTACCGCGGTCTCCATCGACGACATCACCAAGGTGTTCGGGCGCGGCCACCACACACTGACCGCCATCGACGGCCTGTCCATCACGGTGCGGCAGGGCGAGTTCGTCTCCATCCTCGGCGCCTCGGGGTGCGGCAAGAGCACCCTGCTCTCGCTCGTCGCCGGACTCGACGAGCCCACCGCGGGTACCGTCTCGGTGAACGGACACCGGGTCTCCATGATGTTCCAGGAGGCGGCGCTGTTCCCGTGGCTGACCGTGGGCGGCAACATCGAGGTGCCGATGAAGGTCCGCGGAATCGCCAAAGCCGAGCGGCGGCGCCACGTCGAGGAGCTGCTCGACCTAGTCCGGCTCGGCGGCTTCGCCCGCAAGCGTCCGCACGAGCTGTCGGGCGGCATGCGCCAGCGGGTGGCGCTGGCCCGGGCACTTGCCCAGGACGCCGACGTGCTGCTGATGGACGAGCCGTTCGGGGCCCTCGACGCCATGACCCGTGACATCCTCCACGACGAGCTGGAGCGGATCTGGCGCGAGCGCGGACTGAGCGTGCTGTTTGTGACGCACAACGTCCGCGAGGCCGTGCGGCTGGGCGACCGGGTCGTCCTACTGTCCAGCCGACCGGGGCGGGTCATGGAGGAGTTCGCCGTGGCCGGGCGGCGCCCGCGGCGCATCGACTCCGCCGAGATCGCCGAGCAGGCCGCCGTCATCACCGATCGTCTCCGTGCGGAGGTCTCCCGTCATGCCCGTTGAACCGAGCCCTAGCCCCCCGCGGGCCACGACCGAGAACGCGTCGCCGGGCGCCGAGGAAGCGGCGGCCGACGCCGGGGACCGACGGGTCCAAGGCCTTGATGCCCTGGAACTGGGCCCCGATCCGGCGGAGACGGAGCGCGGGGCCGCGGTCCTGGCCTTCCGGCTGTGGTCGGCCGCCTGGCCCAAGCTCCTGGCCGTCGCGGTCGTGCTCATCGCCTGGCAGGCGGTGGTGTGGATCGGGTGGAAACCCGTCTACGTGCTGCCCGGCCCCGACCGTGTGTTGGGCACCCTCTTGGAGGAACTGAAATCCGGTGCCTTCTGGGAGGCGGTGCGCACCACGATGGAGCGCGCGGTGGCGGGCTTCGCCCTCGCCTTCGCCGTGGGAGGCACGGTCGGACTGCTGATCTCCCGATTCAAGGTGCTGCGCAACGCCCTCGGGTCGCTGATCACCGGCCTGCAGACCATGCCGTCGATTGTGTGGTTCCCCTTCGCGATGCTGCTGTACGGCATCAGCGAGGCCGCGATCATGTTCGTCGTCGTGCTGGGCGCCGCCCCCTCCATCGCCAACGGGCTGGCCAACGGTGCCGACTATGTCCCGCCGACCCTGCGGCGCGCCGGTCAGGTCATGGGCCTGCGCGGGATCTCCCTGTACCGGTTCCTCATCGTCCCGGCGTCGTTGCCGATGTTCGTCTCCGGGCTCAAGCAGGGGTGGGCGTTCGCATGGCGGTCGCTCATGGCCGGCGAGCTCCTCGTCATCATCAACCAGCAGCACTCGATCGGGTGGGCCCTGAGCCAGTCGCGCGCCATGAATGACGCCGACCGTCTGCTCGCCTACATCTTCGTCGTCTTGGCGATCGGCATCCTCATCGACATCGTGTTCAGCCGGGCCGACGCGAGTATCCGCACGCGCTGGGGACTGAACACGAGCTGACCGGTCACATAAGGGCACCCGCCCCGCGTGACACGCGAAGTATCCACCTTCACCGCTGAGGTCGCGTTGACGAGACCAGCGGGGACAGAGCTTGAGCGCCATCCGGCGCTCGGGGGGCCGTTCCGCCTGCTGCTGTTCGACGATCGCCCCGCCATCGCTCATATGGAGCACATGTCGGGGAACACTGTCGTTACGGACGCCCCCGAAGTGAAGCGGATCTCGGCCGTATGGGCCGAACTCCAGGCCTGGGCGTACTCCCCCGCTCAATCCGTGGAGCTAATCAGGAAGGTACGAAATGGATGCGATGCGTCAGGCGTGGCACACATCAAGCTACTCGGTTGACGGCCCCAACTGTGTTGAGGTGTCCGAAGGCCCCGAGACCCGTATTCGCGACACTCAGAATCGGCATCTCGGTGACCTGAGACTTGCCGCTGCAGAGTGGGCGCGGTTCGTCGCCGCCGCCAGTCGGATGTAGGGAGGTCGTCCCTTGGCGGCACGCCTACCGGTGTGCCGCCGCCTCGGCGACGATGGAGCGCACCTGCTCGACGATCTCCGTGCGGTTGCGTTCGAACACGTCATCGGTGACGTCCCCGCCGTTGCCCGCACCGAAGTGCAGGACCGGGGTGTGCACGTGCCCGGCGGGGATTTCGCGGCCGGTCGCGTCGCGCAGCAGCGTGTTGCGGTAGGCGATCTCGTTGGAGAGATAGTCACCTCCGCCGCCCGCCACGGCCCGTGACCCCGGAGTGGGGCCGTCGGGGCGGACCACCGGCTCGGTCTCCCCGGCCGGGATCTCGGTGACCTGGGTGTTGTCGATGACGGGAAAGGGCCCGGCGGCCGCGTCGACGATCGCCTCGCGGTCGAGGGTGGAGGGGCTCCACTGCGGCTGCGGCTCTACCGTGGGCACGCCCTCGGGAATGGGGATCTGGCCGGAGACGCCGACCATGAGGTTGTCGGTGCCCCCGCCGCGCCACGCACCGTTGTAGGCCTCCAGGTCGAAGCGCCCTTCGCGGCCCTGGCTGACGGTGATCACCAGGTCGGCCGGCCGGTGGCCGGTGTAGTGGGGGAGCAGCGCGTGCTCGACGATGCCCTCGGTGAAGTCGCGCCAGCGCACGGGGAACATCCCGGCCTCGATAACGGCGGGCCCCTCATCGGTCTCGATGGCCGTGCCGTCCAGAGCGAGTGCGGCCGCCCCCGAGGGGTTGGCCTGGCGGATGTCATTGTTGAGCCGGAAAGGGTCGAACCCGGTGACCACGACGCGGGTGATGTCGGAGTCGCCGGGGAAGCGCATCTGGTGGTGCCCGCGTGACCATCGCTCCAGCGACGCGATGAGCTCGGCCCGCTCATTGTCGCTGAGTTCGAACGACGGCTCCCAGCGGCGGAGCGCCGCCGTCATCCCGAGCCGTGCCCAGTACAAAGGGCGGTCGTCCCCGGCACTCAGGTCACCGGTCGCCCGGCCCACCTCCTGCGCTCGCTTGACGGCCGCGCGCCACAGCCGCGAACCGTGGTGCCGGACCATGGCCTCAGCGGCGCGCGGGTTCCGCGCGCCGCACAGGGCATCGGCGAAGTCGGTGGCGGCCGTGTCGAAACCCGAGCGCCGCAGGATCTCCTGCGGGACCTCACCGCTGAGCCGGGACTCCTCGACGGTGATCTCCCCGCTCCCTTGACACGCGGACTCGGGCGGCCCCACCGTCGCACGCGCGGGCAGTGCGACCGCCAGCACCGGAAGCGTGATCAGCGCGCTGGTGGAAACCCGTGCCACCGTCCGCAGTAACCCCATGTGGCCCCGCCGCCCCATTCCGTCCCTAAATGCGCGTATGCCGCACACCGCTGGCTCCGGAAGGTACTACGCGAACCTCGCGCGCGTCGAGACGGGTCGGCGTCGGCCGACGGGGGCTGGTGCGTTCTTAGCCGCGTGCCGCGTCGTAGGACGTGTGCGCGCTGAGGACCTCGTCCATGCGGGCTTCGACGAGTTCGACCAGGTCCAGAAGCTTTTCCGCGGTGGCGGCGCCGAGGGGCGTGAGGCGGTACTCCACGTGCGGTGGGATCTGCTGCCGCACGTCGCGGATGACGAATCCGTCGCGTTCCAGGGCGTGCAGGGTCTGGGAGAGCATCTTCTCGCTCACGCCGTCGACCCGTCGGCGCAGGGCGTTGAAGCGGTAGGGGCCGTCGTTCAGCGCGGCCAGGACCAGGGCGCCCCAGCGGCCGGTGATGTTTTCCAACGTGGTGCGTGACGGGCAGCGCTTAGCGAAGACATCGAATGCCACATCGTCGAACGCGTCTCCGGTGTCGCCCGGCTCGGCGGGTGGCGTAGACGCGGTCTCGACGCTTTCCCTCATGAACCCACAGTATCGCGTACCTGCACTAACGAGATTCCCGCACTAACCGAGGGTGTGTGCTTTCGCTGTCTGGGCTACGGTAGCTGAGCGTCGCGGGGACGATTGCGCCCCGTGTCCCAATTATCGACTGCGACTGCAACGCGACCCCGTGCGGCGGCGGGCCCACGGTCTGTCGTCCAATCAGGAGGAGCACCCGATGGCAGCGGTGGAAACCGATGTGTTGATCGTGGGCAGCGGGCCCGCGGGCGCCAGTGCCGCCCTCGCCCTGAGCACCTACGGCATCGACAACATCCTGGTGACCCGTGACGGGCGGCTTGCTGACACCCCGAGGGCGCACATCACCAACCAGCGGACCATGGAGGTGTTGCGCGATCTGGGCGTCGAGCAAGACGTGGTCGCCAAGGCCACCCCGCAACACCTCATGGGCAACACGGTCTTCTGCACCTCCCTCGCCGGTGAGGAGCTCGGCCGCGTGCGCTCCTGGGGCAACGCCCCGCTCGTCCAGGCCGAACACGAGCTCGCCAGTCCCACCCGCATGTGCGACATGCCCCAGCACCTGCTGGAGCCGATACTCGTCAACGCCGCCATCGAGCGCGGCACCCGGCTCCGCTTCCACACCGCCTACACGTCCTTCGAGCAGGACGACCACGGGGTGACGGCCACCGTCGACGACCGTCTGCGCGGCGACACCTACCAGATCCGCGCCAAGTACCTGATCGGTGCCGACGGCGGGCGCAGCCGCGTCGCCGAGCACGCCGGGCTGCCGATGCGCGGACACATGGGTGTCGCGGGCAGCATCAACATCGTGTTCCGGGCGGACCTGTCCAAGTACGTGGCGCACCGCCCCGCCACCCTGTACTGGGTGCTGGCGCCTGGAGCGACCGTTGGCGGCATCGGCGCGGGCTTGGTCCGCTGCGTGCGCCCGTGGAACGAGTGGCTGATCGTGTGGGGGTACGACGTGGCGAGCGGGCCGCCGGACCTCACCGAGGACTACGCCCTGTCGGTGGTGCGCAAGCTGGTGGGAGACGACGAGATCCCGGTGACCGTCACCTCCACCTCCGCCTGGACCGTCAACGAGATGTACGCCGAGAGGTACTCCAACCGGCGGGTGCTGTGCGCGGGGGACGCCACCCACCGCCACCCGCCGTCCAACGGACTGGGCTCCAACACGTCCATCCAGGACTCCTACAATCTGGCCTGGAAGCTGAAGCTGGTCCTGGACGGCACCGCCGCGCCCTCCCTTCTCGACAGCTACGACGCTGAGCGCGCTCCCATCGGCAAGCAGGTCGTCGAGCGCGCCAACAAGTCCATCGTCGAGACCGCCCCCATCTTCGAGGCGCTGGACGGCCTGGCCCCGCAGACACCCGAGCAGCTGCACCGCAACATCGCCGCCCGCAAGTCCGACACCCCCGAGGCCGCCGACCAGCGTGCCCGGCTGCGTGAGGCGATCGCGCGCAAGGTGTACGAGTTCAACGCGCACGGTGTGGACCTCAACCACCGCTACACCTCGTCGGCGGTCATTCCCGACGGTACGGCCGAGCCGGGCTACGACCGCGACCCCGAACTGCACTACCAGCCCACCACCCGGCCCGGCGCCAAGCTCCCGCACGCCTGGCTCACCGCGGGGACGCGCAACCTGTCCACCCTCGACCTGGGCGGGCAGGGCCGGTTCACCCTGATCACCGGCATCGGCGGCCAGTGCTGGGCGGACGCGGCCCGCCTGGCCGGCAAGGAGTTCGGGTTGGACATCGCCACAGCGGTCATCGGCCCCGGCCAGGAGTATGAGGACCCCTACGGCGACTGGGCGCGGCTGCGCGAAATCGCCGAGTCCGGCGCCCTCCTGGTCCGCCCGGACAACCACGTGGCCTTCCGCTCGTTCGACAACGCCGAGGACGCCGCCGGGATTCTCGCCCGCGCGCTGGGACGCCTGCTGGGGTGGGAGCGGCCCGAGGCGCCGAGAGTCCGCAGCGGTTCTGAGAGCCGCCACGGACGCGGCAGGCCGCTCGGGCAACCGTCAGGTGCCGCCCCGTTCGCGCCTCCCGGAACGACCGAAGGCCCGACGAGACCGCTGGATTAGGGTGAATTCGTGCGCACACTGCTCGACCAGCACGACGCCCTCGTCCTCGACGGCGGGCTGGCCACGCGGCTGGAGGAACTCGGCTGCGACCTGAGCGACGAGCTCTGGTCGGCCCGCCTGCTCATGGACGATCCGGACCTGATCCGGCGCGCGCACCGCGACTTCTTCGCGGCGGGCGCCGACGTCGCCACCACCGCCAGCTACCAGGCCAGTGTCCCGGCGCTCATCCGACGCGGGATGAGCGTTCGGGAGGCGGCCGACCTTATCCGCCGGTCCGTGACGCTCGCGGCCGAGGCCCGCGACGAGCGCGGTGCCGGACTGGTGGCGGCGAGCGTCGGCCCGTACGGCGCCTACCTGGCTAACGGTGCCGAGTACACCGGCGCCTACGACCTCGATGAGGAGGGCCTGGCCGCCTGGCACCGCGACCGGTGGCACATCCTCGCCGACAGCGGAGCCGACCTGCTGGCCTGCGAGACCATCCCCTCCTACCCCGAGGCCCGTGCCCTGGCCCGCCTGCTCGCCGAGACGCCGGGGGTCCGCGCGTGGATGAGCTTCTCCTGCCGCGACGGAGAACACATCAACGACGGCGCGCGCCTGTCCGACTGCGCGGCACTCTTCTCCGGACTCGACGCGGTGGTCGCCGTCGGCGCCAACTGCACCGCGCCCCGCTACATCCCCTCCCTGATCCGCGAGGCGGCGACCAGTGGCGCCGCCGTGGTCGTCTACCCCAATTCGGGGGAGACGTGGGATGCGGAGCGCCGCGGCTGGACCGGATCGAGCGACCCGGTGCGCTTCGGGGCCGAGGCCCGCGGCTGGCGCGCGGCCGGCGCCCGCCTCATCGGCGGCTGCTGCCGCACCACCCCCGAACACATCCGGCAGATCCGCGCCCACCTCGGCTGAGAAGCTCCTTTGCCGCTCCCCGCGAACCCTCGGCCGACGGCTGCGGTACCGGAATCCGGGACATTGACGTGCGCGTGGGCAAACGTCCACACTCATCACCGCACGTGCCGGATACGGTTGTGGGAAAGTGCGGGCTTTGGGGGCCGAATGACGCTCGTGGCCGGAGTGGACTCGTCCACCCAGGGCACCAAGATCGTGGTGCGCCGGGCTGACACAGGAGCGCTGGTCGGCGAGGGGCGAGCCACGCACCCCGAGGGAACCGAGATCGACCCCGACCACTGGTGGACCGCCCTGCTCAGCGCCGCTGAGGGCGGCCTGCTCGACGGGGTCGCGGCCATCGGCGTCGCCGCACAGCAGCACGGCATGGTGGCCCTTGACGCCGACGGGCGCGTGGTGCGGCCCGCCCTGCTGTGGAACGACACCCGTTCCGCCACCGCCGCGGCCGACCTGGTCAGCGAGCTCGGCGGCCCGAAAGCCTGGGCCGATGCCGTGGGAACCGTCCCGGTCGCGAGCGTGACCGTAGCGAAGCTGCGCTGGCTCGCCGAACACGAACCGGACAACAGTCGGCGCGTCGAGCGGGTCCTGCTCCCGCACGACTGGCTGACCTGGCGTCTCACCGGGTGCGGGGACGCGGTTACCGACCGCGGCGACGCCTCCGGAACGGGCTACTACGCGCCCGCCCGCGGCGAGTACTGCCCCGACCTGCTCCGCCTCGCGTTCGGCCGCGAGGTGGGGACGCCGCGCGTCGCCGCCCCGTTCGAGCCCGGCTCCGCCGTCGACGCGCGCGGCCTCCCGCCGATCGGCGTCGTGTCTCCGGGCACCGGTGACAACATGGCCGCAGCACTGGGCCTCGACGTGCGGCCCGGCGACGTCGTTGTCTCGCTGGGCACCTCCGGAGCCGCCTTCGCCGCCACCGACACGCCTACCGCCGACCCCTCGGGCCAGGTCGCCGGGTTCGCCGACGCCACGGGGCGCTTCCTGCCGCTCGTCTGCACCCTCAACGCCGCCCGCGCCCTCAACGCGGGTGCCGCGATGCTCGGCGTCAGCCTGGAGGAGTTCGACGCCCTGGCGCGCTCCGCCCCCGCGGGGGCCGGGGGGCTGACCTTCCTGCCCTACCTGGACGGCGAGCGTACGCCGAACCTCCCCGGCGCCACCGGACGCATCGACGGCATGACCCGGGCCAACCTCGCTCCGCCCAACATCGCGCGGGCCGTTGTCGAGGGAATGCTGTGCGGGCTCGCCGATGCGGTCGACGCGCTGGCCGGGGAGGGGGTCCCGGTCCGCCGGGTCCTGCTGGTCGGCGGCGGGGCGCGCTCCCGAGCCGTAAGGACCATCGCACCCCAGATTTTCGGCCGCACCGTCACCGTCCCCGAACCGGGGGAGTACGTCGCCGACGGCGCCGCCCGGCAAGCGGCGTGGGCCCTTGCGGGAACGCCCCCGGCCTGGGCACCCCGCCCGGCCGAGGACCACGAGGCCGAACCCGTTCCCGAGATCCGCGACCGGTACGCGGCGGCGCGGGAGTCACTGCGGTCGGCCGCGACGTGACGGAACCTCCAGCACCGCCCGTCGGACGCCCACATCGGCGACCGTGACCAGCGCCCCGGCGCCCTGCACAGCGGGCGGAACGGTGGCATACGCGGGGATGGCCGGAGGACGGTCGCCGGCCGGATCCGCGTCACCACCGGGCGGGAGGTCAACGGCCGGACGCCCGCTCAGGGGACCGGTCAGTTCCGCACGAGGGTCCACCTTGCCCCGATCGCCGCTGCCTGACGGCAGTCCCCGGCAACCGAGGACACGTCCCGCGCCGTGAGCTGTCAATACGGAGAGAATTGACGAAATTACTGTTCGCGACGATCCGTCGCTGGGTACGGGGTACCTGAGCAAACCATTCCTGACAGGGGGCAGTGATGGACATCGTGGTGCTCATTGGACGTGTTTTCTTCGTGATCGTCTTCCTTTTCTCCGCACTCGGGCACCTCACCCAGCCCAAGGCGATGGCGGGCTATGCGCAGTCGAAGGGGGTTCCCGCCCCGACGGTCATGGTGTTCGTCAGCGGCATCGTGCTCGCCCTCGGCGGGCTGAGCGTCCTGCTCGGGATCTGGCCCGACCTCGGGGCGCTGCTGCTCGTGGTCTTCCTGGTCCCCACCGCGCTGCTCATGCACTCCTTCTGGCAGGAGAGCGACGACGAGGCCCGGCAGAACGAGATGATCCAGTTCAACAAGGACATCGGCCTGGCCGGTGCGGCGCTGATGCTGTTCGCCTTCTTCGCCGCCACGCCCGATCTCGGGCTGACGATCACCGGTCCGCTCTTCACCCTCGTCTGACGGCGCTAGGCTCTGCGCGTGCACAAGGAGAGCCCGAACAACGATCCGCACACCACCAAGCTCGGCAAGCGCGTTGCCGCCGCGGCGCGGGAGGCGGTCGATCGGCGCGGCGCCGTAGCGCCGGTCGACGTGCTGACCGGTCTCGGCTGGCTGCCGGAACCCCAGGTGGACGCCTGGCAGCAGGGCAGGATCGACCACCTAGAGCAGGCCGTCCAAGCGCCGCCGGACAAAGTGGCGCGTGCCGCGGCGCTGTTGCGCGCCTGGGCGGAGGAGCACGGTTTGAACCCCGAGGAAGCCACCTACGCCGCCGCCACACGCGATCGTCGGCCGCTGCGCTTCACCGCTGAGGGGGACGCGGCCGTGGAGCGCGCCTACCGCACGCGCTGGACCGCCCCGGACCTGACCGAGGCGCAGCGCAGGCGCATCGAGCGCCAGCGCACCACAGTTCCCGACCTGATGGCCGTCATGGCCGATGGGGACTGGTCGTGCGCCGAGTGCGGCCACGGCACCAACGATGTCGGCGACCTGTACTTGCTGGAGGCGGGGCAGCGGATCTGCCTGCTGTGCGCGGAGATGGACCACCTCGTCCTCCTGCCGTCCGGCGACGCCACGCTCACCCGCCGTGCGAAGAAGGCGAGCGGGCTGTCGGCGGTGGCTGTCCGCTGGGACCGCCGTCGCAAGCGCTTCCAGCGGCGCGGCATCCTCGTCGAAGAGACCGCCCTGGAGCGCGCGGAGGAGCAGTGCCTGGCGGACGAGGACCTGCGGGCGCGGCGGCGGGAGCGCGACGCTGTCCGCCGGGCGGAACAGGACGTGGAGCTGGAGGCGCGCATCGCCCGGGAGATCCTGTCCCAGTTCCCCGGCTGTCCGGAGGAGCGCGCGCTGCGCGTCGCCCAGCACACCGCGACGCGCGGCAGCGGCCGCGTCGGACGCTCGGCGGCCGGGCGGGAGGTCGAGCCGAAGGCGGTCCGGCGCGCGGTCATCGCGTCAGTGCGCCACGAGGAGACCGACTACGACGCGCTGCTGATGTCGGGCGTTGCCCGTGAGGACGCCCGCGCGCGGATCGCCGACGCCATCGACCGGGTCCTCGCTGACTGGTCGTCCCCTGCCTGAGCCCTGCCGTGTCTCGCGCCGGGGCGCGCCCCCGGGACATCTGGGCTTGCCGAAGCGCGGCGGTCGGCGGTGGCGCGTGAGCGGCGTTCTCGGGCACCCTCACAAGTACGGGGGTGCGGCCCAGTGAACGTGTGGAAGCGTAGGGGGAGCGCGAGATGCACGGTTGGTACGAGGTTACGGGGTCGTGGGGGCACGTTCTCATGGGCCTGAGCACCGTGGTGTTCTGGGTCCTCGTCATCGTGGCCTTCGTCCTCCTGGTCCGCTATGCCGTCCGCGAGGGGCGCCGGGACGGCGAAGCGCGGCGCGAGGCGGCGGAGCAGACGCTCGACGAGCGGTTCGCGCGCGGCGAGATCGACGCCGAGGAGTACCAGGAGCAGCTGCGGATGCTGCGCTCGGCGGTGGGGCAGAGCCGCTGACGCGGGCCGGGCCTCGCTCGGCGGGAGAAGGAGACCCCGGCGCGCGTCACGCGTCGTCGAGGAGATGGCGTTCGAGGAAGTCGTTGCGGAACTTCCCGGCCGGGTCGTAGTGGCGCACCAGCCGCTGGAAGTCGGGGAGGCGCTCGTAGAGCGGGCGCAGCACCCCCGGCGGGGTGGTGAACAGCTTCCCCCAGTGGGGGCGTGCCTCGAATGGCGCCAGCAGCTCCTCCACCAGCGCCATCACCGGCAGCACCGCCTCAGCGTCGGCGATCCAGGTGAAATGGAACGCGACGGCGTCGCGCCGGTAGGCGGGGCTCATCCACAGCTGATCGGCGGCGACGGTGCGGATCTCGCTGACCTGCACGACCGGCGCGATGCGGTCGCGGATGGCGTCCAGCGTCCGGAGCGCCGCGACCGCGTGGCGGCGCGGCACCAGGTACTCCGACTGCAGCTCCTCGCCGCTGCTCGGGGTGGCGTCGGGGCGGAAGTGCGGCAGCCGCTCGAACCAGGGGCCGCGCACCCCCAGCTGCTCGGTGCAGTTGACCGCCGACAGTTCCACGATGGGGTGGCGGGGACCGTCCGCGGGCCGCGCCCCGAACCAGTCCGGCCCCGGCCGTGCGCGGCCGCGGGCCGCGGTGGCGGTGCCGTCCGCGGGGGAGGTGCCGCGGCCGTCGACCCGCCGCTTGACCCACACCTGGTCGATCTGCGGCCCCCGCCAGGTGGTGAACAGGCTGACGCTGTAGCCGCTGGAGGTGATCTCGGTGAAGTGGTCGTCCAGGGCCGCGGTCGGCAGCCCCTCGTAGACGTGCTGCCGTACATCGAAGGTCGTCCGGATGTCCAGGGTCATCCGGACGACGACGCCGAGGGCGCCGAGACCGACGACCGCCCCGTGGAAGTGGTCCGCGGAGTCCTGGGGGCCGTTCGGGCCGCCGGAGTCGCCGCGGCGAAGGACGACGAGGCCGCCCTCGGCGGTGACCATCTCCATCTCGCGCACGGCCGTGGCGAGACTGCCGTTGGCGTCCCCCGACCCGTGCGTCGCGGTCGCGCACGAGCCGACCACCGAGATGTGCGGCAGCGAACCGAGGTTGTGCAGGGCGTACCCCTTCTCATGCAGCAGCCGTCCGAGCTCCGCGTAGCGTACGCCCGCACCGACCGTCACGGTCGAGCGCTCGCCGTCCACCTCGATCGTGCCCGGGAGGTCGTCGAGGCAGACCAGATCCCCGGGCCCGTCGGCGACGTCGCTGAAGGAATGGGCGGACCCGAGCGCGCGTACCTTCGCACTGCGCGCGACAAGGTTCCGCAACTGCTCGATCGACGCGGGAAAGTGGATGCGCCCCGCGCGGAAGGTGATGTTTCCCGCCCAGTTCCTCCGCCGCCGGTCCATCGAGGTTCCCTTTCCGCGCCGCGACTCGGCGTGGAGCCTAACAATAAGGCCGCGACCGGCGTGTCCCGGGGGGTTCGACGCCCCCGTGGCGCGGGGCGCGCCGCGTCGGCAGGGAGACCCGGGCGGTCGGGTAGGGATAGCGGTGGGACCGACACCTCTGTGTGTGGACACCGGACAAGGGAGGACGCCATGGCTACCCACACCGACATCGCTCGGGCCGTGGTCCGCGAAGCCGGACAGACGCTGGCGGAGCGGGCCGGGATCCGCATGGCCGATCGTCCCGCGCCTCTGTGGCAGCTGCTGGTGCTGGTGAACCTGCTCTCCGCGCGCATCTCCGCCGACATCGCGATCGCCGCGGCACGGGAACTCTACGCTGCCGGCGGCGCCACTCCGTCCGGGATGGCCCGACTCGACTGGCAGGACAGGGTGGACGCCCTGGGGCGCGGGGGCTACGTCCGCTACGACGAGAGCACCGCCACCCGGCTCGGGGAGTGTGCGCGGATCGTGCTCGACGACTACGACGGCGACCTGCGCCGACTCGGGGAGGAGGCGGGCGGCGACCGCCGCCGTCTCATTGCCGCGCTGCGCCGCTTCCCCGGCATCGGCCCGACGGGTGCGATGATGTTCTGCCGCGAGGCCCAGGCGGTGTGGGCGTGGCTGCGCCCCTTCGCCGACGACCTCAGCCTGCGCGGCGCCGAGCGCGTGGGGCTGCCCGCCTCTGAGCCGGAACTGGGTGGGCTGGTCCCCAAGCAGGACACCGCCGCCCTTGCCGCCGGGCTGGTGAGCATCGCCCGCAACGCCGACCTTGCCGAGCGGGTCCGCGGCGGCGCCGGGTGACCGGTTGCTCCGGGCGTGCGGCGATCCACGATTGCCGAATCGCCGAGGCCTCCTGCCGCGCCTGTGGCGGGAGGAGGCCTCAGCCGTGCTCGGTTCGGGCGCGGGCTAGATGATTGAGTCCGATGTCTTTAGTGGTCGTAGGCGATCAGGGAGCGCTTGACCGGTGCTCCGGTCTCCCAGTTGTGCCAGATCGCCGCTGCCATCGCGAGCAGCCGCTGGGCGGTGCGGGCGA